>DATMMA010000265.1:0-13728 GCA_035570295.1 Streptosporangiaceae bacterium
CGTCCAGCACATGCGGTCGGGTCCGGCGTTGCGCAACTCAATCACCAGCCGGTCCGTGGCGTCCGCTGACCAGGCCAGCAGGTCGCCTTGGGGGTTAGTGTCGCCGACGAGGTCGGGGCCCGGCGGGCTGGCGGCCTCGCCGGCACCGACGGCAGCAGTCCAGAACAACTGCACCTCGCCTACATGAGCGAGCAGGTCTGCGACCTTCCAGTCCGGGCAGCCCGGAACCTGCGCATCGAGCCCAGCCTCGGCAGCCGCGGAGCGCAGCGCCCTGGAGCGGTCCTCGATCAGGTCGAGCATGTCGGGGAAGCTGAGTTTCTCCATGCCAGCGTTCTAGCACGGGGCTGCGACAGTCCGATGGGCTGGCCTCGCCAGACCCGGACCCCACAGCGGTAGCGCTACCAGCCAAAACGCGGTTGCCTCCCGGTCGCAGGCTGCTGGCATTAACTGGCCATTTATCGCGCTCAGCCAGATTGGCGTCTGTTTGTGCAGGTCATGCACGGTGCGTTCAGTGGGAATCTCGGGACCAAATGCGCTATACAAGTCTTGGCGCGAGGGAGCGAGATGCGGTCACCAGAGCAGCACCCCGCTCTGCCCGGTCGTACGGCCGTGCAGGGCTGGCTTACTCGCCTTCGCCAGTTCATCGCTGCAGCGCCATTGCCGGTAAAGATCCTGCTCATCATCGCAATCTTCATCGCGCTTTGTTTGTTTGCCGTTCCGCTTGTCTCTATCGCGCTATTCGCCGGGCTGATCTACGCGCCATACGCGCTCTGGCGGGGCGAGCGATCCCCATTGGCCACGGGATCGGTGGCGTTGTGGGGGATCGCCCTGGTCGCGGCTCGTACGCACGGGCTGAATGAGCCGCGCTACATGCTCCTGCTGCTGCCACCGGTGGTCGCCATCCTCGCGCACGTCGGGGTGCTAGGCCGGTGGTCAGTGCCATGCCGCACGACCGCGTGGGCTCTGCTGTGGTCGCTGCCGGTCGGCGTCATCATCACCACGCTCCGGATCTGGCGCAGCCAGGCGCTCCTGGGACCTGCCACCGCTTCGCTGATCGCACTGGTGGTGCTCGGCTGGCGGCTCGCTAAAGCCATGCAAGATAGCCGGGAGTACGGCCGCAGGACGGGATTCAGTGCCGCGCTGGCGCCGCATGCGGTTGCCTCCGCCAGGCCGGCGGGGGCCGGAGCGGGCGGAGGTCCGGGACTGGCCGCTGGTCCAGGAATGGCGGGCCCGGCGGGGACAGCTGGAGCAGCGGGCTCAGCGAGTTCGGCCCAGGCAGGCATGGTCCGGCCGGCCACGCAAGGCGCCGTCAAGGCTGCGCAAACCGCTAGCGGTGTGCGCAACCTCGATCGGGGCCAGCAGGGGCGCGCGGCGCAGCAAGAGGCAACGCAGTGGCCGCACATCACCGTCGACGAGGCAATGGCCGAGCTCACGGCGATGGTCGGCCTGACCGCCGTCAAGGACCAGATCCGCTCGATCACCGCTTCGGTGGAGGCCGCCCGCCGCCGTGCGATCGCAGGCCACGGCGCTGAGAAGCCGATGCAGCACTTCGTGTTCCTCGGTCCGCCCGGCACCGGCAAGACCGCGGTCGCGCGAATCGTCGCCAAGATCTTCTACGCGTTCGGCCTGCTGGACTCGCCTGCTGTCGTCGAGGCGCAGCGTGCCGACCTGGTCGGCGAGTACCTCGGCGCGACGGCGATCAAAACGAACCAGCTGATCGACTCAGCGCTCGGCGGCGTCCTGTTCATCGACGAGGCCTACAGCCTGGTGAACGAGGCCGACGGGCAGGGTGACCGGTTCGGCAACGAAGCCGTCCAGGCGCTGCTCAAGCGGGCCGAAGACGACCGGGAGCACCTCATCATCATCCTGGCCGGCTATGAGCGGCAGATGGAGACTTTCCTGTCCGCCAATCCAGGGCTCAATTCGCGGTTCGGGATCCGGGTCAAGTTCCCGACCTACTCACCAGCCGAACTGATGGCACTGACCGAGCACGCGCTTGCGGCCAAGAGCGAGCTGCTCGACCCCGATGCCCGTCCCGTGCTACGCGCGATCTTCGATGAAGTCGGCCGCCGCCGCCTCGCGGACGAGCTGGGAAACGGCCGGTTCGTACGTAGCCTGCTATCCAGGGCGGGCCAGCAGCGGGACGTGCGAGTGATGGGCGGGCCAGCCGACCCGACGCCGACCGAGCTGGTGACGCTACGCGGTAAGGACCTGCAGCTCGCCTACGCGGAGCTGACCACGAGATTCCGCGGCTACAGCGACACGCCGACAGTTGATGACGCGCTAGGCGAGCTGGACGCGCTCGTCGGGCTCGAACCGGTTAAGCGCCAGGTTCACGAGATCGTCGCGCAGCTGCAAGTGGCCAGGCTCCGGGACCGGCAAGGGCTGGCCAGCCAGCCACCCTCACGGCACTTTGTCTTCACCGGCCCGCCCGGTACCGGGAAGACCACGGTGGCCCGCATCCTCGGCCGCATCTTCGCTGCGCTCGGCCTGCTCGTGCGGCCGGAGGTGATCGAGGCTCACCGGGGCGACCTGGTCGGCGAGCATCTCGGTTCGACCGCGATCAAGACGTCGAAGCTGATCGACTCGGCGATGGGCGGCGTGCTGTTCATCGACGAGGCCTATGCGCTGCACAACGGGGCCTACTCTGGCGGCGACGCGTTCGGCGCCGAGGCGGTCGCCACCCTGCTCAAGCGCGCCGAAGACGACCGGGAACGTCTCGTCATCGTGCTGGCCGGCTACACCGAAGACATGGACCGGCTGCTGCGAAGCAATCCCGGCCTGGCGTCCCGGTTCAGCACGAGGATCACCTTCCCCAGCTACACCGCTGCCGAACTCAGCGAGATCGCCCGGGTCATCGCTGCGAACGCAGGCGACGCGTTCGACGCTGACGCGCTGCCAGTGCTGCATTCGATCTTCGTGCAAGCGGTCGAGAACGGGCGGATCGACGTGCTGGGGAACGGCAGGTTCGCCCGCTCGCTCTTCGAGCGCGCCTGCGCCTCCCGCGACCTGCGGGTCTCGCTGCGAGGTGACCAGGCCACCACGACAGACCTGACCACTGTGCTGGCGCCCGACCTGCTTACCGCCTACCGCGAGCTGGCCGGCTGACCAGCTCACGGACTTCGCAGGACCGCGGCGCGGCGACCTCGTAGCGGCTTGACGGGAACAAAGCTCGCAAACCGGGCAGCGGGGCCCGGCAATTCGCTACATTGTCGTGGCATACCGACCGGCAAGCCTGAAACGGACGGGCTGACCCGGCCGCAGTTGCGCCGCCGCGGCGAGATCGGCCGACACGACCACGCCGATGACCGGGTACCCCCCGGTCGTCGGGCGGTCGGCCAGCAGCAGGATCGGCTGCCCGTCATGGCTGACCTGCAGCGAGCCGGCCGCCACTCCCTCGCTCGGCAGCTCGTCGCGGCGCGACCGGAGCAGCGGCGGTCCCGCGAGCCGCAGCCCGCTGCGGTTGCTGGCAGCGCTGACGCGATAGATCTCCCCGGCCAGTGTGATCATCGCGTCTTCGGTGAACCAGTCGTCCCGCGGGCCGCGGACCACGCGCAGCACGGTGGCGGTCGGCGCCTGAGCTCCGGGCCGCTGCGTGGCAGCAGCGGGCCCGGCCGTTGGCGGTCGTCGTGCTTCGCCGCTTACCAGCCGGGAACGGGCTCGTCCCACTGGCAGCAGATCGCCGGGCCGCAGCGGCGGGGGGCCAAGGCCGGAGAGAAGGTCGGCAGAACGGCTGCCGAGCACTGGCGGCACCTCAATGCCGCCGCCGATCGCGAGGTAGCTGCGTAGCCCGGTAGCCGGCGCGCCAAGCCGCAGCACCGTCCCGGCAAGCACCGCGAATGCGGTTTCATGGGCCGGTCCGGGCCCTGCCGTGCGACTCTGATCGCTACCCGGGTCGCGGTGGTTAGCCTGGTCGCGGTCGCCGGTTTGGCCGCGGGCACTCTCCGGACCGGCCAGGTCACGCTCGCCGCCGACGGCCGGGATTAGGCGCACTGGTGCCGGAGCACCGGCCACCGCCACGACGGCGTCGAAGCTGACGTGCAGCTCGAGCCGACCGAGCGTGACTTCCAGGCAGGCGGCGTCTTCGTCGTTGCCGACCAGCTCATTAGCGAGCCGGAGGCTGCCTGCGTCCGCGGCACCGCTCGCCGGAACGCCGAGGTGCGCCAGGCCCGCGCGGCCGAGATCCTGGATCGTGGTCAGCGGTCCTGGCCGTACCACCTCGACGCGGCGAGCCAGCGACCTCTCATGGTTTCGGTGCGAATCAGCGGGGGTTTTGTCCCGATGTGCGGATACCGAATCCGGTCGCGGCAGCGCGGCCGGCAGTCGGGCGACTGCGCGAAAGCGCACCCGCCGGCCGGCCGTGAACAGGGCTGGCGGATCACGGTCCGGATCCCACAAGACCGCGGCAGTCCGGCCGATCAGCCGCCAGCCGCCGGGGGATGCGGCCGGGTAGACGCCCGACAGGCCGCCCGCGATCGCGACCGAGCCCGCGGGTACCGACTGGCGCGGGCTGTCCAGCCGCGGCACGGCAAGCCGGGGGTCGAGGCCGGTGAGATAGCCGAAGCCAGGCGAGAAGCCCAGCCAGCCAACCTGGTACTCGGCCGCTTCATGCAGGGCAATGACGTCGGCAACTGTCAGCCCGGTCAGCGCGGCCACGTCGGCGAGGTCGGCGCCGTCGTAAACGGTGTCGATCACGACCGGGTCCTCGGCCAGGCTGGCCGGCATCGCGCTGGCCTCGCTGTGCCGCCGCAACAGCCGCCTGACCAGCTCGGTATTGGCACGCTCGCCCTCGGCCGTGCCGTACGGCTGCACTATGCCCGGCCGGAAGGTGACCAGCACGGTCAATGCACCCGGCACCACGTCGACCACTCCCGGCACGTCCGCGGCGCGGATGGCGGCGGCGATCCAGGCGGCCTCGTTCCCGCCCTGGTGGCCAGGGTGAACCAGCTGGCTCGTCTCGAACAGGAGCGCCGCATCGCCGGCGCTCTTGATCGTGATCACGCAAACGGCGCGAGCGTCACGCCAGCCCGCTCCAGCGCGCTGCGAACAGCGCTGGCCAGGGCGACGGCGCCGGGCGTGTCGCCGTGCACGCAGATCGAGCGCGGGCTGATTTCCAGCGCTGCACCGGATACAGTCGGCACGGTGCCATCTACGACCATGGCGACGGCCCGGGCCGCGACGATCTCCGGATCGGTGAGCACCGCGCCGGGCTCGCTTCGCGGCACCAGCGAGCCGTCGTCGCGGTAGGCGCGGTCGGCGAAAGCCTCGGTCACCGCAGGCATCATGAGGTCAGTCACTGCCGTCTCCAGGGCTGAACCCGGCAGCGTGAGCACCGGCAGTCGCGGGCCGTACGCGCATACCGCCACCGCGATGGCAGCGGCCTGCTCGGGGTCGCGGGCGGCGCGGTTATACAGCGCGCCGTGCGGCTTGACGTAGCTCACCCGGCCGCCTTCCGCCCTGGCTATCCCGTCCACCGCGGCCAGCTGGTAGAGGATTTCGGCGGCAAGTTCGTCCGGCGGCACCGACATTTCCCGGCGGCCGAAGCCGGCCAGGTCGCGGTAGGACACCTGAGCGCCGATCGCGACGCCGCGGGCTACCGCGGTCGCGCACGCCCGCCGGATCGTGAGCGGGTCCCCGGCGTGGAATCCGCAAGCGACGTTAGCGCTGGTCACGATCGTCAGCAGTGCATCGTCATCGCCGAGCCGCCAGTTGCCGAAACTCTCGGCGAGATCTGCGTTGAGGTCGATGACCGGGGGCAGACCGCTCACCGGGACGCCGCTGTCAGCCGCGGGTGCCACCGCTAGCCGGGCTCCTCTGGCGGCTCGGGCGGCAGGCTGGCCAGCGCCGCCGCGATGTCGGCGTCACGCGGCCCGGCTGACTGGACCGTCTCGATCAGCAGGTGCAGCACCTCGTGCCGGTCCTCGCCGAGGTCGAGCAGGCGCTGGGCCGCTTCCCACAACTCAGGCGGATCGCCTCGCCATAGCCGGTCGACCAGCGAGATGTGCCTGTCCAGGTGTTCGGCGCTGACCCGGTAGGACGCGTCGGCGTGCTGGCCTATCGCGTCGTCATGATCGGCTGCGAGCAAGGTGCGCCGGTCCGCGTGGATCGCCGGGCTCAGCGTCGACAGGTTGACGCCGCGGTAGGTGCCGCGCAGCAGCGGGAAGGCGAAAAGTCGGCGGGCCAGCGCCTCAAGGTCGCCGTCGGGCAGTAGCCGGGAAATCATGTCCGCGTCAAGACCGAACGAGGCGGGATCGCGGTATGCCGTCGGGAACGTGCGCATCGCGTCGAACACTGCGTCCAGCGTGGCGGCTACGGAGCTGGCGTCCAGGCCGGACTTCGGGCCGGCCCAGCGGGCCCAGGCGAGCAGCACATGCGGCATCGCCTCCTGGTCGGCACGCGACAGCACGACCTTGCGAGGCAGCCAGTCCAGCAAGAAGGTTTCGGCCTTTGCCGGGCTGATCCGCAGTGGACGGCCGAAATCGCGATCGCAGCCGTATTCCACGATGTGGTCCGCGCACCTGCTGGCTGCCTGCCGGTCGGACAGGTCTTCCGCTTCGTCAGATGCCAGGAACTCGGCGACCAGCATTGCTCGCCGGTCTTTGAGCCAGACTGCCCGGCGGGCCGCCGCGGTGATCGCCGGGGCGGCTGGCGCGGAATCGAGGCTGGCCGTTCCGGCCGGCAGTACCGGCGGCAGCGTGCGGACCCTGGCCCGGATGAAGGCATGGTAGGAGGGGAACGACGCACTGACCGGGGGATCAGTCGCGTTCTCGGTCACGGCGAGCGCGGCCGCAAGGATCTTGCGGGCTAGTGGCGGGTCGACCTGACTGAAGGACTGGCCGGTGCCTTCGGCGTCCCGGCAGTAGTCAAGCAGCTTGCCGACTTGGGATGTCACCCAGCCGTCCCTGGCCAGGCCGCCCGCGTTGTAGTCGACGACGACGACCAGTGCATGCTGCTCCTGGCCCGCATAGCTGAAGACGCAGACGACCTCGTCGCGGTCGCCGAAGAGGTCGGAGTTGACGTAGCACTCGGCGGCCTCGACTGCGCCGACGTGCTCGGCCCAGGCCGGACGGGCCACTCCCTGGTCCATCAGCCTGAGCGCGGCTCGCTCCGCCTGAACCGCCTGGCGGGAGGTGCCGAGGCAAGCGATCCCGGATAGCAGCGCCAGCGCGGCCGGGCTGCCCTGCTCAGCGGCGTACCCGACCAGGCCCTCGCCGACAAGTTCCTCGATCTCGGCCCGGCGCCGCGCGTTACGCGCGCCGCGGCTGCCCTGCTGTCCCCACCAGGTCCCGAGCAGTTCGCTCACCATCAGCTCTGCGTCCAGCGGGCTGCGTACGGCCAGCAGCTCGCGGGCGGCGCGCAGCATCTCGGCGAAGAGGGCATTCGGTGGCGGCCCGGCCAGCCCGGCAACGCGAGCCCGGCGGCCGCCGGCCGCGCCCTGATGTCCCCTGTCGCCTGCTGAGTCTCGGCGTCGGCTCTGGGGGGTCACTGTTCTAGCTTGTCAGATTTCCGGAGCAGGTACGCCCTGCCTCGCCATGCTCACTGCCCGATTCTTGGCGTCCGAGGTGGTTCGCCGGAATCGCCGGTCAAGAACTGGGATCGTTCCGGCAGTCTTTCGGGCGAAAGGCGCATTAGTCCGGTAGCGTCCTACCGACGCATGCCTGCCGCCACTCGACCGCGCCCGTGCGCTGGCTTCTGCCCCAGCCAGCCTCTGGTGGGCTTGCCTTCCCGGCCAGGTGCTCGGCACGGCCTGGAGTGGCGCGTCTGGTACATAAGTCACAACTAGTATTTGAACACCTAAGACGTAACTGCGGGACTCGTGGCGGGTTGCCGTGCGGCGGCCCCGGTTCCAGGTACGAGAGGGACGGCGGATTCCAGATGCGAGCAGGACTAGCGGCCAGGCGCCGAGCCCGGATGCGAAGCGGCGGACACCGCCGCGGCGGCGCCGTAGCGGCGTGCTGCGCCGCAGTGGGCCTCGCCCTGCTGCTGGCGGCTTGCGGACCCGCCTCAGGTTCGTCCTCCGGCGCGGCGCCGGGCGCGAGCGGCGGCGGTAACACCGTCACCTATGCGATGCAGCCGGGGAACCACGCGAACTACCCGTTCCCCTTCTTTACCGGGGCAAATCTTAGCTACGACACCGTTGCGAACGTCGACTTCTTCCAGTACCTGATGTACCGGCCGTTGTACTGGTTCGGCACCGGCGTTAACCCGTACCTCAACACCAAGCTCAGCCTCGCCGAGCCGCCGGTCTACCGCGGCCATAGAGTCACCATCAGGCTCAAGCAGAACTACAAGTGGTCGAACGGCGAGCCGGTGGACGCCAGGGACGTCGTGTTCTGGATGAACATGATGAATGCCGCGGCTCAGAACTACGCCTTTTACAGCCCGAAAGGCCTGCCCGCTGACGTCACCAACGTTCGCGCGGCTAGTAAGTACGTGGTGACGATGGACATCACCACACCGACGTTTTCGCAGTCCTGGTTCACCAACAACGAGCTCAGCCAGATCACGCCGATGCCGATGGCGTGGGACGTTTCCTCCCGCACCGGCGCGCCGGGCTCGGGCGGCTGCGCGAAGGCGAGATTCTCGTCGATCGAGACTAGCCCGCAGCCGCCCTACGCGCCGATTTCGGCTTCCGCAAAGGCATGCGTGGCGGTCTACGACTACTTGGCTGCGCAGGCATTGAAGGGCGGCGCGTCGGCGGTTGCCTCCTCGCCGCTGTGGAGCATCGTCGACGGCCCCTGGAAGCTGCAGAGCATTGACAGTCAGGGCAAGGTCGTCATGACCTTTAACAAGCAGTACGCCGGCGCGGTGACTCCCGGCCACATCACGACGTTCACCGAACTGCCGTACACCTCTGAGCAGGCTGAATACAACGTGCTGCAGGACCCGACCGCCGGTCAGACAATCGATGTCGGCTATCTGCCCACGGTGGATGCCCCCGCCCCGGCCGCCGGGGCACTGGTCGGGGCCAACCCGTCAACGCTGGCGAATTACCAGCTCAGCGCCCAGTACATCTGGCAGCTCAGTTACATGCCGTACAACTTCAAAAACACCACGGGACAGGGGGCGATCTTCGATCAGCTGTACTTCCGGCAGGCATTTCAGTATCTGGTGGATCAGGAGGGCGTGATCAACGGGCCGCTGCACGGCTACGGGAAGCCGACCGTCGGCCCGATCGCTCTGTACCCGCCGACCACGTACTTGTCACAGCAGGTGAAATCAAGCGGCGACCCGTGGAGCCTGAACATCAAAGCGGCCGAGAACAAGCTGAGTCAGCATGGCTGGAAAGTACGGCCGAACGGACTCGACACGTGTGTCCATGCGGGCACCGGCGCCGGAGAGTGCGGTGCGCACATCCCGGCCGGAACGCCGCTGAAGTTCACGATGATGTACGCCTCCGGGATCGACTGGATGCAGTCAGGGGCCCGAGAGCTAGCTTCGAACGCGTCGCTGGCAGGCATCAAGCTCACTCCCGTTCAAGAGACGTTCGACGCAGTCGTCGGCAACGTTTTCGGCGCCCCTGGGTACCCGAAATGTATGTGCAAGTGGCAGCTGGCTCTCTGGGGTTCCTGGACCTATGCGCCCGACTACCTGCCGACAGGGGACACCCTGTTCCAGGGCGGCGCGCTGAACAATGCTGGCAACTACAACGATCCGACGGACAATCAGATGATTGACGCCACGCTGCAGGCCACGACACCAGGTGAGTTCGATAAAGCGATGCACACCTGGGATAGCTATGTGACGAGTCAGCTGCCCGTGGTGTACGAGCCCGACCAGGCGACACTGATCGAGGCGGTCAAAGGGCTGGAAATCGGCCCGCAGAACAGCGCGGACACGATCACCCCGGAAGACTGGCACTACCTGAAGTGAACCGCAGCCGGCCTCGCGGGCCCGACCCGTGACGGCGTACCTGGCCCGCCGCGTCCTGCAGGCTGTCGCCGTCGTCCTGCTGGTGACGCTGATCGTGTTCGGACTGCTCCGGCTTGCCCCGGGCGGGGCGGCTGCGGGGGTGCTCGGCAGCGGATCGGCGCACCAGCAGTTCCTGGCTCAGTACCTGACCTGGCTTGGCGATGTGCTCGGCGGCAACCTTGGTCGCTCGCTCAGACTGAACGAGAGCGTCGGCGCGCTGCTGGCGACGAGCTTGCCACGGACGCTGGTGCTGGCCGGCGTCTCGACGCTGCTGGCGCTGGTCATCGCGGTCCCGGTAGGGCTGCTCCAGGCGGTGCGCCGGAACTCCGCGGTCGACCACCTGCTGCGGGGCCTGACCTACCTGTTCTATGGCATGCCGCCGTTCGTGCTCGGCTCGGTGCTGATCCTCTACTTCGCGATTGACAAGCACTTCTTCGGGGCAGAGGGGCCGCAGGCCCCCGGCATCGGCGGAGTTATCACCGACCCGCGCGACCTGACGCTGCCGGTGCTCACGCTCGCTCTGGTCACCATCGCGATCTTTGCCCGGTACATGCGATCATCGGCGCTGGACAGCCTGGGTCAGGAGTACGTGGAGGCGGCGCGAGCACGCGGTGGCGGAGAGCGACGGGTGGTCGTGAACCACGTGCTGCGGAACTCCCTGGTTCCGGTCGTGACACTCCTCGGTCTCAGCTTCCCGCAGATCGTCGGCGGCGCGCTGGTCGTGGAGATCCTGTTTAACATCCAGGGCATGGGCTGGCAGATCTGGCAGGCCGCCGTCAACCATGACTTCCCGGTGACGCTCGGCTTCACGCTCGTCATCGGCGTGGCAGCAGCGGTCGGCTCGCTGCTGGCCGACATCGGTTATGGGTTGCTCGACCCGCGGGTCAGGACCTCGCGGCCATGACGGCGAACCAGGCAGCTCCTGACGACCGCCGGCCGCTGCAACGGGTACCCGGCGCGCTCGGCGTTTCGCTCGCCGGTGCGGGGTCGGCGGAGCCGGCCGCCGCGCCCGTCCGCGGTAGCCGCGGCAGGCACGCGGGCCCGGCCGCTAGCCCTCCCGGGGCGGCCGCACAGCGGGCAGCCATAGCCAGCCGGACACGCCGCGGCCTTGCCGCCTGCCGGGCCTACCCGCTGGCCACTGCCGGGGCCGCCATCGTCTTGGCAATGGCAGCATTCTGCTTCCTCGGCCCGCTGGTGTACCACACTGACCAGACGCATGTCTTCCTGTCGCAAGCCAACTTCGGGCCGCGGTCGGGTCATCCGCTCGGCACCGACGGCGACGGTCAGGACGAGATCGGCCGCCTGATGACGGGCGGGCAGGTCTCGCTCGAACTCGCGGCGATCGCCGGAGTGCTGGCCGCCCTGCTCGGATCGCTGTGGGGCGCGGTGGCGGGCTATTTCGGCGGTGTCGCTGACGCGGTCATGATGCGCGTCGTGGACGCTGCCATCGCCATCCCGGCGGTGGTCCTGCTGCTGTTGCTGATGTCCATCTACCAGCCGTCGACCGGGATACTGGTTGTTGTCATCGCTGCAACCTCGTGGCTGAGCACGGCCCGCCTGGTCCGCGCGGAGGCGCTGACGCTGCGGATGCGTGAATACGTCCAGGCGGCGGTCGTCATGGGTGGCGGCGGTTTGCGCATCATCCTGCGCCACATCGCGCCGAACGCCGTCGGCACGATCGTGGTAAACGTGACGTTCCAGATCGCCAACGCGATCCTCATCCTGGCCACGCTGAGCTGGCTCGGGCTGGGAGTGCAGTTCCCGAACGTCGACTGGGGTGACATGATCGCCGCCGCGACGCAGACCATCTCGAGCGGATACTGGTGGGAGATCCTGGCGCCGGGGGTCGCGATCACCCTCGTCGTGCTCGCCTTTGCCATGCTTGGCGATGGCCTGCGGGATGCGTTCTCCGCAGCCGGCGACGACGGCGCGCCAGCGGCCGCCGTTGACGCGGTCCGGCCAGCAGATGACCTGGAAATGCCATGATCGAGCAGCAGCCAGGCCCGGTGCTGCAGATCACCGACCTGCATACCGAGATCCGCCGCAACGGGACGACAGTCAGGGCTGTCGACGGCGTCAGCTTGACGGTCGCTGCCGGAGAATGCCTGGGCCTGGTAGGGGAGTCAGGCTGCGGGAAGACGATGACGGCTCGCTCTGTCATGCGCCTCCTGCCGGCCGGCGGCGCCATCACAGCCGGATCGGTCGTGCTGGCCGGGACAGAGCTGACCGGGCTCGCTGAGCGGGACATGCAAACCATCAGGGGCAGCGACGTCGGGATGGTGTTTCAGGACCCGTCAAGCTGCCTGGACCCGACGATGTCGATCGGCCGGCAGATCACCGAGTCGCTCGTCGTGCACAAAGGCGCGAACCGGAGAGCGGCGGCCGCGCGTGCCGTCGAGATGTTGAACCTGGTCCGGATAGCCGAACCGGAGCGAGTGGCCGGTGAATACCCGCACCAGCTGTCCGGCGGGATGCGGCAGCGTGCCATGATCGCCGCCGCGCTCGCTTGCGAGCCGCGGCTGCTGATCGCGGACGAGCCAACGACAGCGCTGGACGTGACAACCCAGCGCGACATCCTTGAGCTCATCGGCGACCTGCGCGCGCAACTCGGCATGGCGGTCATCCTGGTCACCCATGACCTCGGCGTGATCGCGGGACGGACCGAACGGGTCGCGATCATGTACGGCGGCCGGATCATCGAGCAGGCGGCTACAGGCGAGGTCTTCGCCGGACCCAGGCATCCCTACACCGAGGCGCTGTTCGAGGCGTTGCCGGAGATGGCCGGTCCAGCCAAGGCGAGCACGGGCCGCGGCGGCCTGTACAGCATTCCGGGCCGTCCGCCGGATCTGGCCTTTCAGTCGCCCGGCTGCAGCTTCGCGCCCCGGTGCCGGTATGCGCGAGACTGGTGCGCCAGCCACGAGCCCGCTCTAGACGGGGACCACCCCGGCCACACGTACGCCTGCTTCTTCCCGGTTGGCTCCGCTGGCGGGGCAGGCGCGGCTGGTGTGGCTGGCGCTGCTGGAGTGGTCAGCGCCTGGGCTGCCGGTCCGGCTCGCCAAGCGGAACGGCGGTCGGCTCCGCCATGGGACCCAGCTGCCGGGCCAGAGCCACTGCTCCAGGTTTCGGGGCTGGTCAAGGACTACCCGGTCACTAGCGGGGTGCTGGGCCGCCGGTCGGGGGCGGTAAGCGCGGTGGCCGGCGTGAGTTTTGAGTTGCTGGCTGGTCAGACGTTCGGACTGGTAGGGGAGTCTGGCAGCGGCAAGACGAGCATTGCCAGGCTGTTGGTCGGCCTGGAGAGGCCAGATGCGGGTTCCATCGCCTTCGGCGGGGCCGACCTGGCCGCGATGCCTGCCCGACAGCTGCGGCAGAACCGGTCAGGCATCCAGCTGATGTTCCAGGACTCGTTCGCCTCGCTGGATCCGCGGATGCGGGTGCGTTCGATCCTGAGCGAGCCGCTCGCCATCCAGAAGACTGTGCGCCGCCGCGGCTACCGCCGCCAGGTGCTGCGCATCCTGGACGAGGTAGGCCTGCCGCCTGAGGCCGCCAACCGCTATCCGCGCGAGTTTTCCGGCGGCCAGCGGCAACGGCTAGCGCTAGCCAGGGCGCTGATCGTGCGCCCTGCCCTGATTGTGGCTGATGAACCCGTGTCCGCACTGGATGTGTCGGTCCAGGCGCAGATCCTCAACCTGATGCGCAAGCTGCAGCGGCAGTACGGGCTTAGCTACTTGTTCATCTCGCATGATTTGTCGGTCATCAGGTACATGGCCGACACGATCGGTGTGATGTACTTCGGTAAGCTAGTCGAGACCGGGCCGA
>DATMMA010000266.1:0-4942 GCA_035570295.1 Streptosporangiaceae bacterium
GCCGGCAGGCCCCTATCCGCCGGGAAGCCCATCTCCACCGGCAAGCACGGCCGAACGCCAGGCCGCCCGGCTGCTGCGCTGGTACCCGGCGTCATGGCGCGCCAGGTACGGCGAGGAGTTCGCCGAACTGCTGCTGGCCGACCTTGCTGAGCAGCCGCGGAACTGGCGCCGCAGCGCCGACGTCGCAGCGCACGGGCTGCTGGCTCGCGTCGCCCTTACCGGCATGACCGCTCGAGCGCAGCCGCCGGCCGTGCAGATGGCAACGCTGGGCTGCGCGCTCGCCGCGTTCGGGATGTTCGGCGCCGCGATGCTGGCGCAGCTTGCCACCGGGTGGCAATGGGTCTCGCCCTCCTCGCCGTCAGTCACCGGCGCCACCGTGCTCATGACCGTCGCGGCCGCGTGTATCGCCATCATCGGCCTTGCAGCGGTCGTTCCCCTGCTCGGGCGAATCCTGCTCGCCGCCCGCCAGCGGGACGGCCGGGTGATCCGGCCAGCTGGTCTCGCGGTCGCCTGCGCGACCGCGCTCGTCGCGGGCGCGCGGCATTTTCAGAATTTCTGGCCGGGAACGGGTGGTACCGGGGCCGACCACAGCCTTGTACCTGGCGGCGTTGCGGCTTTCTGCTGGTCGTCGACCCTGTCGGTGTCGTCTTTCTGGGTCCATCCGGAGCTGCTGATCCGGTTTCCGGTAGCCGAGCTTGCCTGGATGGCCGCGAGCCCGGTCATCTGGATAATGCTGATGATCACGGCCGCGACGGCCGTCAGACGGCTCGCGCTGGCCATCGGCGTGGTCCGCTACCAGAGCCGGCTAGCCCGGGCGGCGTGCCTGGCAGCGGCGGCGTTCCTGGCCGGCGCGACGATCTGGGTAGTCGGGCACGGGGGAGGAGATGCCGGGCCGTTCCGGCCCGGCCTGGTTGACGGTGCGGAACTGCTCCTCATGGCGATCGCGCTGGCAGTCGCGGTGCGGCTGACCGGCGCGCTCAGCCGCACTAGCGCCGCGGCGGCGAGCTAGCTCGCCACGCAACTCGCCTAGGTGTCTCAACTATGAACACGAACATTTTCGCCGTCCGCGACGGGTTTGCTACCTCTAGGTAGCCGAAGCGGGCGGTCGACGTCGCCGGGCCCGGTGGCGCCGGACCGAGCATCGTCAGCCGAGAGTCAGCCGCGTGATTCGGGCTCCGGCAAGCAGTTGCTCGTCAGCGGCGGGTAGCGCCGCACGGCCGGTGAGCCGGGCAACCAGGCCGACGAGATCGTAGTTCAGTCGCGCGCAGAACTCATCGCCGCGGCCGTCCGGCAACAGCAGGTCGATGAGCACGCCGGCAGCCGCGCCGGTCATCCACGGTCGCCGGTCAAGGCCGATGGCCAGGTCCAGGCCGTGCACGGCAAGCTCGACCACCCTGGTCCTGGCGAAGTCGGTGAGCAGCATCCGGTCACCGTGCCTGGTGCGGATCCTTCGGTCGGCCGGCGCTGTCGTCAGCAACTCGATCGACTCCCGGCAACGCCGGCCTAGCTCGGCCGCGATCGCGCCAGGTTCGCCGAGGCAAGCCGCCAGTGTTCTGGCGGTCTCGATGCGGTCGGCGTTGGTCGCTGCCGAAAAGCGATTGTCGGGCCGGTAGTACTGGACGGTAGTGATCGACGGCCCGCTACCGTCTGCGGGCTGACCCAGCGCCTGGCTGATCCGGTCCGCGCCGATCAGCACGTGGCACAACAGTTCGCCGATCGTCCACGGCGGGCACGGGCTGGCCAGGTTAAGATCGGTCTCGGCCAGTCCCGATACGACATCCTGTAGTGTGGCGGCCTCGGCGGCGAGGGCGTCGGTAACGGCTGTTTGCTCCACACAGGCACGGTATGGCATGCCTAACTCGGGGCGACATTTGCCTTTGACTGAACAGGTGAAACGATTTCCACATGAGGCTGTCGCGGCGACGGCCGCCGGAGGATGCCCCCGAGGGTGCCGCGGCGGCCCATGACGGTCCGGAGGCCTTGCCGTCCGGACCGGCTGCTGGTACGCACGGGGCGACAGCCATCCCGGGATCGGGACCGAACGGGTCGCACCCGGCAGAACTCACGGCTTCGCTTGTGGTCGAGGACCATCTTGAGTCCCGTATCCGGCTGCCAACGGACTTGCTCCGCTGCGTGACCGCCGGGATTGAAATAGCGATCCTCGTCGGCATCGCGTTGCTCGGCAAGGCCACGGCAATCGCCGTCGAGGACGACATTGTCGCGGCCAGCAACCACCTCGGCCATGCCCTGATAGGGACACTGCACTCGCTCGCCTTCGCCTCGCTGCTCGTGCTGCCGGTGGTGCTGGCGGTCCGCCTCGTCATCATCAGTGAGCTCAGGCGGCTGGCCGAGGCCATCGTTATCGGCCTCATCGCCGCCGGGATGACGGCCGCTTGCAACGCGATCCTCTCGCTGGCTGGGCTGGCAGACCTGTACCACGCCCTGGCTCACGCTGGCAATGCACTCGACGAGAGCCTCGCCGGGCTGGTCGCCTACCTGACTGTCATTGGCATGAGCGGCCAGCCGCGCTGGCGGACCTGGTTCGGGCTGGCGATCACCTTCTATTTCGTCACTAGCCTGGTGGAGAAGCACTCCACCATCCTGTCGCTGCTGATCACGCTGCTGATCGGCTCAGCTGTCGGATCAGGGTTGCGCTACCTGATCGGCACTAATACCGAGCGGCCGACAGCGGCCGAGATTGCCGCAGCGCTCAGTCAAGCGGCGGCGCCTTTGGTAGAAATCCGGCGGCTGCCTAGTACCGGTACGGAGAACCGGAGATATACCGCCCTGAGTCAGGACGGGTCGTTGCTGGACATCACGGTCTTCGACCGGGATCAGCAAGGGGCCGACGCGTTCTACCGCATCTACCGTCGGCTACGGCTGACGAACCAGGTCTCCCGGAGCGCGCCGCTGACGGTAAGCCGCGCCGTCGAGCGGCGCGCGCTGATGACGTACGCGGTCGAGGACGCTGGCGTGCCGACGCCGAGGCTGGAGGCGGCTGTGCGGGTAGCCCCCGAAGCGGCCGCTATTGCCACCTACCACCTGGACGGTACGACGCTCGCCAAGCTGCCAGGGCCGCCATCGGATGAACAGCTCAGCCGGGTCTGGGACGCGGTCCTGGTACTGCACCGCCGGCGAGTCACGCACCGGTCCCTGACTGCCCAGCACATCCAGCTATCGGGCGATGGCGATGCGCAGGTAGCGCTGCTGGAGCCCGGAGACGGCGACGTCGCGGCCAGCGACCTGCAGATCCGGCTAGATCTCGCGCAGCTCACCGTGACGATGGCGCTCGTCGTGGGACCGGAGCGGTCGGCGGCCCTTGCCCGGCGCAAACTCGGCTCGGCCGCCGTAGCCAGCCTCGTGCCGCTACTGCAGCCGGTAGTGCTGCACCGGACAACTAGGGCGGCGCTGCGGCGTCGTAAGGACGTGCTGCCGACCCTGCGGAAGCGATTTGTCGGCGGTTCGCCAGATGCCCCAGTGCCGCCGGAGCACCTAGAGCGAATCCGGCCGCGTGGAGTTATCACGCTGGTGGCGGCAGTCTTCGCGGCTTACATTCTCCTCGTCGAGTTCAACCAGCAAAACTTCGCCTCGGCGCTCAGGCAGGCGGACTGGCGCTGGGTGCTGGTGGCCGTGGCGCTGTCAGCGATCACCTACGTCGCGGCGGCCGTCTCGCTGACCGGGTTCGTGCTGGAGAAGCTGAGATTCACCCGGACCTTGCTCGTCCAGCTGGCCGGGAACTTCGTGACGCTGGTGACGCCGGCCGCAGTTGGCGGTGTGGCGCTGAACATCCGCTATCTGAATAAGGCCAAGGTCGCCCCGGCCGATGCAGTGTCGAGCGTGGGCGTGTCTCAAGTCTTCGCGTTCATCCTGCACTTGCTGCTCCTGGTCATCTTTTTCGTGCTGACCGGCGGCTCGCCCAGCACGTCGATCAAGGGGCCGCCGAGCTGGTCGTACATCGCGCTGGCCGCGGTCGCCGCGTTGGCGCTCGCAGTGCTGGCCCTGCCGGCCGGCCGTAGGCTGGTTCGTTCGCGGGTGGCGCCAGCGCTCGGTCAAGTCATTCCGCGGCTGCTCGACATCGCGCAGCGGCCGGCCAAGCTAGCTGAGGGCATCGGGGGCGCGCTGACGCTCACCCTCAGCTACATCGTCTGCCTGTATGTCTGCGTGCTAGCTGTCGGCGAGCACGCCCAGTTCTTCGCCGTCGGCTTCGTGTTCCTGACCGGTAGCGCGATCGCCTCGGTGGTGCCGACGCCTGGCGGCATCGGGATAGCCGAGGCGGCCTTTGCGGCTGGGCTTGGCGCGGTGGAGCACGTGCCGGCAGCGCAGGCCCTGAGCGCGGTGCTGCTCTTCCGGCTGATTACCTTCTATGTGCCGGCTGGGCTCGGCTGGCTCGCCCTGAACTATCTCCAGCGGCGCAACGTGCTCTGAGCGCGCTGGCCTGCTGTCCTTATCCCTCCCCCCGCCGCCCCTAGGTCAGCCGAGCCGGGCCACGGCCATAGCGGCAGCGAGCAGTACGACGCTCCAGGACATGGCCCGAAGCGCTCGTTCCAGTGGCTCCAGGAGCCGGCCTGAATCCAGGGTGAGCGCGTCCCCGTTAGCCATAGTGACGCTGCCCGTGACGCCCGTCGCACGGCGGCGCAGCAGCCTGGCGGGGGTGCTCAGGCTTCGCTGTGCCGCCGACAAGCCGAACGCGGCGCCAGCGGCAAGCAGCGAATCTGCCGAGAGATTGCCCGTCTGCGCCACGTAGGACGTCAGCAGCGGGAAGGCGCCCCAGGCAGCGGCGAAACCCGCGTCGGTATGCACGATGCCACCGAACAACTCGGCGTTGTAGGCCACCACCAGCAGCGGGCCGACGAGCAGGAACGGGATCAGCACCCAGCCGACCCGTAGCGTCCCGGCGATGCCGAGCGCGACCGCGCCACCGATCCCGAGTACGGCGGTGGCG
>DATMMA010000267.1:0-21418 GCA_035570295.1 Streptosporangiaceae bacterium
AGATTCGGCCTCTGCCTGGGACCGGAGCTCGGCCTCGGCCTGGGACTGGAGCTCTACCTGGGCCTGGGACGGGAGCTCGGCCTGGGCCTGGGACGGGAGCTCGGCCTCTGCCGGGGGCGAGGACGCGTCCTGAGACTGGGCCTCTGCCGGGCTCGCGGGGTCAGGCCGGGCTCCCGCGCCAGTCGGCACTCCGGCGCTGCCCGCCGGCTGAGCGCCTGTGATCAGCGCCAGGGCGCGAGCGTTAGCCGGGTCGGCCTGCAGGATGACCCCGACTTCGCGGATGCCTTCATCTCGCCGCCCGGCCTCGATCAGCAGCGTGGCCAGGTACAGGCGCAGCTCGACATCATCCGGCACCGCGTCGATTGCCCTGCGCAGGCTCGCGACTAGCTTCGGGTCGAGCTCCATGTGTCCCCTTGTCTGAATCATCCCGGATAAGGAACAACAGTACGACCTTCGGCGCGGACTGAGGACAACTCGCTTGAGGCCGCACACGGCGGGAAACGTGCTGGTCAGCATCGCTGGGTCGGCGCAAGTAAGAAGGTCGCCCGACCGGACAGCGCTACCGCCGATTGCGGGCGAGTCCATACCTGCGTAGCCGGGCGATACTTCGCTAACGCCTCGGAACGGGGCCTGCATGAGGCAGATGCAACCCGCAGGGCCTTCCCGCTGGAGCCCGCGGCGTCTTCCTGTTGGGAGATTCGCCACTTTTGTGCCGTGCCAAGCCCACTTTTCACCTGGGACGTGAGTCGAGAATCGGTCATAACAGCAAATAAGGTCGCCAGAGACCGCTGAAACGGGTGAAAAGTCCCGGTGCCCGGGCTGGCAGAGCTCACAGCATCCTCCCGCAGGCAGGTCTATGACCGGCGGCGCATAATGAGCGAATGACATCTCCAGCTGAGGTTCCGGCCTTCTCGCTGCCAGGCGGCGGCCAGATGCCGGTAGTCGGTTTCGGCACCTGGAGAATGCGCCACGACAACGCCTACCAGGCCGTACTCGCGGCCCTGGCGGCTGGCTACCGGCATATCGATACCGCCACGATGTACGCCAACGAGGGCGACGTAGGCCAGGCCATCCGGGACAGCGGGCTGGACAGGTCCGACGTATTCATCACGACCAAGATCCGCCCGTCCGATGCGGGGAAAGCCCGGTCGGTGCTGCGACTGTCGCTCGACGCGCTGGGTACCGATTACCTGGACCTCTGGCTGGTGCACTGGCCACCGTCGCAGCGGGGTGCCAGCCGCCAGCTGTGGAATGAACTAATCGACATCCAGGCCGACGGGCAAGTCATCGATATCGGCGTGAGCAACTACACCCTCGCGGAACTCGACGAGCTGACCCGCTCGTCCGGGCAATCGCCCGCGGTGAACCAGATCGACTGGAGCCCGGCTCGCTACGACGCCGCGGTGCTGGCCGGCCACGCCGAGCGCGGCGTCGTTCTTGAGGGCTACAGCGGGCTCAAGAACACCGATCTGGACGATCCAGCGCTGGCGAAAATAGCCGCCGCGCACGGTGTGACCACGGCTCAGGTAGTGCTGCGCTGGCACCTAGAGCACAACATCATCGTGATCCCGAAGTCAGCCCGGGCGGAGCGTATCGCGTCGAACTTCGACCTGTTCGGGTTCGCGCTGACCGCCGAGGAAATGGCCAGCATTGACAGCATGGCAGGGAACTAGCACAGCTGCGCGTCAAGCCCGGCCAAAGCCGATCGAGGGATCCGGCAGCCCACCGCGCAGCGTCAGGATCTGCGCCACGTTGGCTCGGAAAACCGACTGGCTGAGGCTGCCGTTGTTGAACCCGGTTTGCAGTCCGGCCAGGGCCTGCCCGGCCTCGGTAAGAGACGAAGTGAGAATCAGCTGCATGCCGGCCTGCGCCGCCAGCAACGAGCGGTTCTGGATCGAGCCGTTGTTTCTGAGAGCGCCGGCGCCGATCGCGTCGGTGATCGTCACGCCGGTAAAGCCGAGCCGGCGCCGCAGCTGGCCTTGGACGATGACGGAAGACAGGCCGGCCGGCCGGGATGAGCCCAGATTCGGGTATCGCGCCCAGGACACCATCACCAGCTTGACTCCAGCGGCGATGGCGGCCGCGAACGGAGCTTCATCAACACTTTGGATGGTCGACTTCGAGAGCGTGATCGTGACCGGCACTAGGTCGGTGTTCTGACTCGCCGTGGCAGCGCCCAGGCCAGGGAAGTGCTTCGCCGTCGCAGCCACGCCGGTGGCCTGCTGCGCGGTGATGAAGAGCGACCCCAGCCTCGACACGGTAACGGGATTCATGCTGTAGGAGCGCTGGAACCGGTCATCGAAGTTGCCCGGAGCGCGAAACACGTCGAGCACCGGTGCCAGGTTCATGTTCAGGCCAAAGCTGAGCAGGTTCTGCCCCGCGCCTGTGCCAGCCGCAGTCGCCGCAGCAGCCCGCTGCGCGGGCGTGGGGAGGGAACCGATCTGCTTTTCCGACAGGACCGGAGCTCCAGGCAATCGCCTGACAAGCCCGCCTTCCTGATCCGTCATGAGGAGTAGCGGGAAGTTATGCGCCGGGTTCTGCGCGAGGCTGTTATTGGCAATCAGCGTGGCAACGGCAGCGGTGAACTGAGCGGTGTTCGAGAAGTTCGAGCTGAAGAAGATGACACCGCCTACCTCACCGTGCCGGATGAGCGTCAGCAGGGCGGACGGCGGTGTCAGCCCGGAGTAGCTGTAGATGACCCGTTGCCCGGCAAGCTGCGCCGGGGTCAGCGTTGCGGCCAGCGCGGCAGGGCTCTGGGCCGCCGCCGCGGCCTTGCGGATGCTCTTGCCGGAAGCTGCCGCGTTCGGAGCCTGAGAGGTGAAACGGCTCGCGGATCGTACGCCGGCCACCGGGCCGGCATCTGCGTTGGCTGCGAACACGAACACGAGCACGACCGCGGCGGCCGCGCAGACGCCGCCGGTTCTGCGCCATATCTGCTTGTGCAAGGCGAAGGCTGCCTTCCTGCGGAGCCTGGACGGCCCCGCTCGCAAATGCGTGCCAGCCAATCCGGTGCCTGCACGAGGACACGCCACGAACTGCGCGCGTCCGGCGCACGACGGTAGCGAGAGACGGACTGGCTGTTTCGTCAGGTCTCGTAGTGCCCGGCCGTCAGGCGGGCAGGCTCATCCGCAACTGCAAAAGCTGCGCGAGCTGCGCCTTGAATGCCGCCTTCGGCAGGGCGCCGTCGCTATACCCGGCGCGCAGCCCCTGTACACATTTCCAGCCGGGCACCGCGTCAGTGGCCGTGCACAGCAGCGCGTCCATCCCGGCGCGCGCGGCAAGCATCGTCCGGTTCTGCAGCGTGCCGTAGGCTCGCAGCGCTCCGGCCCCGAGCGCATCGGTAATCGTCACCCCGGTGAAACCGAGGCGCTCCTGCAGTTCGCCCTGGATGACGGCCGGCGACAGACCCGCGGGTAGCTTCGGGTCGAGTGCCGGGTAATTCGCCCACGACACCATCGTCAGCCTGGCGCCCGCCTTGATCGCTGCCTGATAGGGCAGCTCGTCGACGTCGCGCAGCGTCTGCGCCGACAAGTTGATGCGCACTGGCCTGTCGTCGGTGTCCTGCGCTGCGCTTGCCTCGCCGAGTCCGGGGAAGTGCTTGAGAGTGGCTGCGACGCCGCCACCCTGCTGCGCGGTCACGAACGCGGCGGCGGCCGTTGACACAATGCCAGGGTTCATGCTGTAGGAGCGCTGGTACTGGTCGTCGAAATCGCCCGCCTTGCGGTAGACGTCGAGCACCGGGGCCAGGTTCACGTTTATGCCCACCGCGCGCAAGCCGACCGCCGCCTGCGTGCCGGCCGCGGCCGCCGCGCTGGCCGGGGATGCGGACGCGCCAACCTGCGCTTCGGACTGGTCGGGCCCGGCCCAGGACAGGCGGCGCACCAGACCGCCTTCCTGATCGGCCATCAACATCAGCGGATAGCCGCGGGCCGGGTTGGTGGCCGCGGCATTCGCCTTTTCCAGCTGCGCGATGACGCCCCGGAGCTGGGCCTGGCTGGAGATATTGGCGCCGAAGAAGATGACACCGCCGGCCTCGCCATGCCGGATCAGCCTGAGCAAACTTGCCGGAACTGACAGGCCGCTGTAGCTGTAGATCACCCGCTGGCCGGCCATCTGCGCGGGCGACAGCTTGGCGATCTCGGCTGACTGTGCGGTCAGCGCGGCTAGCTGAGCTACCGTCGGCACGGCGGCGGGGCCCTGGGTCACCTCGGCGGCCTGTCGCGCGGACGGTACCGGGCTCGGCGAGGTCTGCGGCGCGTCGCCCGGCTGCGAGGACTGGCCCGCCGAGGGCTGGCCCGCCGGGGGCTGGCTGCTTGCCCCGGCGCTTCCCGCAGACTCGGCTGGCGCACCCGGGTCGGCTGCGCCGCCCGGCGAACTGCAGCCAGCGGTGAGGACCACCGTGGTGGCAGCGGCCGCGCCGACGGTCAGCCAGAGCCGGTGAGTGTGCAAGGAAGAGACCTCCGCGGCCGCCGGGACGGCGGCCAGGGTAGTCCGAGCAGTGCTACATGACTGGATCAGACTACTTTCAGTTACAACGAGCTTTTTACGAATTGCCATCCGCGGGGTCCCGCGCTGCGCCGGCTGGGTACTTGCATAGCAAGTCCACGAGAGCCGTAAGGACCTGAGCCAATGAGCGACCAAGACGGGCACCATACCGACCCGACCTTCTACCGCTCGCCGGGGGACGCCGCCCAGGCCCCGGCGGAGAAGCTTGCCTACGTCGCCACACTCGCCCGCCCGGCCGACAAGCCCGACGCGATGGCGGTCGTCGACGTGGATCCGGACTCCGCCAGCTACAGCGAGGTCGTCGGCTTCACCGAGCTGCCACACCTGGGCGATGAGTTGCATCACTTCGGCTGGAACGCCTGCTCGAGCGCCCTGTGCCCTGGCGGCGGCCACGACCACGGCGAGCGCCGGTACCTAATCGTGCCCGGTCTCCGCTCGTCCCGGATGTACGTGCTGGACACCAAGGACACCCCGGCAGCGCCGCGCGTCGTCACGGTGCTCGGCCCGGAAGAGCTCGGCAAACGTGCCGGCTACTCCCGCCCGCACACCGTGCACTGCGGCCCGGGCGGACTGTTTGTGTCCTGCCTGGGCGGCGGCAGCGACGAGGGGCCCGGCGGGGTCGCGCTGCTCGACCACAACACGTTCGAGGTCACCGGCCAGTGGGAGGCTGACCGAGGTGACCAGTACCTCGCTTACGACGTGTGGTGGCACATCAACCATGACGTGGCGATCACCTCGGAGTGGGGAACGCCGTCCATGATCGAGAACGGTGTCGTCCCCGAGCTCCTGCTCGGCCGCAAGTACGGCCACCGGCTGCACTTCTGGGACATGAAAACGCGCACCAACATCCAGACAATCGACCTCGGCGACCAGCACCAGATGACGCTCGAGCTACGGCCCGCTCACAACCCGACGCAGACCTACGGCTTCGTCGGCGTCGTGGTCAGCGTCGAGGATCTGTCCGCGTCCATCTGGCTCTGGCACCAGCAAGCCGACGGCACCTGGGCAGCGCAAAAGGTGATCTCTATCCCGGCCGAGCCCGCCAGCGAGGACGAACTGCCGCCCGCGCTGAAGCCGTTCGGCGCGGTGCCGCCGCTGGTCACCGACCTGGCGCTGGCCGTGGACGATCAGCGCCTGTACGTGTCTTGCTGGGGCACCGGCGAGCTCAAGCAGTACGACGTCAGCGACCCGTTCCACCCGCAGGAGACCGATTCGGCGCGCATCGGCGGCATTGTCAGTCGCAAGGCGCACCCGGCCCGGCCGGACCAGCCACTGGCCGGAGGCCCGCAGATGGTTGAGGTCAGCAGGGACTCTAAGCGGGTGTACTTCACCAACTCGCTGTACGGCGCGTGGGACGACCAGTTCTACCCGGACGGTGTCGGCGCCTGGATGGCCAAGCTGGACGTAACCGATGGCCGCGGCATGTCGTTCGACGAGCGCTTCTTCCCGCACGGCGAGGCGTTCCGTGGCCGGCGGCCGCACCAGGTCAGGCTCCAGGGCGGCGACGCCTCAAGCGATTCCTATTGCTATCCGCCTGACTAGAGCGGGAACAGAAACTTCGGGCCGAGCCAGGGGCGTGTCAGGGCGACGAAACGGATCGGTCTTGGCGTACTGCTTGCAGGGTGTAGCTGTGTGGCAGTCGCCACGGATCGGTCGCGAGGCGCCATTCGCCGGCCGGCGTCCGCGCCATCTTGCCCGGCAGAGCTTCCCACGGCACGCTGTCGTGCTCGGTGAGGCCAGTGATCAACATCCCGGAGTCCAGTAGCGCGGTCACGATCTCGCCGAGCCCGTGGTTCCACTCGTGTGTGGTGGAGTTTTCGAAGACCGCGTCCGTGGCCACATACGTGCCGCCTTCGTCCCACACGATCGGCTCGTCCCGCTCGAAGTACGGGTACTTGACCGTGAGCAGGTCGTCGGCGCGGGTGTCATCGATCGACCAGAGCATCGGGTGGCCCTCACGGATAAACAGCCGGCCGCCAGGCTTCAGCAGTGCCGCGATCACCGTCGCCCAGCGGCGCACGCTCGGCAGCCAGCATAGCGCGCCGATGCCGGTGAAGACCAGGTCGAACTCCCCGGCCGGCAGCACGTCCAGGGCCTTATAAACCTCAGACTCGATGAAGGTGGCGTCCGCACCGGTCCGCTCAGCGAGATGGCGGGCCATCTCCACCGCCGGCCTGGAAAAGTCCAGCCCGGTCATGGTCGCGCCTAGCCGCGCCAGCGAAACCGTGTCCGTGCCGATGTGGCACTGGAGGTGGACGCCGCGCAAGCCGTTGATGTCGCCCAGCAGCGGCAGGTCGAAGCGAACGACGTCAGATAGATATTCGGGCTCTTTGACGAACCGCTCCACGGCATAGTCGAGCGAGGCATAATGCGCCGGGGCCCGCTCGTCCCAGTTAGCCCGATTCAGACGTATGGACTCCTCCATACGTTTCACTGTGCCACCACCCCGGTACCACCATGACCACCAGCAGTCCCGTCGACGACCGAGAAGGGAGCCAAGCGGCTGCGGGTCGTCCCCCGTTCTATGGGCACGTTGGTTCGAGAGGTGCTCGTCCCACTTGAAGCAGCTAACGCCTGGCATTTTTCAGCGCTATTCGCGGAAAATGCCAGGCGCTGGCCAGAAGGGTGCGCGACTGTGTGAGGGCCTAGGGGCCGAAGGTCTGGGTCTGCGGGTGGGTGGCGGTCCACTTGCCGTGGACCTTCTTGTAAACCGGGGGGCGCTTGCCGGGAAACATGAGGGTGATCCTGGTGTAGGTGCGATCGCCTGGGTGGCCCTTGAGGGAGGCGCTACCCCAGAGGGTGACCACGGCCGGGACCATGTAGCTCTTGCCCTGGGCGGGGCTGGGATAGTTGTCGTTCTCGGAGAAGTAGCCGTAGCCGCTGGCCAGATGGCTGGTCCAGCGGAGCCAGGTCATGTCCTGGATGACGCGGCCACGGTCAGCGCCAGGGTCAGCGCAGAAGATGGTCCAGCCGACCGGCCTGTTCGCCAGCTTGCTCTTCGCTATCTTGCCCTTGCACGTAACTACCACGTACTTCGGGGCCGCGGCGGCTGCTGCGCCTGCGGGTATCGCCTGGGCGATGCCGGCGCCGAGGGCGGCAGCGGTGACGGCGGCGAGCACAGCGCCGATTGCGCGATTGCGGGTCATCATCATAGTCATGTTTCCCCAAATGTCTGACTTAGCTGATATCTCCGAAGACAAAGGCTACGGCAAAATGGCTCGTAACAGCTGACAGACGAGGGATCGACTGCCCCAGACGAGCCCCGGCTCCGGCGACCAAGTCGCTGGCGTCATGATGGCGGTGGCATGTCGTTCGACGAGCGCTTCTTCCCGCACGGCGAGGCGTTCCGCCGGGCGGCCGCGCCAGGTCAGGCTCCAGGGTGGCGACGCCTTAAGTGATTCCTACTGCTATCCGCCCGACTAGAACCGGGAACGGGCTCTTCCGGGCCGGTGCTCGCCGGATCGGCCACGTCTTGGGGCGTTCCCGCAGTACGCTCCCTTGCGGGCGCGGTCAGCTGCCGAACGCGCGCCCTGGGGGCGCGGGATGGAGGGAAGTCATGGTCAGACGCGACACTGCCTGGCCGGCCGGGACGCCATGCTGGATTGACATCGGCGTAGCCGACATTCAGAAGGCCAAGGCGTTCTACGGCGGCCTGTTCGGCTGGTCGATCCTGGAGGGTCCGCCAGAGGCCGGCGGTTACTCGATCTGCGAGATCGACGGTGATCCGGTCGCCGGCATCGGCCCGAAGATGGGCCCGGCGGACATGCCCACGTTCTGGACGACCTACCTGGCCAGCGAGAACGCTGACGAAACCGCGGCGAAGATCAAGGCCGCGGGCGGTCAGATCATCATGGACCCGATGGACGTGATGGACGTTGGCCGGATGTTCGTCGCGACGGACCCGGGCGGCGCGGTATTCGGCGTCTGGCAGGCACGCGCGCACACCGGCGTGCGGCGCGCGAACGAGCCAGGCTCGCTCATCTGGAGCGAGAACATGAGCCGGAACTACGAGGGCAACAAGGCCTTTTACGCTGCCGTGTTCGGTTACACCTACAGTGACATGAGCGCCGACGGATTCAACTACGCCACGCTCGACCTGGATGGCCGGCCGGCGGGCGGGATCGGCGAGATCACCGCCGATCAGCCGGCTGACACGCCGGCGAACTGGGGCACCTACTTTGCCGTGGCCGACACCGACGCGGCCGTCGAGCGAGCCACCGAACTGGGCGGCAGCGTGGTCGCGCAGGCCTGGGACAGCCCCTACGGCCGGATGGCAGTGGTGCGCGATGACCAGGGTGCGGCGTTCGCGCTGATGTCAGTCAGCGAGGAGCAGCAGGGCTGATCGTGCTGGCAGCGGACCCGCCGGCCGCCTGATCCGGCGCCGGGAGGTCCGCTGCCGCCTGACTGACCTCTGCCTGACCGACACCAGCGAGCGCCAGCCGGCTTGCGGTCCGGTGTGCCGTCTGGCCTGCCCAGCGTCCGCTCACCAGCATGCCGAGCCCGAAGATCGCCACGCCGCAGCCGGTCACGATCCACCAGCCGGCGTGACTAGCGGTGGCGAAGTCGAGCCGGAACGGCCCGTGCAGCGCCGAAATGGTCGCCGAGCCGATCACCGCGACGCCAAGCGACGAACCGACCTGCCTGCTCGTGGACGCCACGCCCGCCGCGACTCCGGCTTGTGATCTCGGCATCCCGGACACGGTGCTGTTCGTGATCGGCGCGTTCACCATGCCGAAGCCCAGTCCGAACAGCACGTAGCTGGCTAGCAAAGTGATCGTCGCGGTGCTGCTGGTGACATGAGCCAGGATCAGCCCGGCCGCAGTGAGGCCGGCCCCGGCGACCAGGAGCGACGGCCGTGTCCCCCGCGTGCCGACCAGCCGGCCCGACAGCGGCGAGCAAATGGCCGTCATCGCCGCCATGGGCAGCGTGTAGACGCCGGCCAGCAGCGGAGAGTATCCGCGCACGTCCTGCAGGTACAGCGTGTTGACCAGGAGGAACCCGCCCAGGGCTGCAAAGGCGCAGATGGCTATCACGACTGCGCCGGAGAACGGGGCGCTGCGGAAGAAACGGGGATCGATCAGCGGCTCGGGCCGCCGTGGCTCGTAGCTTGCCAGCGCTATCAAGGCCGCCGCCGAGACGACGAAGCAGCCGAGGATCTTCGGCGACGTCCAGCCCGATCCCGGCCCTTCGATCAGCGCGTAGACCAACGCGGCGAGCAGCACGATGATCAGCAGCTGGCCGGCCGGATCGAGCTTGCGCGCCCGTGGTGCCTTGGATTCAGGCACGAACAAGGCGGTGAGCACGATTGCCGCGATACCCACCGGGACGTTGACCCAGAAGATGCCGCGCCAGCCGACTGTTTCGACTAGCAGGCCGCCGGTGATCGGTCCGAGCGCCATGCTCAGCCCGACCACCCCGCCCCAGATGCCGATCGCCCTGGCTCGCTCCCGTGGCTCGATGAACGTGTTGGTAATGATCGACATCGCGACGGGGTTGAGCATGGATCCGCCGATGGCCTGCAGCATGCGGAACGCGACTAGCCAGCCGAGGCCAGGTGCCAGGCTGCAGAGCAGTGACCCTGCGGTGAACAGGGCCAGGCCCGTCTGGAACGTCCGTCGCCTGCCGATCCGGTCCGCGGTCGACCCGGACAGCATCAGCAGGCTCGCCAGTACGAGGGTGTATGCGTCAATGGTCCACTGCAGGCCCGAGACCCCAGCATGAAGCTCGCGGCCTATCGACGGCAACGCGACGTTGACGATCGTGACGTCCAGCCCGACGATAAACAGGCTCATGCAGCAGATCGCCAGGACGAGCAGCCGCCGCGGATGGCTCAGTTCCGCTGGGTGACTCGGTTGCACTGGGTGACTCGGTTGCACTGGGTGGTTCGGCTCCGCCACGTGGCTCGGTTCCTCCGGTGGCTCAGTTCTTTGAGATGGCTCGGCCGCGCCCGGACCATCCCACCTATTATGCCGGGCTAACAGTTGGTCAACGCAAAGTTGACACCCTCGTCAACGCGGGGTTGACGGAAGACGCGCGTCAACCTATGGTTGACCCATGACGCCTCCACCCACTCTTCAGGAGCTCATCGAGACAGTCCGGCAGGACTCAAGCTCCGACCAGCCTCTCGACCAGCTTGTCGCGGCTGCCGCGGCGGCAGCGCAGCTGGAGGAGACCACTGATGCCCTGCTCGGGTATTTCGTCGACCGCTGCCGTCGTGACGGCAGGTCCTGGACGGAGATCAGCGCGGCGCTCGGCGTGACGAAGCAGGCCGTGCACAAGCGGTTCGCGTCGGCGGCTGCCACGCACATTGCCGCCGCGATCCCGGCGCCAACCTTCGAGCGATTCACCGACCGGGCCCGGCACGTCATGGCCGAGACCGGCCAGGCCGCAATCTCCCTCGGCGATGACTTCGTGGGCACCGAGCATGTGCTCCTAGCGCTGTTCATCGAGCCAGCGGGGATCGCGGGCCGGGCGCTGGCCGCGATGGACGTCAGCGCAGACGGGGTGCGCGCCGCAATCCACGCCGCCGGGGACCGCACGCCCGGCACAGCGGAACCGTCAGCCTCGGCTGAGCCGTCAGCCCCGGCCGCAGATGCTGCCGGTGCCACTGGAACGCCGGCCGCCGGAAACAGGCCGCCGTTCTCCGGGCCGGCCAAGCGCGTGCTTCGCGATGCTCTCACTGTCGCACTCGAGTTCGGCCACAACTACATCGGCACCGAGCACCTGCTGCTTGGCCTGTACCGGAACGAAGACAGCCTCGCAACGCAGATCCTCACGCAGGCCGGTGCGATCGAATCCACTGCCCGTGCGCACGTTACGGCGATGCTACGCGGCTACGGGAAAGGCCAGTAGCAACCGCAGGTCGCGGCCGTTGCGCGGGCGCGGCCAGGGCTCAGCGCCGCTCCGCAAGCATCCGCCGCAGCAGGCGCGGGCCATCCGCACGGACGGCAAGATGCACGTCGGTCAGGTCGCGCTGGGCTGCGGCCGACCCGCCAAATGCGGCCGCGCACAACTCGGGCGCCACGTTAGCGACGGCGAGGATCGCGCCGGCGGCGCCGAGCGGTCCGGCCAAGGCAAGCAGCGCCGACGAGCCGACATAGGTGGCGCCAGAGTAGTGCGCTACCTCCGCCAGCAGCCGGTCTGGATCCCCCGAAGAGTCCTTGATCCCGGCAACCGGCAGGCCCGCGAGCGCATCGACCGGGACGCCCGGCGCCGACACCCACGGCACGTGATACGCCAGGACTGGCACACCAGCAGCGGCGTCGCGGACGGTGGCGTAGTACGCGCGCAGGTCCGCGCCGCCCGGCGGCGGCCAGGCCAGCACGGCATCCGCGCCTGCCTTGACCGCTTCCGCCGTCAGTGCTGCCGCGCGCTCCGCGCTCGCGGCACCGGTCCCTGCAATCACTGGCGTGGCGGCTGGCACTGCGGCCCGGACCGCCGCGGTGATATCGCGGCGCTGAGCATCGGTGAGGCGGTCGGCCTCACCTGTCGTGCCGCAGGCAAGTACCGCTTGCATGCCCGCCGCCACCAGGTCGCCCGCGAGTTTCGCTGTAGCTGGCGCATCGGGCTGGTCGGCATCGTCGCGGATCGTCACGAGCGCCACGCCGACGCCGGTAAATACCGTCATAGCTGTGTCAGTCTCTCCGTCACTCTTGTCGCTTGGTCGACAATCGACAATAATCTCAGAAACGCCGGACGTCGCGGGAGGCCGGGTGCTCGGCAAGCGGTTCGACGACAAGGTTGCCGTAGTGACGGGCGGCTCTAACGGACTGGGCCGCGCCATCACCAGCGAGTTCGCCGCCGCGGGCGCCCGCGTCTTGGTCTGTGATCTGGTCGACACCGGATTCTTCACCAACAAACCTGAGATCACTACTATTGTCGCCGACGTCGCAGACCACGGCACGGCCGCGCTCGCTATGGATACCGCGATCGACCGCTGGGGGCATGTCGACATTCTGGTCAACGATGCGGCCGCTTACCCGGACGGCACCGTGCTGGAGATGCCGGGCCCGGAATGGGATCGGGTCTTCGCGGTGAATGTCACCGGGGCGTTTCTCCTGATGCAAGCATTCGGCCGGCACTGCATCGAGCGCGGCGCGCCCGGTGCGGTGGTCAACATCTCCACTGGCTCAGCACGCAGCCCCAGGCCAAGCGGGGCGGCCTATGCCGCCTCTAAGGCGGCGGTCGAGACGATGAGCAAGGTCTTCGCGATGGAGCTGGGCCCGCATGGCATCCGGGTCAATGTCGTGGCGCCGGGTTACATCGATGTCCGAGGATGGAGCTCGGCGTTCCCGGACCGGGCACCGGACGAATTGCGTGCACAGCTGGTGGAGTCCATCCCGCTCGGCCGGGCCGGCGATCCAGCCGATATCGCGGCCGCCGTGGCGTTCCTATGCAGTGCGGAAGCAAGTCACATCACCGGGACGGTACTGGAAGTGGATGGTGGATCAAACGCGGGACGCTTCGCGCTCCGCGCGCACACAGCACCGGCGGGCAGCAGTGTCCGCGGCTGAGGCAACCATGTCTTCGCAGCCCGCCGGCGAGCAGAGCGCGACTGGGCAGCCCATCCTGGAGACACATGACCTGGCGCGCTACTTCACCGCAGGACGGAGCGGGGTGGCCGGCCCCCGCCAGGTGCTGAAGGCGATCGACGGTGTCAGTTTGACGATCAGTCGCGGCGAGACCCTTGCGCTCGTGGGTGAAACCGGGTCCGGCAAGACGACGTACGGCCGGCTGCTGCTTGGCCTGTACCGGCCGACCAGCGGGGACATCCTGTACCGGGGCGCGAGCATCCTGGATCGCAAGAGTGCGGCGGCCAAGGCGGCGCGCCGCCAGATCCAAGGTGTCTTCCAGGACCCGTACTCCTCGCTGAATCCGACGATGACGGTCAGCCAGCTACTTACCGAGGTGCTGAAGGTACACCGGGTAGTGAGGCGAGACGACCGGGCGCAGCGGGTGGACGAGCTGCTCACCACTGTCGGGCTCTCGCCCGCCCAGGCAGGACGCAGGCCGCACGCCTTCAGCGGCGGCGAGCGTCAGCGCATCGGCATCGCCCGGGCGCTGGCAGTCGAGCCGGAGGTAGTGATCGCGGACGAGCCGCTGTCTGCGCTGGATGTGTCGATCCAGGCGCAGGTGCTCAACCTGATGATCCGGCTGCAGGACGAGCGGGGTCTGACGTACCTGTTCGTCACCCATGACCTCGACGTCGCCAGGCACATCAGCCAGCGCACCGCGGTGCTGTACCTCGGACGGGTCGTAGAGGTAGCGCCGACCGCGGAGATCTTCGCCGAGCCCCTGCATCCTTACACGGCGGCACTGGTGCGCGCCGCGCCTCGCGTCACCACGAAGCGCAAGACCATCAAGCCGGCGCTGACCGGCGACCTACCGAACGCGCTGGACCGGCCCGCCGGCTGCCATTTCCACCCGCGCTGCCCGATGGCGATGGACGTCTGCCGGGTGCGCGAGCCGGCTCTCCTGCAACTCGGCGGCGGCCGCACGGTCGCCTGCCACCTGCATGACCCGGAACTCGGCAAGTCCGCCGCATAGCTCGCGGGCGCGGTCACGCGCCACATTTGAGCCTGCTGGGCCGGTCAGGCATCGCCGAAGCCGGTGAGGTAGTGGTCGCGCAGCTCCTTGCGCAGGCGGGGCAGGTCGCCGTTGGTCACGGCATCGAGGATGCCGCGATGCCGCTCGACCGCGTCATCAAGCCCAATACCCTGGCGCTCGATCTCCGACCGCATGAGCGCGCCCATTTGGCTGTTTAGCATGCTCCAAAGATCCTTGACCCGGCGCCTGCCGGACACTTCGACGATCAGCTCGTGAAACTGAGTGTCGCTGGCGACAAGTGCGTCCAAGTCATCGGTGCGCGCCGCGATCGACATATGGTCGAGTGCGAGCCGCAAGGCCTTAGCAAGCTCCTTCCGGTGCGGGCCGAAGCCGCCCTCGACACTGGCATCCTCGAGAGCGCAGCGGGCGAAGCAGACATCTTCCGCGTCTTCTGGCGACATCCGGGTGACTACGCTGTAGCGGCGCGGGACGATCGCGATCAGGCCCTCCGCCTGGAGGCTGCGCATCGCGTCTCGGATAGTGCCGCGGCTGACACCGAACTCGGCGGCGAGGTTCGCCTCGACCAGCCGGGTCTCGGCGGGCAGCTCGTTATTCAGGATGCGATGCCGCAGTGCGCGGCCGACCGCTTCCGGGAGGGAGACATGCTCCAGCATGCTCTCGCTCCTCCTTTGTCCCGCCGTGCACCGTCGTGGTCACTGTAGCTGGAGGGCTTCAAGGGTCAAGCCGGCCCTGCCCTCGCTGGTAACGTCAGCAGTTATAACGGATGACGGACCGCTCAGGATCGGCGTGATTCCCGGCCCGTGACCAGGTAGCGGGCTGGCCCCGTGCACAACGATTCCAATAGTGACAAACCCGCGGCGATAGCCCATGTTGTACCGGGCATCCAGGTCGGTGACCGCGACGAGGTCGCCGAGCAGCAGCTGCCCGCCGTCTGGCGGCTCGGTGAGCTGCAGGTCCAGGTCCCAGCTCACCGCCGGGCGGCCGATTCCATTACCCGCTAGCTTGGACGGCACTGCTGCACGGACCGCGATCGCCGCCGCGCCGCCGTTAGCCAGGTCGGCGGGAAGAGCAGCGAACGTCGCCGGGTCGATGTTGCCCACTGCGATCTCGGAATCCAGCCGCGGCGGCCGCCAGCCCTGGCCACTGCTGCGGACGAGCAGCTCATCTCCCGGCCGGAGCAGGGCGAGCTGCTCAGATTGCAGGGCCACGACGACGCGGCCTTCTTCGCCGCGCTTGCCGAGCACGACACCTTGTGCTCCTGCGGCAGGGCCGGTACGTACCTGCGCGGGATTGCCGATGCAGGCAAAGGTGCTCAGCGCGTGCCGTGCCGCCGGGTCAGGATGCACCAGGCAGGCTCCCGGTGCCGCGTGATCGGCATGCAAGCTGAACACCGAATCGCCGAGCTGGAAATCGAGCACGATACCGCCGTCACCGGCTGGCACATACGGTGCGCCGTCACGGTCGACGCGGTAGGGCGACTCGCCAAGCCTGGCATGCTCGGCGATCCCGAGCAGGTTGACCGTGGTCATCACTGCTCACCTGGCCAGGGGTGCAGCCAGGTCGCAAGGTTGGCGTCGGCATCGTCGATGATCCGGAATGCGTCAGCAGGGCCGGACATAAGTGTGCTAGGCCCAGGCCCGTGGCCGAACACCATGCACTGGCCGGTGGAGATGACGCCGATCGTTAGGTAGCCGTTGCGGTACCCGCGGCCATATCGGTGATCCGAATCTTGCAGGCAAACCAGATCACCGATGCGCAGCCCCTCCAGGCCTAGCGAAAGGTCCGGGCTCAGTCCGAGGTAAGCGCCCATCAGATCAGTGTTGGCGTACTCCGACACCATTCCCGCTCCGGCCCCGATCGCCTCGGCAGGTACCCTCGCCGCAACGTGCACCTCAAGGCGGCCGTCGGCTGCCGTTCCGCCAGGCAACGCCGCCAGGAGGTCAGGATCACAGTTCTTGACGACTATCTGCGGGTGATCGGCAAGAGCAAGCCCCTGCCCGACGGCGAAGACCGTCACCGGATCACCAGGCGCGAGCTGCGCCAGCACTGGCTCGGGGAAATCCGCAAGCACGTACGCATGCTGGCCAATGACATGCCCGGATGCGCCTGCGGCTGGCCCCGCCGCTACCTGGACGCGATTGCCCACGCAAGTCAGGTACTGCAGCGCCATGTTGGCTCCGGAGTCCCGGTTCCGGATCGACGCGCCGGGCTCCAAGTGATCGCTGGCATGACCGGTAGCCGGGTCACCGCAGTGCACGCCCAGCGTTACCGCACCCATGCCGGGGAGTACGAACGGCCGGCCGTCCGGGTCCACCCGGTAGGCGTGCCGGTCGGCAAGCGCCGGCCAGATCTCGCCAGCCAGCACCTGCCGGGCCAGACGCCGCGGAGAGGCAGTCAGCTTCACGACGCCGCAGCCGCAGCGCCAGCCGCTGGGGCCGGCCCCCCGGGACTCTCCGCCTCGTGTCGGCCAAGCGGGAAGTCCACCCACGCCCGGCGCCGGTACGAGAGCTCGAACGCATTGATCGTCTCCTGAACCAGCGCGCCCTGGGTGAAGTCGCCCTGGGCTGGCCGGGCCGGATCGCTGATCTCGCTGATGAAGTCGCTCACCAGATTGGAGTAGAAGAGGTACTCCCAGGGCTCGCCGGAGTGACCACCCGGCGGGAAGAACCTGGCGGGGATTTCGGCCGGGCCGAACTCGACGGCGTCCTTGCGCGCGGTCCGGATGGTCTGGCAACAGCCAAACTCGTCGACTAGCCGCACGATCAGCGCGCCTTCAGAACCGTAAATGCGCGCCTCAATGCCCGGGTAGTTGCCCACGGTGACGTAAGACGACTGGATCGACGCGAGCACACTCTGGCCGAATTCAGCGATCCACATGTCGCCATCATCGATATTCGCCCGCGTCATCAGGCCGGTGTCGCGGATGATCCGGTTGGGCACGAAGTTGCGCATGGCTCCGACCACCGCGGTCAGCGGCTGGTCGAGCCACCAGTGCATGATGTCGATGATCGGCGCGCCATAGCCCTCGATGGACGAGACAGAGATCTCATCAGGATGGGCGTCCGGGTCGTACTGGCGCAGCGGCGTGCCCGGATCGATCCATTGGCTGTTCTGCTCGTAGCCATTGAAGATGTACGGCTCGCCGACGAAGCCTGAGTCAATCAGTTCCTTGGCATACTGGATCGCCGGCGCATACCGGAACGTGAAGCCGAGCTTGGTCCGCAGCCGTGCGCTGGCGGCAAGCTGGGCGGCTTCGTGAGTCTTGCGGTAATCAATATGAACTGGCTTCTCGCACAGCACATGCTTGCCGGCGGAGATGGCATCGACAGATATCTGGTGATGCGGCTGGTTGCCGGTCACGACGTCGATCACGTCGATGCGCGGGTCGTCGAGCAACTCGCGGTAGTCGGCAGCGGTCCGGCGTACGCCGAACTTCGCCGCTGCTGTCGCCAGCGCGTCGGGGTTCACGTCCGCTAGCGCGACGACCTCAGCCCGTGGATCACGCTGCCAGCCTGGGATGTGCGCCATCTGCGCCCATCGCCCGCTACCTACCACAGCGACCCGGATCCGGTCTGCCGTCATGGTGCCTGCCTTCCGGTTGCCCGCCGCGAGCTAGTAGCCCCCGGTCCGGCGGAAAAGGTTGAGCAGCGGCCAGCCGTCGAGCCAGCGCCGCAGGTTGTCGGCGGCCTCGAGTGCCGTCGCGAGTTCTGCCTCGAACGGGCTGGCGATGAGCACGTTCACGGCAGCATCCGGCGTCGCCGCTCGCTCGTCCGTGCTCGGCCAGGCATGCGTCCCTCGCTCGTCGTCCCATTGTCGACAATCAACGATAATTCCGAGTCACAGTCACTCAGTCAAGCCCGGCGCCCGGCCAACCTCGCTCATGCGCCCAACGTAACAACCGGGTGTCAGCGCAAGACAGGTATTGACGCGCTGAAAACGGCGTCCCTACAGTTGGCTCAGTTGTCGACAATCGACGAGATTCGGCATCGAGGAATTGGAGTGTGACATGCTCCGAGCCACTCCCTCCCGCATTGTCAGCGCCCTCAGCCTGGTTGGCCTTGCGGCTACGGCGGCCGCGTGCGGCGGCAGTAGCAGCACGGGCGCACCAGGCGGCGGATCCACCGCCACCGTCAGCACGCTGGTCATCGCCAACGCGGTGAAGGTTGACACGCTGGACCCCGAGGCTAACTCGGTCAATGAGTCCATCTGGCTGGACCAGAACCTGTACAGCCGGCTGCTGCAGCCAAACGCCACCGGCACCGGCCTGCTCCCGGACCTGGCCGAGTCCTGGAACACCTCATCTAACGGCCTGGTGTACACCTTCCACCTGCGAACAGACGCGAAGTTCTCCAACGGCACCCCCGTCACCGCGAGCGACGTTGTCTACTCGATCGAGCGGTCCCGGGCCTTCTCCGGCGGCTGGGGCTTCCTGCTCACCGCGGTCAAAAACATCGCGGCCCCGGACCCGCACACCGTAGTGATCAAGCTGAGCGAGCCCCATGCGCCGCTGCTGGCCGACCTGGCTATGTATGCCTACTCGGTCGTTCCGGAGCAGCTGGTGAAATCCGAGGGTGCGTCCTTTTTCCAGCACCCGGTGGGCAGCGGGCCGTTCAAGGTGACCTCCTACAGCCCGGACAGTGAGGTCGACCTGAAGGCCAACCCGTACTTCTACGGTACGAAGCCAAAGATTAAAGAAGTCCGCGTTCTCATCGTCCCCAACGACAACACCAGGGTGCTGATGCTGGAGAGCAAGCGCGCGGACATCATCGAGAACCCGCCGGGCAACCTCGTCAGCCAGATCGACAAGACGCCGGGGATGAACGTCGACCTGTTCCCGTCCACGAGAGTCGACTTCATCCAGCTCGATGAGCACTTCAAGCCGTTCAAGAGCGCTCTGGTGCGACAGGCGATCAACTACGCGATCAACCGGAACGCCATTGTGAGGCTCGCCTACCAGGGCCACGCCATCCCGGGCGCGTCATTCCTGCCGTACAAGATGGAGTACTACGACAGCTCGATCCAGCCCTATCCATACGACGTAGCGAAGGCCAAGCAACTCCTGGCACAGGCCGGGTACCCGCACGGCTTCAACGCGTTCCTGATCACGGTCAGCGGCGATGTGGCCGGACAGGCCGAGGCCGTCGTGCTCAAATCCGAGCTCGCCGCGGTAGGCATCAACCTGAGCATCCAGTCATACGAGCTGCTGACCGCCTACGCCAAGGAGGACGGCGGCCACTCCGAGTTCGGCGAGCGGTACTGGACCAACGACATCATCGACCCGGACGAAGTAGCCACCTTCGGCGCCGACTGTCAGGGCGGCGCGAACGCGTTCAACAGCTACTGGTGCAACTCGCAGGCGAACAAGCTGGTTACGCAAGCCAGAGCCGAGCTGAACCCGACGGTCCGGCAGCAGCTCTACAACCAGATCCAGCAGATCGTCTACCAGCAGTCGCCGTTCGTGGTTACCGACTACAGCCCTTACAGGTACGGCGTGGGCGACTGGGTGCACGGGTTCCACGTCACTCCGCTCGGAAACTACGACTTGTCCCTGGAAACCCTGACCGTCAGCTCGCACTAGGCCGAGGGGCCGCGGAGGCGGTGGTGCACGGCCCGGACTCTGCTCCGGTACGTGCACTGCCCCAGCGGGGGGGACGGCCCCCGGAACCCCCGTAGCGGCCCGCCTGATGTTCCGGTGACGACCACAGGGAGGCGATAGTGAGCCGGTTCGGCACCCTGCCGCGGCGCCTGGTTCACGTGGTCATCGTGATGTTCGGCATCACACTGGTGACCTTCTTCCTGCTGCGGCTCATTCCCGGCGACCCGGCACTAGCGATTCTCGGCAGCAGCTACACCCACTCCAGGGCCGTCGCCATCGACAACTTCCTTGGCCTGAACAGGCCGATCTGGACCCAGTACGGCCTGTACATGGGCCGGCTGTTCCACGGCAACATGGGGTACTCGTACTTTTACAACGAGCCCGCAACGACGGTCATCCTGCAGCACATCGGGCCGACGATCTTCCTCGTCATCTACAGTGCGGTGCTAGCAGCCATAATCGCGTTCCCGATCGGCTTCGTATCCGGCCTGCACCGCAGCGGGGCCGTGGACCAGACCGCCCGGGTTTTCTTCACGCTCAGCTTCGCGATGCCCGCCTTCTGGCTCGGCATCATCCTGTTGCTGATCTTCAGTGTCCATCTGCCTGTGTTCCCGCTGAGCGGCTTCGGCCGCGGGATCACTGGCCACCTGTACTACCTGTTCCTGCCGGCGCTGACCATCGCGCTCGGCTTTTCCACCGTGCTGGTCCGGAGCCTGCGCGCGGCGACCATCGCTACGCTGCAGTCCGAGTTCATCGACACGGCCCGGATGAAGGGCATTTCCTGGTCGCGAGTGCTGTGGCACCACGTCTTTCGCAACGCTGTCCTCGCCGTGGTCGCGGTCTACGGCGTCAATCTGGCCTACCTGATCAGCGGCACAGTGCTCGTAGAGAACGTCTTCTCCCTGCCGGGCCTCGGCACGCTGCTGGTCAGCTCGGTTTCCGACCGCGACTACCCGGTCGTCCAGGGCGTGACCCTGCTGTTCGCGGTGCTGATCGTGCTGATCAACCTGCTGACGGACGTCACCCAGGCGGCCCTGGATCCGCGCGTTGGACAGGAGATCGGCACATGAGCGCGTCGTGGGCGGCGAGTCCATCTGAACTGCTGATGCAGCTCGCCACCAGAGCGGCGGGACGCAAGCGCAGCGCTGTCCGGCGCCGGCTCACCCTCATCAGCGGGCTGGCCGTGCTCGGCCTGGTGATCGCCGTGGTGCTCCTGGCGCCGGTGGTGACCAGCCAGTCGGCGACGGCCATCGACGTGCTGCACCCGCTCGCGCCACCGGGGACAGCCGGCCACCTGCTCGGCACCGATCAGTACGGCCGCGATCTGCTCGCCCGCATCCTCTATGGCGGCCGCATCGACCTCGCCATCGCCTTCGGCGCGACCAGCGTGACCCTAGTCGGCGGCACAGTGATCGGCCTGCTGGCCGGTTACGTCGGCGGCCGGCTCGACAACGTGCTCATGCGCATCGTCGACCTGTTCTTCGCGTTCCCGTTCCTGGTGCTGATCATCGCGATCATCGCCATGCTAGGCCCGAGCCTGCTCAACATGTTCCTGGCCATCTGGATCACCAGCTGGGTCAGCTACGCGCGGATCATGCGCGCGCAGACCGTCACCGCCAAAAAACAGCAGTATGTGCTGGCCGCCAAGGCACTCGGGTACAGCGGCTTCCGGGTAATGTTCCGGCACATCCTGCCGAACACCGCGGCGGCAGTGATCATCTTCTCGATGGTCGACGCGGTCGGCAACAT
>DATMMA010000268.1:0-11821 GCA_035570295.1 Streptosporangiaceae bacterium
CCGAAGAGGCTGACGCCGCCGATGACCGAAGCGCCCACCGAGTACAGGACGAGCTGACCGGGATCTGACGTGTTGGTGCTGTACTGACCGTAGAAAAAGGAACCGAGCAGGATGCCGCCGAGACCGGCGGTCGCCGAGCACAACGCGAAAGACCAGGTGCGGATGGCGACGAGGCTGACGCCGGCGCGGCGGGCCGCTTCGGGGTTGCCGCCAATGGCATAGACGTAGCGGCCGAAGCGCGTTCGCTGGAGCAGGAGCGTCCAAGCGCCAAGGACGACAAAGACGATAGGGATCACCCACGGAACCCCCGCCACAGCCACGAGGGCGGTGCCACGGTTGACGGCGCAGACAAGCACCACAGCTACTCCGACGAGCGCCACCAGGGCGATCCTGATTGCTATCAGGCTGGCTGGGGGTGTCACCAGGCCCTGGCGTCGCCGAGCCGATGCGCGAAGCCAGAGCGCCGCGCCGGCGATCCCGACTACCACAGCTAGGGCGACCCAGCCGGCCACGGGGGGGATCAGCCCCTGGACGAGGTCATAGATGACGCGCTGGTTGGGCGCCGTACTGCTGACGCTCAGGGAGCCATTGGCCCCGCCGAGGATGACGACGAGGATTCCTGAGAAGAGCAGGAACCCGCCCAGGGTCACGACGAAGGAGGGGATCTTGAGCCGTGCAACCAGTGTCCCCTGAAGGGCGCCGATCACGCCACAGCACGCAAGCGTGGCCAGGATCGCTGCCCACCACGGCCAGCCGGGCCCCGGCTGCTGGACCAGTTTGAAGGCGATCACACCGCCGATAAGCGCGACCGCGCCGACCGAGAGGTCGATCTCGGCGAGGAGCAGGACCACTGTCTCAGCCATCGCCAGCACCATGTAGACGGTGCTCAGCCCGAATATGTAGACGAGATTGCTCGGCCGCAGGAAGGCGTGCTCGGGGGTAATGATCTCGAAGACGACGGCGACGAGCACAACGGCGAGGACCACGGGCAGGATGCCGCTGTTGCCGCTGCGGATCTGCAGCCCCCAAGCCCGGAAGTACTGACGCAGCGACTGGGCGAGCGGCCCGGCTGGCACGTCGGCCCCGGCGGTCTCATGGCCAGCCGCGAAATCGACTGCCGTCCTGGCGCCGGGCGTCTCCGTCGGGGTCTCGCCGGAGTGCGCGGTCACGGGTTTCCCCCGATCCGGGCCATGCGTTCAGCCCTCGACACTGGCGGATCCGGCAGGCTCGAACGGCCGCCCGTTCGCGCTACCCGTCGTCATGTACTCCACCACGCTCTGCCGGGTGAAGTCCGTGGCCGGCCCCTCGGCCACCATCCGGCCCAGGTGCAGCACCGCGATCCGGTCCGCGACCTCGAAGACGTCGTTCAGGTTGTGGGAGATCACCATGACCGCTAGCCCCTGGTCCCGGAGCCGTTTGACCAGGTCCAGCACTGTCCGGGTCTGCACAACCCCGAGGGCGGCGGTGGGCTCGTCCAGCAGCACCAGCTTGGAGTTCCACATCGCCGCCTTGGCCACTGCCACCGCCTGCCGCTGACCTCCCGACAGGGAGGCCACTGGCTGTCGGATCGAGCGCACTGTGGTCACCCGCAGGGTGCTCAGAGTCTCGGCTGCCCGCCGCTCCATCGAGTCCTCGTCGAGCAGACGGTGACGCAGGAGTTCCCGGCCGAGGAACATGTTCTGAACAATGTCCAGGTTATCGGCCAGCGCCAGATCCTGGTACACGGTTTCGATCCCCAGCGCGGAGGCGTCCCGGGTGCTTCGAATGTGGACCGGTCGCCCCTCGAAGTAGATCTGACCGTGGTCGGGCTGGTGCACGCCGGCGATGCAGCGGGTAAGCACCGACTTCCCGGCGCCGTTGTCCCCGCAGAGCCCGGTCACCTGGCCCGCCGGCAGGTCGAGGTTCACCCCGTAGAGCGCCTGCACCGGCCCGAAGTGCTTGTCAATGCCCCGCAGCTTCAGCAGGGGTTCGACCCCGTCGCTGCCGCGGCTCGCGCCGTCCGGGGCTTCGTTCGTCTCAGTCAACTTTTAAGACCTGTCAGTAGCCTTGCCGATGTCGGCGGCTCCGGTATCCCGGCAGCCGGAGAGCATAACAGCGTTCCTCCCTTCCGCCTTTCCCGTTGGCCCGGGTTGGCGGACCCGTCCTGCTGGAGGGTCCGCCAACCCGGCTGGGAACAGCGGTCGATGAGGACCGTCGAGGTTCGCTACCTCAGATGATCACTGAATCCCGGCTGAGGCGCAGACGCTTGCACCCGCGATAGCGCAGATGGCCGATGCGGGGTCGAAGCCGTCCTTGACCACGGTCGTCTCCATGTTGGCCTTGGTAACCCAGACCGGGGTCAGCAGGGACGCCGGCTCCTTGATGGTCTGGTCGGCCGGGTCGGTGGTCGACCCGTTCAGCAGGCCCGCCGGCGGCTTGTCGCCGGCCAGGAGAATCGTGGCCAGGGACACGGCGTCCTGGGCCTCCTTGTAGACGGCCTTGTACACGGAGCCGCACTGGTATCCCTCGAGGATCCAGGCCATGCCCTGGGCAGTGGCGTCCTGCCCGGTCGTGGGAATCTTGTTGGGCTTGACCCCGGCCGCCTTGAGGTCGGTGATCACCGAGTTGGCGAGCCCGTCATTGGCCTCGATGGTGGCGTTGATCTTCGGGTTAGCGGTGAACGCCTGCTGGAAGATCGTCTGACCCTTGGTGTTGTCCCACCCAGGGGCGAAGTTCTCGCCAACCAGCTTCATGCCCTGGCTGTTGGTCGCGCCCGCGCTCACTGTCTTGGCCGCCTGGCCCCAGACCACCTTGTTGTAACCCGTGGCAAACGAGATTGCGTTGGGGTCGGTGTCCTCGCCGCCATTCAGGACGTAGACCTGAGGCTTGGAGATCTTCCAAGACGAAACGCAGGACTGGAAGCCCTGGCCGATCAGCTCGCCTACTTGCTCGTTGTTGAAGCTGACGTAGTAGGTCTTTGAGCCCTGGAAAGTGGCGCGGTCGTAGCTGATCAAGGTGACGCCCTTGGACGCTGCCAGCTTCGCGATCGCCACGCCAGTCGGGCCGTCGAGCGGGTCCATGATCAGGATCTTGGCGCCCAGGTTGATGTCGGCGGTGGCATCGTCAAGCTCGGTCGCGTCGCTGCCCTGCGCGTTGTCGATCCGGTACTGCGCCTGGGTGTACCCGGCGTCGGCAAACGCAGCGTTCAGGTACGGCTGGTCGAAGTTGACGTACCGCGTCGACGACGTGGTGTCAGGCAGGATCACGCCCACCTGCAGGGTGTTGGCTCCCTTGGTCGCAAACGCGGTCAGTGGCTTGAACTTGGACATCGTCTGCGCGATGTTAACGGTAAAGGAACTGATGCTCAGCCCCGATGGAATCGTGTTCGAGCCGCTTGACGTCGTTTTCGACGGCGACGACGACCCGCAGGCCGCAGCCGTCAGGCTAACGACCGCTGCCAGGCTCACCCAGCCGGCCAGGCGAACGCGTCGGAACGTGACGCCGCCTTGCGAACGGGAGGGCCGGCCTCCCTCGGTCTTGTTACTCATTGCCAACCCCTATACCCCTTTCGCCCGAAGGCACCCAGATGATCATTCGAGACACCATACAGGAGACATATCTCTTCACTAACTGCGCTTTGGTAACAATGCTAGATCATCTAGACATCAGGCTAGATGAGACATTCTAGACATTGTTGCCGATGGCCACAGCGGCCACTGCCTTGGAGCCTGAGCGCAAGAGAAACACCTCGTCAGTTAGCGGGACGTTCGGTAATGACGGGCTCTGCACGAACCCAGCGGTCCGTCCCGCGTGGGGGTCAAATCGACTTCCGTGGCAAACACTAAGGCGCGATCGGTGAACGCCTCCGTTAACATCCGCGTAACCTCATGAAAATTTCGTAAACGAAATACCAGCAGGTCATGGGGCCTAGCCGCACTCGGGGCGGCGAATGAGTTAACGGAGTCAATAACAACACGTTTAGGCAACAGACCGGTTGCAAGTGTTGCAACGTACTTGCGCAGCGGGCCGGATGTCGGAGCGGCAATGCAATTGCCCAGCGGTGCCGATGACGGATTCGAACCATCGTCGTCAGTCCGCCAGGATCCGGTAGCCAGCCCGCGGCTGAGTGACGATCAATGGCGTGCCGTCGGTCTCTAGCTTCGCCCTCAGGCGCCGGATGTAGACACGGACGTACTCAGTCTCGGTCTCGTACCCGTGGCCCCAGACCCGTCGCAGCAGGTGCGCGTGGCTGAGCAGCTTGCCCCGGTTGATCGCAAGCTCCCGCAGCAGAGCGAACTCCGTCGGGGTCAGGTGCACCGCGACTCCGCGCCGGGTGACCTGCTCGTTCGCCAAGTCGATGACGAGGTCTGCGACTGTGATGACGGCCGGCGCCGCTTCAGCCGGCATACCGGCCGGCCGGGTCCGACGCAGGGTGGCGTTAATCCGCGCGAGCAGTTCCTCGATGCTGAATGGCTTAGTCATGTAATCGTCGGCGCCAACGTTCAGCGCGCTGACCTTGTCGCGCTCGCCGCCTCTCGCCGAGACAACGATGATCGCGACGGAGGATTGCTCCCGGATCTGCCGGCAGAGCTCGAAGCCGTCGATCTCGGGAAGCATCAAATCCAGTAGCACGATGTCGGGCGACTCCGTCTCAAGCAGCCGCAACGCGCGCAGGCCGTCAGCAGACACCACAGTGTCAAAGCCACGGACAGCGAGATTGGACCGGATCAGGTCCACGATGTTCGGGTCGTCTTCCACCACCAGCGCGCGCGTTGGTGCCTCAGTTGTCACTGGCGCCGACTCCCATCCGGGCCGCTCCGGCCTCGATCGCGACCACCGGAGCGTCAGGCGCCGCATTGGCTGAGGTGGGCGCCGCGGGCTGCGCCGACTCCAGCCTGACCTCCGCTTCGATCGGCAAGCAGATCCGGAAGCAGGTACCGCGCGGCTGAGCGACCAGTTCGATCCGGCCGCCGTGCGCGGTCACGATCCCCTGGGCGATTGACAGCCCGAGCCCTGCCCCCGCAGTCGGGCCGCGCCGTCGCCGGGCAGGCTCGAACGGCGCCCTGGCAGTGTCCGGGCTAAGGCCTGCTCCGTCGTCCGCGACGGTGACCTCGACGTGCTCGGCCCGGCCGACGGCGGTGACCCGCACGTTCGTCCCTGCCGGGTTGTGGCCGACCGCGTTCGCCAGCAGATTCACGAAGACTTGCTCGAGCCGGTCATGGTCGGCCCAGATCACCGGCAGGCCAGGCGCGCAGGACAGCTTGACCGGCGGGGAGACATCCGGCGGCAGGCACGCGATCGCTGCCTCGAGCACGAGCGGCAGGTCGCACCAGTCAGGCTGCAGCCGCAGGATCCCGGACTCGATGGCGGAGAAATCAAGCAGGTCGTCAACGAGCCGGCCGAGCCGGGCTGACTCGGCCGCGATCCGCCGCAGGAACCGGTGCTGGGAGTCGCTGTCCCAGGTCACATCGGTCTGCAGCAAGCTCGAAGCGTAGCCACGGATGGCCGTCAGCGGAGTGCGCAGCTCATGGCTGAGCCGCGACAGGAAACCGCGCTGCAGTTCCTGCGACCGGCGCAGGGTGAGCGCCTCCTGATGCGCGACGGAGGCCTCCTCGCGTTCCAGCGCGAGCTGAAGCGAGCGGGCCGCGTCCTCGGCTAGCGCCGCCGCATCGGCAGGCTGCGGCGCGTTCCGCCAGCAAGCCACCAGCGCTGCGCTACCGCCCGGTGCGGCGAACGGCACCGTCACCATGTGGCTGCGGATGCCCTGCGCGTGAACAGCGACGTCGTCGGTGCGCGCCTGACTCAGCACTCCGGCGGCGGTTGCGATGAGGTCATCGCTGGCATCGGCAGGCGGCAGGTCAGCTCTTCCGGCCGCGGCCCGCACCTCCGGCTCCTGCGCGCCGCGGCGGACCAGCAGGGCTGCCTCATCGGCCTGCAGGCCGCGGCATAGTGCCTGCAGCGCGACCCCCAGGCTCTGGCTCACCGGCAGCGGCCCGGCCAGCGTTTCCAGCATCTCCCTGATCGTCTCCAGCACGCGGTTGCGGGCGGTGACCTCCTCCAGCAGGCTGTCGCGTTCGATGGCGCTTGCCGCGTATCCGGCGTACAGCGTCACGAGGTCCAGGTCGTCTCGCTTCGGCTTGCCTGGCATCGACCGGAATACCGTGATCACCCCGGCCAGTCCGCGCGGGCCAAGCACGGGCACCGACCAGGAGCTGGCGACCCGGGCCGACCTGGCCAGGCCAGCGAACGGTGCCCAGCTGGCGCCGCCGCGCACGTCCTCGGCGATGACCGGCTCGCCGGTCGCCGCCGCGATCCCGGCAGGGCCGCCAGCCGCGCCGAACGGCAGCTTGGACCAGGCTGACAGCAGCGGATCTGCCACGCCGAGCGAGGCTGCGCAGGCCAGCTCGTTGCCGGATACCAGGTGGATGCACAGCCGCTCACTGCCGAGCGCCGCACCGAGCGCGGAGAGGATCAGCGACAAGCTGGAGGAGGGGTCCGCGCTGACGAGCCGGCCGGTAAGACCGTGCAGCCTGGTCAGCTGGCTGCGCGCCGAGGAGTCCGCGTCCTGTCCTGACAGCAGCGCGATCACGTCATCGGGGTGCACATCGGCTGGCCTGACCTCGGCTACCACCCGCCCGTGCCGCAGCACCACGATCCGGTCTGCCAGCCGGAACATCATGTCGATGTCGTGACAGGCCAGCAGCACTGAGGTGCCCTGCTGTCGCAACCCGGTGATCAGGTCCTCGACCTGCTTGGACATGGCCACGCCAAGCGCTGCGGTTGGCTCGTCCAGCAGCAGCAGCCGGGGCCGGTGAGCGATCGCGCGGCCGACCGCCACTAGCTGGCGCTGCCCGCCGGACAGCGACCGGATATCGCGGGTGGTGGCAGGCAGGCTGATGCCCAGGTCCGCCAGCATCCGGCTCGCCTCGGTATGCATCTTGACCTCGGACATCATGTGGATCCGCCGCTCACGGCCGAGCATCAGGTTCGAGGCGATGTCGAGGTTGTCGCACAGGGCCAGGTCCTGCCAGAGCACGCTGACACCGCGGCGGGCCAATGTGCCGGGATCGGGTGGCACCGGCATGCCGCCGATCCTGATCTGACCGCTGTTAGGGGCGATGTCGCCGCCGATGCAGCGCACGAGCGTGGTCTTCCCTGCCCCGTTCTCGCCGGCCAGGGCGACGATCTCCCCCTCGTCCACCGCCAGGCTGACACCGAGGAGCGCCTGCACCGGGCCGAAGCTGGCGGAAAGATCGCGGATCTCAAGCAGCGGGGCGATGGTCCGGTCGGCTACGCCGCGGCCGTCCGGGCCGGGCTCGCTGGCGCCACGGTCATCAGTGCTGTCGCTGTCAGGGCTGTGGCTATCAGGGCTGTGGCTATCAGCGCTGTGCATACCAGCACGGGGACTAGCGGTGCGGGGGCTTGTCACGGCCGTCATGAGCACATTCTGTGCCCAGGACATCGTCTGTCACCAGCGAAGCTTGCGCGCGACACCCGGCGCCCAGCGCGATCAGCGCTCGACGCCGGTGGCAGGAAATGTCGTATACGTGTCATTGCTGCCACTGACGGTAGTCGCCGCGATCGCCACGTGCAAACCAGCGCGATCCGGCCTTAGCCGCTCTGCTCGGACCCGCCCGATGCAGCCTGATCCCGGCGGGCCCTGGCGCGCCGCTTGCCCTCGTGCATCGCCGCCACCCGCGCGATCGGGATCGCGTGCCCCTCCGCGACGATTTCGGCGGGCAGCACCTGCGGATCCGGCAGCTGCCGCGCCCACACGTCCTGGCCGGCCAGCAGCCCCGCCGCGTTGCGAACGGTGAAATCCGCAGGACGGACGTTAGCCAGCTCGTCCCAGCCGACCGGGAATGAGACCGTCGTGCCGGGCCTGACGCGTGGGCTGTATGCCGCCACCACGGTCGCACCACCCGCCCTGGTGGCGTCGATGAACACCTTCCCGCCGCGGTCTTCCCTGATGAACGCGGTAGTCGCCAGCGAAGGGCCGAGCCGCTCGGCGCGTGCCGCTATCGCCCGGGTCGCCGCCGCCGCATCCTCGCTTGACTGCCCTGCGGCCAGCGGCACGATGATGTGCACGCCCTTGGCTCCGCTGGTCTTGACAGCCCCCGCCAGGCCAGCCGATGCGAGCGCCTCGCGCACCAGCAGCGCCGCCTGGACCACCTGCCCGAAGTCCGAGTCCGCCGGCGGATCGATGTCGAGCACCAGGACATCCGGGTTGTCGAAGTGACCTGCCCGCATCAGCGTCGGGTGGTACTCGACCGCCCGCTGATTGGCGAACCACAGCAGAGTGCGCCTGTCATTGCACAGCGCGTAGGCGACCTCCCGGTGCGAGCTTTCCGCCCAGACCGTAATCGTGGCGATGAAGTCCGGGGCGTACTTCGGCACGTTCTTCTGCATGAACGGCGCCTGCCCGGGCCGCACCCTGATGACGGACAGCGGCCGGTCGGCCAGTTGCGGGATGATCAGGTCGCGCACTGCGTCCAGGTAGTCGATCAGGTGCCGCTTAGTGGCCTGCGCCCCGCCGAACAGCGCAGAATCAAGGCTGGTGAGGGTGACACCCGCGCGTTCCCCGCTGTCATGGGTTTTATCGCTCACCGGCGGACCAATCAGCCTGCGGCCGCAGCGGCGGCCACGGCTAGGTCGCGCAGCGTTTTCACGGCACCCGCCGGGTCCTGCGCCCCGTACACAGCGGAGCCAGCCACGAACATGTCAGCGCCAGCCTCCGCACAGCGACCGATTGTCTGTTCGCTCACGCCGCCGTCGACCTGCAGCCAGACCTCGCCGCCATACGCGCTGATCAGCTCGCGCGCCCGGCGGATTTTCGGCAGCACGAGGTCGAGGAACGGCTGACCGCCGAACCCGGGCTCTACGGTCATCAGCAACAGCATGTCGATCTCGGGCAGCAGGTCCGCGTGCCCGAGCACCGGGGTGCCTGGGTTAAACGCCAGGCCGGCCCGCGCCCCGGCGGCCCTGATCGCGCGCAGTGTCCGGACCGGAGCCCTCGCCGCCTCGGCGTGGATCGTCACGCTGCGCGCCCCGGCCTCGGCGTAGCCAGGGGCCCACCGGTCCGGGTCCTCGATCATCAGGTGGCAGTCCAGCGGCAGCCGGCTGTGCCGCCGCAGCGCCTCGACTACCGGCAGGCCGATCGTGAGGTTCGGGACAAAATGGCCGTCCATGACGTCCACGTGCAGCCAGTCGGCCGCGCCGGAGACAGCGTCCGCCTCATCGGCGAGCCTGGCAAAGTCCGCGGACAGCAGGCTCGGCGCAATCTGCACGCTCATCACCGCCGATTCTAGGCCGGGCCGTCTTGTCCCTCCCATCTTCCTGGCGGGAACGCCCGCGTGCACGCCCATCCGACCCGCCCGGCCGCGGCCGGGCCCTGTGCTGGCCGGCCCTGTGCTGGCCGGCGATGCGGCTGCGATTGTCGGTCCGCCCCGCTAGGTTCGGACGCGCAGCCAACCCCCGATGGCCTGGAGGCAGCCATGAGCACGACCGCGGGCAGTGAGGCACCCGACCGCCTGCTCGACCGCGTCCGCAAGCTGCTCGCCAAAGCCGAGGCTGAGGGCGTCACGGCCGCCGAGGCGCAAGCGCTGACGGCCAAGGCCGCCGAGCTGATGGCGAAGTACGGCATCGACCGGGCGCTGCTCGCGGCGACGCAGCCGGAGACCGACAAGCCTGGCGACCGCATTGTGGAGATCTACAACCCGTGGGGCCGGGTGCAGGCCCACCTGCTGTGCGGGCTCGCCGCGGCGTTGCGCTGCCAGAGCATCCTGGTGACGGCCGACTCCGGGCTACGCGTGCACATCTTCGGGTACGACTCGGACCTCGAGCGGACCGATGTCCTGTACACCTCCGTGCTCATCCAGATGTGGCACGGGCTGGTCGCCGCCGATGTGCCCGCCGACGCTTACAGCGTCCGCGCCTGGCGGCGCAGCTGGCTGCTCGGGTTCGCGGCAGCGGTGATCGCCAGGGTGCGGACCGCGGAGCAGCGTGCGGAGCAATCGGCCTCGCAGGCGCCGGATGGCCAGTCATCCCGCACGGCACTGGTGCTCGCGGACCGCTCCATGGTCATCCGGCAGAACGTCGCGCAGGCGTACCCGCGGACCAGGACCGCGCGGATCACCTACACCGGCAACGGTTACGGTGACGGCTACGAGAAAGGCAAGCGCGCGGACATCGGCACCGGCAGGGTCGGCCGCAAACGCACCCGCGCGCTTGCCCGCTAACACACCGGAGCGCTACGGGCGGACGACCTTGAGCCGCAGCGACGATAACTGGTAATGAACCCGGAGCTGAACAGCCTTATTTTGCGAAATAGCGCAATTTTAAGGTTTTACCGAGATTCCTGGTCATTACCTAAATCGTCGGCCCTGCCGTTGTCCGAATGGATCGTGCTGTGCAACACCGGCACCCACTTACTGTTTTCTGAGCAGCGCCAGGAAGATCGCGTCCGTCCCATGCCGGTGCGGCCAGAACTGCGCGTATCTTCCAGCTTCGCCGCAGCGCAACTGCGGCACCTCAGCGAGAACGGCCGGAGCGTCGAGGACCGCGACGTCAGATCGCTCCGCGAGCACGTCGCCGACAACGTCCTGCGTCTCGGCCAGATGAGGCGAGCAGGTCACGTATGCGATGACGCCGCCAGGGCGGGCCGCGTCCAGGGCCGAGGCGAGCAGCCCGCGCTGCAGCGGGCCGATGGAGAGAATGTCCTCGGGCGTTCGGCGCCACCGCGCCTCCGGCCGTCGCCGCAGCGCGCCAAGACCGGAGCACGGCACGTCCGCGATCACTCGATCGAACGCGCCAGGCAGCCACGAGGGTCGGGTGCCGTCCGCGACAACAACACCGGACGACCCCGCTGGCGCGACCGCCGATCTGACCAGGCGAGCCCGGTGCTCGCGAACCTCGGCCGCGACGAGCCTGGCCCCGGCGGTGGCGGCGAGGCCAGCGAGCAACCGCGCCTTGCCGCCCGGCCCCGCGCAGACATCGAGCCAGCTGCCGTCCGGCCCGTCAACGGGCACCCTGGCTAGCGCAGCCGCCGCCAGCTGGCTGGCTTCGTCCTGAACGCCTGCCCTGCCCTGGGCCACCGCGCCGACAGCTGCCGGGTCGCCGTCGCGCAGGTAACCACCGAACACCGACCAGCGGGCGGGCTCGCAACCATCGGCTACTAGTTCCTGCTGGTCAGCGAGCCCTGGCACGGCGCACAGCTGGACCGCCGGGCGGTCATTGTCCGCGGCCAGCGCGGCCTCAGTCTGGGCGAGACCGCCGTCCAGTGCCTCGCCCAGCGCGGCCGCGAACGCCTCGGCGATCCACCGCGGGTGACTGAACCGCACGGCGAGATTGCCGACTGGGTCCGCGTCGCTGGCCGGCGCCGCGATCTCCAGCCAGCCGGCCATATCCCTGGTCGCCACCCGCCGCAAGACTGCGTTGACGAAGCCGGCCGGCCGCTGGCCGGCTGTCTCCTTCACCAGGTTGACCGAGGTCGCCACAGCGGCATGTGGCTTGATCCTGGTGGCCAGCAGCTGATGCGTGCCGAGCCTGAGCACCTCGCGCACGGCCGGGTCAAGCGAGCTCAGGTCCCGGTCGCTGCAGATGCCCAGCACGGCGTCGTAGCTGCCCAGGCCGCGCAGCGTTCCGTAGCTCAGCTCGGTGGCCAGCGCCGCGTCCCGGCCAGCCAGGTTGTGCTTGGCGATGAGCTGCGGCAGCAGCAGGTTGGCGTAGGCATCACGGTCGGCGACAGCCATCAGCAGGTCGAGCGCCACCCGACGGGCCGGGTCGCGGGGGGCCGGATCACGGGTGGCCGACCGTGACGCGCGGCGCGACCCGGTCGGGGCCG
>DATMMA010000269.1:0-3779 GCA_035570295.1 Streptosporangiaceae bacterium
GAAGTACCGGTAGAGCGCTGGCGCGGTCATGCCCATCTCGCGCGCTATCGCACGCAGCGAGACCGCGTCGGGCCCTTGCTGAACGAGCAGCCGCCGCGCGGTCTGAATGATCTCCTGGGTCGTTGCGGCCCGGACGCGATCACGCCTGCTCGGCGCCTGAACCATGATCGCCATCCACCTCCGCCTGCTCCGGGCTCTCGACAAGCAAGCCGGTCATCGGCCCTGTCTGTGAGCCAAGCCGGGTTACCGGCTTGACTTCTGTTAACCGTGTATGCCAAGTTTACATCGTAAGCACGTTAACGCTGTTAACCAAAGCAACGATCGCTAACGAGTCTAGCCGCGGGGGTAAGCCATGTTCGAGGCCTGGGGACGAATCATCTTCAACCGTCGACGACTCGTCCTGGTCGTCGCCGCAGCCGGCGTCGTGTGCGCAGCCATCTGGGGCACGGGCGTGTTCGGCAAGCTCCAGTCGGCGGGCGGCTTCGCCCCGCCGGCCAGCCAGAGTCAGCAGGAGGCCAACCGCGCGGCTGCCGTCTTCGGGCGCGATGCCGGAGACGTCGTCCTGCTCTACAGCAGTGCTAAGCAGACGGTCCATTCGCCGGCTTACCGGGCGGCAGTCGCCAGTTCGCTGGCCCGGCTGCCACGTAGTCGCGTGGTGTCGGCTGCTACCTACTGGTCCACCGAATCGACGCAGTTCGTCAGCCCGGACGGCCGGGTCACGTATGCGGTACTGGAACTAGCCGGCAGTAGTGACGCGGCGCGGATCAAGAACTTCGACGCGATCCAGGGCGACTTCGCAGCGCCGGGCCTCACGGTCGCCGCTGGCGGCCAGATCCCGACCGAGGCGGCGATCAACAAGGAGGTGACCAGCGACATCGGCCGGGCCGAGGCCATCTCGATGCCGGCGCTGCTGATCCTTCTGCTGGTCATCTTCGGCAGTCTCGCGGCGGCGAGCCTGCCGCTAGCCATCGGCGGCATCGGCATCATCGGATCGTTTGCCGCGCTGCGGCTGCTGACCCTGGCGACGCCTGTCTCGATCTACTCCGTCAACATCACCACGATCCTTGGCCTAGGCCTGGCCATCGACTACGGCCTGTTCATGGTCGGCAGGTTCCGTGAGGAACTGCGCCGGCAGGCGACCGTGGCTGATGCGGTTGCGCGGACGGTAGCGACGGCTGGCCGCACGGTCGCGGTGTCGGGCATTACGGTGGCGATGGCGCTGGCGAGCCTGCTGCTGTTCCCCGAGGTGTTCTTGCGCTCGATGGGCTACGGCGGCGTGGCAACCGTTCTCGTCGACATGCTTGCCGCGCTGACCGTGATGCCGGCCCTGCTGGCGGTGCTCGGCCACCGGGTGAACGCGCTGCGCGTCCGGCGTTCGGTCCGGCAGCCGATCCGGCGGTCGGGCGGGCCCGCGGTCGGGCGGTCGGGCGGCCCCTGGGTGGAAGTAGAGGCGGCCGGCAGCTGGTATCGGCTGGCGCGCGGCGTGATGCGCAGGCCGCTGGCGTTTGCCGGCGTGATCGTGCTCGTGCTTCTCGCGCTCGGTGCCCCGGTGCTGCATATCAGCTGGGGCGGGACGGACGCGCGGGCGCTGCCCGCAGCCGCTCCCGCCCGCCAGGTTTCCGAGGCGCTGAGCCGCGACTTCCCCGGCAACGTCACCGCGCCCATCGAATCGCTGGTCCAGTTCCGCGGCCCGATCGCCGGGTCGCGGGCCCGCCAGGAGCAACTCGCCGGATACGTCGGCCGGCTCGGCAGGCTGCCGGGCGTGACCGGCGCCCGACTGACCGGTGTGCGAGACAACGTGGCCAGGATCGACGTGCGGTACCAGCCCGATCCCCTGTCGGCGCAGGCCAGGCAGATCGTGCAGCGAGTACGCGGAGTGCCAGGGCCGCCGGGCTCCAGCGCGCAGGTAGGCGGCCAGACCGCTCAGCTGGTCGACGAGCTGAGCAGCTTGTCGGCCACCGTGCCGTGGATGGCCATGGTGATGGCTGCGGCGACGTTCGTGCTGCTGTTCCTGGCGTTCGGATCCGTGGTCCTGCCGGTCAAAGCCATCGCGGCAAACCTGCTTTCGCTGTCCGCGACCTTCGGGGTGGTGGTCTGGATCTTCCAGGAAGGTCACGTGTCCGGCCTGCTGCGGTTCGAACCGACCGGGACGCTCGACCCCACAATGCCGATCCTGATGCTCGCGATCATCTTCGGGCTGTCCATGGACTACGAGGTGTTCTTGCTGTCACGGATTCGCGAACGACACGACGTGACCGGCGACACTCCCGAGGCAATCGCCAGCGGCCTGCAGCGTACTGGCGGTGTCATCACCAGCGCGGCGCTGCTGCTGGTGATCGTGGTCGGCGCGTTCTCTGCCTCTGGCATCACGTTTATCAAGCTGATGGGCGTCGGCATGATCGTCGCCCTGATTGTGGACGCTTCTGTCGTCCGCGTGCTGCTGGTGCCAGCGGCCATGCGGCTGCTCGGCCAGGCGAACTGGTGGGCACCGAAGCCGCTGCGCGGCCTGTATGCCAGGTACGGCATTCGCGAAGGCGCGGACGACAGCGCCACGCCTGGCGTGCAGCAGGTTGCCGATGGAGGCAATCGGCGCTATCCGCTGAAATCCTCCATCGATAGCTGAGGGAGAATCGGCTGGCCGGTTACTCGGCTGTGACCGGCCGCAAGCCTCATCAAGTTAGGGAGAGCAACGTTGAAGTACGTGAATCTCGGCGCAACCGGACTCCGCGTGTCCCGGGTTTGCCTAGGGATGATGAGCTACGGCAACGGCAGCGAACGGCCGTGGGTGCTTGACGAGGATGCCGCCGAACCGATTGTCAAAGCCGCAGTTGAGGGCGGCATCACGTTCTTCGACACGGCGGACACCTACTCCGGCGGGGCCAGCGAGGTGGCTACCGGGCGGCTGTTGCCCAAGTTCGGAGACCGGGAGCAGTTCGTCCTCGCGACGAAGGTCTTCAGCCCGATGGGCACGGGCGAGAACGACCGGGGCCTGTCCCGCAAGCACATCATGTCCGGCATTGACGCGTCGCTGCGGCGGCTCGGCATGGACTACGTCGACTTGTACCAGATTCACCGGTGGGATCACCACACGCCGATCGAGGAGACCATGCAGGCGCTGCACGACGTCGTGCGGGCCGGCAAGGCACGCTACATCGGCGCGAGCAGCATGCACGCCTGGCAGTTCGCCAAGGCGCAGTACACGGCGGACGCACACGGGTGGACCAGGTTCGTGTCCATGCAGAACCACTACAACCTGGTCTACCGCGAGGAGGAGCGGGAGATGATCCCGCAGTGCATCGACCAGGGCGTCGGCGTGATCCCGTGGAGCCCGCTGGCGCGCGGCCTGCTGGCGGGCAATCGCAGCAGGGGCGGTGAGCGGCACACCGTGCGGGCAGGCTCGGACCCGTTCGGTGACTCGCTCTACACGCTCGCGGCTGACTTCGATGTCGTCGACCGGTGCGCGGAAGTGGCGGCCGAGCGCGGCGTTCCGTCCGCTCAGGTGGCCCTGGCATGGCTGTTGCATCGTCCGGGCGTGACCGCGCCCATCGTCGGCGCGACCAAGCAGAGCCATCTGGAGGACGCGCTTGCGGCGGAGGATCTGGTACTGACCGAGGACGAGGTGCGGCGCCTCGAGGAGCCGTACGTTCCGCATCCGGTGCTCGGGCACATCTGACCGCCGTCCGCCTGCGCGGGACGCTGGCCGGCTGGGCACTCGATCTGCCTGGCCGGCCCGCCGGGATTGACAAGTCGGGATGCACTGGCCGGCGCGGCAGTGGCAT
>DATMMA010000270.1:0-5385 GCA_035570295.1 Streptosporangiaceae bacterium
GGTCCACTGCAGGCCTGCGTAGCAGTCCTCGACCGGCCCGGGGTGAGGGCATTCCGGCGCGAGCCGGTACTCGACCGACACAACGACGAACTGGAGCTCCTGTGACCAGTCCAGGAGCGGGAGCACGCCCGTCCGGTTATCGCCGATGATCATGCCGCCGCCGTGTGTGTGGTACACGGCAGCGAGTGGCGTAGTAACTTCGGCGGGGCGGCAGACCAGTAGCGATACCTCGGGCGCGCCCGCGGGACCGGGCACGAGCCGTTCGCTAACTTCGAAGGCTCCGCCGCGGCGGAGATCGTCGTCAGTCGGAGGCGGCATTGCCGGGTTCGGCTGCCGCAACACCGGGATAAGGTCCGCTGTCAGCGCGCTCGGCAACTGCTCGCCGATCACGTCGAGCGCGGCGATCAGTTCGGAGTCGAACGGGGGCGGCGGCCCAGGCTGCGATGCTGCAGAACCGTGCGCTGGCGATGTCGTAGGCAACCTGGCCTCCCGCCTCCGTGGATCACGGCCCATAGCCGCTGTTTACCTTACTTTGGCACTTCATCAGTCGGACGTGGCGGCGCCTGTCCCCGGCAGCCCAGAGACGGACGCGGCGCGGCCGGGAAGGCCGGCCAGATCGGCCAGCAGGCTGGCAATCTCGGCAGCAGCCTCTGGACGACTGATCGCTTCGGACGCCTGCCGCATCCGCGCCAGCGCATCCGGGTTCTGCCGCAGCCAGGTCAGGTCAGCGACCATATCCTGCAGCCGGGGCACGCAGCGGCCCGCTCCGGCGCTTACGACGAACTCGGCGTTACCCTGCTCCTGGCCCGGAACGCAGGACGTCAGCAGCAACGGAGTCGCGCAGCAGGTGGCTTCCGCGATCGTGCCCGGTCCGGCCTTGCCGACGACCACGTCCGCGCAGCGCAGCCACTCAGCCATGTTGTCCACGAAGCCCTTCACGGTCAGCCGGCCGTCGGCTCGCCGGGCGGCCAGGCGCAGCAACCGCCGGCGGAGGACGTCGTTGCGACCGCAAATGACAACGACATCGAACTCCTCGGTTTGCCGCAGGATCGCTGCGGCCCGCCGGTAAAGGCGGCCTGATCCCTCGGCGCCACCGGTGAGCAGCACGACGAACCGGCCGCCACCCAGGCCGAGCGCTTGCTGCAGGGCGCGCCGCTCGGCGGCACCGAGTGGCACCTGGGCAAACTCGGCTGCCACTGGCAGGCCGATCTCAGTGCAGCGATCGTCACCGATGTCGTCCATGCGGAAGCGATGACGCAGCGGCGCGGACGGCACGATGATGCGCTCTGCGGCGGCATCTCGCCAGGACTGATGCGCAGTGACCAAGTCGGTCACCACAGTGATCGCGCGCGCTTGCGGCAGGCTGAAGCTGGCCGCTCGCGCCGCAGGATCGGTGGCAAACGGGTGGAACGCCACGATCACCGCGGGCTGATGGGCCTGCACGGCAGCCGCGACGATCCGGTAGACGGGCCGCAGGAACGTCTGTCGCGACCAGCGCAGCGTGCGCGGTGAGTTGGAGCTGCGCCACAGCAGTCCCCACAGCCAGGGCGTGAGGCGGATCGCGGGACCGTAGAGCCTGACCAGGCAGCGGAGTGCGAGCGGGGCGTCCGGCCCGAGCAGCGGATCATAGATGACAGGGGCGAATGTACCCGGGTACGCCTGCTCAAGCGCCTGGTGCACGGCGCGGGCGGCGCTGCGGTGGCCACCGCCGGTATCGCTGACCAGGAAGAGCAGCGGAATCGGCGGCTGATCCGCTTCGGTCGGCGGCCCGCTCACCGGGGTCCGCCCGCGGCCAGCTGCCCGTACAGCGTCTCCCACTGGATCCAGGTGCGGCTTCGCTCATGCGCGCTGACGGCTCGCAGGCTCTCCTGAGCCATCCGGGCGCGCACGCCCGGCGCGCCCAGGAGCATATCCAGGCTTTCCGCCAGCTCGTCCGCGCGGCCAGGGGTGGTAAGCAGTCCGGTCTTCCCGTGCGAAACGAGCTCGCGCAGCGAGTAGGCGTCCGAGGCGACAACGGGCAGTCCGGTTGCCATTGCTTCCATCGTCGCCAGACTCTGAAGTTCCGCCCTGGACGGAATGACGAACACGTCCGCGAGCCGGTAGATGGCGGGCAGGTCAGGATCGGGAACGAAGCCGAGGAATCTGACCCGGTCGGAGAGGCCGAGACGATCAGCCGTTGCCTCCAGCCGAGCCGAATCCGGGCCGCGACCAGCGATCGCGACCTGGGCCCCGGTAGTGAGCCGGGCCACCGCAGCCAACAGCACGTCGACGCCTTTCTCCTGGCTGAGCCTGCCGACATACAGGATGACCGGACGGTCGGCCCGCAGGCCGTAGCGGTCGCGAACGACGGAGTCGGCCGGCCCCGGACAGTAGGTTTGCAGGTCGATGCCGTTGGAGATTACCTGGGCCGGGGCTCGCAGTCCCTGAGCTCGCAGGAGCTGCAGGGCCGTCAGAGTCGGCGCGGTGACGTGCGCGCACTGGTTGGCGAACTGCACGAGATAGGCGTAGAACGCCGCGTCGAACAGCCGCGACCGCCGGGTACTGCCCGGCCGAACGTTCTCCGGCAGGTAATGGTTGGTGTAGATGACCGGGATCGAGAGCTGGCGAGCCGCCAGCCGTGCCATGAGGCCAAGCGTCAGCGGGCTGTGAACGTGAATGACATCAGGGGCGACTGCCGAGATCAAGCGCCGGGCGGCCGACAGGGACAGGAGTGCCACCCGCATGCCGTCGTACCAGGGCCACCGCACTGACCGAGAGCAGGCGAGACCGACTTGGTGGCCATCGACACGGTCGGCTGAGGGCTGGCTGCTGCTACCTGGATTCGGCACCAGCAGCGTCACCTCGTGCCCGCGCCCGGCCAGGCCATGCGCCAGGGTCTGCGTGACGTTCGGTACTCCGCCTACCATCGGAGCGTACTGGTCGGTGACCACGAGGATGCGCATCGGCGCCCGGCCTGTCACCGACGTCGCGGTCAACGCCGGATCCGGCGCATGTAATGCCCGGCAGAAGCGTTAGTTGGCACGGTCGGCGATGATAACGGCACCAGCGTAGGCGCAGGTGAACAACAAGCCGAGAATGAGCGGCTGGACAGTGACGTTCAGCAGATGCCCGGGCGTCGTGGAGCACAATAGCTCCCGTCTTACCGCTATCGAGGCTGGCCGGCACGCCGGCCTGGGATACCACGAGGAGAGCGGAGGTATGGCTCGCGATCGCCGGGCGATCCTCGTAGATGCGCGTGTCAACGCGTTCCCTGGCGCCCACGGGATCGCGCGCTCGGTGATGAAGCTTGTAGCGCACTTCGAGCGCGGCGATGACGATCTGGCGCTCAAGGTGCTCGTCAATCCGGGCAAGCAGCAGATCTTTCCGGTGTCGGACCTGCCCGCACACGCTGAACTCGTCGGCACTGACATCTCGCTCGGTGCCGTACACCGCTGCGTCGAACTCGCCCGGCTGATCAGGTCTGCTGGCGCGGCCGTGCTCTACGTCCCGTTTCCGCCGTTCACGCCGCTGATCCTGCCGTGCCCGGTCGTCGTAACGCTGCACGATTGCATGCAAGAAGGACAAGCGACGTTCGCCGGCGGCTGGCACCGCCAGACCGGCCTGAAAATTGCTACGTCTCTGGTAGTTCGGCGTGCGGCCGCGATCACGGCACCGAGCAGCGCTAGCCTGGCCGATATTCGTCGGCGCTACCCCTACGCGCGCTACCCGACTGTGGTGCCGAACGGAGTCGACATTGGCCAATTCGCGCCCGCAACCACTGCCGACATAACCACGGCTCGCGACCTGTACGGACTACCCGATCGCTACATCCTCACCGTCGGGGCACAGCGGCCGCACAAGAATCACGAGGTCTTGGTCCGCTCCCTGGCAGCGCTGCCAGCACACGTGTCTCTCGTCATAGTGGGCTACCCGGACCCGCTCTTCCCTCAGCAGATGCCTGAACTGATCGCCAGGCTGGGCCTGCAGGAGCGAGTCCGGCTCGTGCCAGACGTCGCAGACCGTTGGTTGCCGGCCGTGTACAGTGCTGCGTCGGTCTTCGCCCTCCCCTCGCTAGCGGAGGGATTCGGCATCCCGGTGCTCGAGGCCATGGCATGCGGAGTGCCCGTCGTGGCGAGCGACATTCCGCCGCTCGCCGAGGTCACGCGCGGCGCCGCGCCGCTGGTTGATCCTCGCGACGTGCCCGGATGGACGACAGTGCTGGGCAATGTGCTCTCCGACCACGCGTTCTCGGACCGCCTGGCGCGCGCAGGGGCCGAGGTCGCCAGAAGCGTGACCTGGCGGCGCGGTGCGGCTGCACTACGCTCGCTCTTGGCCCGTGTCGCTGCCGGCAGGTCACCGACAGAACGGGATATATCGCCACCAGATCGGCTGACTGCTCCGGGCGCCGCCGCAGCCGCCCGCTAACCGGCGAGGAAGGCAGCGAGACCTGGGGTGAGCTGACAAGGCTGACCGGCCGCGTAGCCACTGGTACGCGGGGCGGGGGTGGCTAGCGGATTCCAGGTGGTGGCTCGCGGAAGATTTCTTCGGACAGGGGGGTCATCGGCTTGAGCCCGAAGATCGCTTCGACTGGGAGCCGGAAGAGCTCGGCGATGGTCAGGGCCAGTTCGAGGCTGGGATTGTAATCGCCTCGTTCGATGTAGCCGATCGTCTGGTAGTTAATGCCGAGCTTGTCGGCGAGCTGCTTGCGGGACAGCCCGCGCTCGGCTCGGAGCACGGCGAGCCGGTTATGGACCCGGCGCTGATCGTCAGGCATGGGCGAGCTGGTCGGTCTCGGCGGGCTGGTCGGTCTCGATCCAGCCGAGCATCAGCGAGGGCAGCGCCGGGATGTACACGATCACCCACAGCATGGCGAGCACGACATTGTTCGCGTCGAGCCGCAGGGTGTTGCCGCTGGTGAGGTAGACCTCGGTGATTGCGACAGCGACGATCAGGATTGCCGCCAGGACGCGGTGCGACAGGGCGTAGGACTGCTGTCGCAGGACGAGGTCGCGCTCGTCGAGCCGCGCGCGGCGGCCGTCGATCCTGCCTCGCGCGTACCAGTAGCCGACGCACAGGCTGGCAAGGGTGGGCAGCAGCAATGCGAGGAAGATGGCCAGGATGAGCCACCGGTTCAAGCTGGTGTGCTTGAGGCCGACGAGCACCGCCACGGCCAGCGGGTAGCCGGCCATGGCGAAGGTCACGAGTAGGCGGCGCCGTGATCTCGGCAAGTATTCGACTTTGCTGATAGTTATGTTCACGTCGATACCACCTGTACTTAGTCAGTCATCAGATATTGCGAACCTACAACGACATGCAACCCAGGTCAATCAGCGATCGTTGGCGGCAGCACGGCGGTTGCGGCTCCATGCCTCGTGCGCCGCGCCTCGGGTGCATAGGTGCGCGGGC
>DATMMA010000271.1:0-2148 GCA_035570295.1 Streptosporangiaceae bacterium
CCACCGTTCTACCTCTGGGTAATGTTCCGCGCGCACACGAGCAAAGCGGTCGCGGCAACGGTCCTTTCTGACTGCCGTCACCAGCCGGACGTCATACGGATCGGCCAGCTTGTCAGGTATCACGGTGCGCTGCGAGGCACTATCTGGACCAAGGACTTTGGCAGGTCCGCCCGCACGACGCCACTGCTGAATTGCCTGCATACCTCCGGGTCAGTCCAGGTGGTGGCCTGGCCGGATTGACGTCGCCGCGTCACAGCCGGCCGGCACCCGGCGACGGTTCGCAAGGTGTGATCGCGGGGGTGCGCCAGCCGTGCCTGGCAAATCTGGCCGTCACGGCAGCACTAACGCCGGCGGCCGCTGCGACGGGTACCAGGGCGATCACCGAGCCGCCGAATCCGCCGCCCGTCATCCGGGCGCCGAGCGCGCCGGCCTCGAGCGCAGCCTCGACCGCGGCATCGGCCTCGGGCCAGGACACCTCGAAATCATCCCGAAGGGATGAATGCGAGGCGGTCAGCAGCGGGCCGATGCGGTCGAGGCGGCCAGCCCGCAGTAGCTCGGCGGTATCGAGGACGCGGCGGTTCTCGGTGACGACGTGCCTGGCGCGGCGGATCAGCAACGGGTCGCTGAGATGACTGAGCGCGCTCGCATCGGTCACATCGCGCAGCGACGGCACGCCCATCGCGCGGGCCGCGTCCTCGCAGGCCTGGCGGCGACTGCCGTACCCGCCGCCGGTCAGCTCATGCCGGGCGCGCGTGTCGATGACAAGCAGCCCGAGCCCGGCCGCGGCAGTATCCAGCGGAACTGCCGTCCCGGTCCCGGTCCGGCAGTCGAGCAGCAGCGCGTGACCTGCCTGGCTAAGCAGGACGGCCAGCTGATCCATCAGGCCGGTCGGAGCGCCGACGAAGTCGTTCTCCGCCCGGCGGCCGAGGGCGGCAAGCTCTGCGCGCGGCACTGCGCGCTGGTACAGATCGGCAAGCGCGAGCCCGGCCGCGCACTCCAGCGCCGCGGATGACGACAAGCCCGCGCCCGCTGCCAGGTCGGCATCGATCGCCAGGCTGGCACCGCCGATGCGATGACCGGCTGACATCAGCGCCCAGGCCATGCCCGCGGGATACGCTGCCCAGCCGCCCGGCGTCCCCGGCGCGAGCGACTCGACCGGCACCTCTACAACGGCCTCACCGTACTGGCGCGATGTCAGCGCAAGGATGTCATCGTCGCGCGCGGCCGCGGCGACGCAGACCCCGGCGTCGATCGCGAACGGCAACGCGAAGCCGTCGTTGTAGTCGGTGTGCTCGCCGATCAGGTTGACCCGCCCGGGAGCCCGCCATACGCCCTGCGGCTGCGTCCCGTATCGCTCAGTAAACAGCTGTGCAGCAAACAATTGTGCAGCAGACACCCGTGCAGCGTAGTCGCCGGGCGCAAGGTGCGGCAGCGGGCGTAACTGTGGCCCGGGTGAGCCGTCGCTCAACGCGTCTCGTGCCCACCAGGCGTCGGCCGACAGCAACCTGTGCCAAGCCCGCAGAGCACATCGCGGCCGCGGGCGCGCGAGCGTCAGCTGTCGGCGACCTGCGCCAAGCCCGCAGAGCCATCCCGCCCGCCGACGTACCGACGTCAGCTGAGCCGGAGCGGCAGCGTTCTGGGGCCGCGGATCTGGCCGCTGGACCACGTCACCGCCGACGGGTCTGCCAGCGTGAAATCCGGGATCCTGGAGAGCCAGACTTCCAGCGCAACCCGGAGTTCCATCCGTGCCAGGTGAGAGCCGACGCACCGGTGGATGCCGAGGCCGAACGCGGCGTGCCGGTTGACCTGGCGGTCGATGACGACCTCGGCGGCCTGGTCAAACTGAGCCGGATCCCGGTTCGCGGCCGGGAACGACAGCAGGATCCAGTCATCGGCCTTCATGGCGGCGCCATTCCACTGCATGTCGCTCTTCACCAGCCGCGCCATGGTGACCGGCGCGTAGGCACGCAGGAACTCCTCCATCGCGGTCGGCAGCAGCGCGGGCTCAGCGACGAGTCGCTCCCGGTCAGCTGCGTTCGAGGCCAGGTGCCACAGCGAGGCGCCGATCGCGCTCCAGGTCGTGTCGATGCCTGCGATCAGCAGCAGCGCCATGGTGCCCGCAACGTGCGACGGCTCGAGCTTGCGACC
>DATMMA010000272.1:0-3075 GCA_035570295.1 Streptosporangiaceae bacterium
GCTGGCAGGCGCGCCGAGGTAGATAACGCCGATACTGCACGCGCACGCCATCAGCGCGGCGGTCTTGTCGCCAGCCATCTCCAGGCACTCTTCGACCTGGACATCGTCCCTGCGCTCGAAGGCGAGGTCGGAGCCCTGCCCGGCGATCAGCCGCTGAACCGCGGCAGACAGGCAGCGGGCAGCCCAGACACCGTAGGGCGGCGTCTCGAGGAGGATGTCCTGAGCCAGGGCGAGCAGCGCGTCGCCGGCCAGGATCGCGGGCCCGACGCCGAACACGGTCCACGCCGTGGGCCGGTGCCGCCGCTCGATGTCGCCGTCCATGATGTCGTCGTGCAGCAGGGAGAAGTTGTGCACAAGTTCGACGGCGACGGCCGCGGGCGCGGCACGCTCCGCGCTGGCGCCCGCGGACCGCGCGGACAGCAGCGCTAGCGCCGGGCGAAGCGCCTTGCCGGCACTGCCGCCGGGAGCCAGTGGCTGCCCATGAGCGTCCGCGAGCCCGAGGTGGTAGGCGGCAACAGTCCGGACGGCCGGGCTGAGCCGGTTCACCGCTTCGGCGATCGCCGGGCCGGTCAGGTCGCGAGCCGTCTGGACGCCTGCTGGCATGGTTACCGTCATGACGCACCTGACCATTCCGGGCTGCCAATGTTGTCGGCAGCGCGGTCGGCCGACGGCAACGACGTCAGCTCGTCTGTTAGCTCCTGCGCAGCGCTATGTCCGCTTCGCACGGCACCCTCCATAGTGTCCGGCCAGCCGGTATTGGTCCACGCACCGGCGAGTACAAGTCCCGGTACCGAGGTCGCGGCTCCGGGTCGCAGCGCGCCAGAACCTGGCGCCTGCCGGAACGTCGCCCGACGTTCCCTGGTGACAAAAAAGTCCGTGATGCCGGCCTCGGCAGCTGCCGGGAACAGCTGCTCCAGCGCCGGCACGAAGAGTTCCCGCAGCGCTGCGGTTGGCATGTCCACGTAGTCGTCTGCTGCAGACAGCGACACTGCCAGGTACTGCCCGGCCTCCAGGCCAGATTGCCTGGTCTTGTCGAATACCCACTGCACCGGTGAATCCACCGCGGCTACGAACGGCAGCTTCATTACCTGGCGGTCGTAAATCACATGCACGTTTACGATCGGCGAGGAGCCAAGCTGCTCCCAGGCAGGAGCGGTTGCCACTCCCGCGCTGGATGCGAGCCGAGCGGCCTGACTGGCCGGCACTGCCAGCACGACCCCGTCCGCGAGGATGGGCTGGCCGTCTTGACCAAGGCTGATCCTGAAGCCGCCGCCAGCCAGCCGCTCTATGACTGAGGCCCGGGCTCCAAGCCGGACATCGGCACCGAGCCTCGCCAGCAAGTCCGCGGTGGCCTCCGCGTGGAGCCGGCCATGCGGCACCTTTGCCATGCCAATATCGGCAGCGTCGCGGCGGCCGAGCAGTGCCGTCTTGATCACCGTGGCCGCCAGGCCGACGCTTGCATCGTCCCCGCCGATGTTCAGCGCGGAGATGATGAACAAATCCCACAGCCGCCGCCTGGCAGGCGCATCCTGACCCCGTGCGGCCAGCCAGTCGCCCAGCCGCTGCCGGTCAAGGACCGGGCTGGCCGGGTCGGCGAACCGGAAAGCTAGCGCGGCCCGGCCTACCCTGGCGCGCTCGGCCAGCGAGAGCAGCGGATAGCTGGCCAGCGCCCCAGCCAGATGCAGCGGGCTCGGCAGCGCGTTCCTTCGCAGCCGGGCGGGCTGGGCGCCAGTGCCGGACAGCACGGTCACATCGAACCGGTCCTGAATCGCTACCTGGCCGCTGACCCCCAGCCTGGCCAGCAGGCCTTGGTAGCTCGAGCAACAGCGCAGGAAAACGTGCTGGCCATTGTCGATCATCATCCCGGCCCGTGCGTACGACGAGGCCGCACCGCCGAGGCGAGGACGGGACTCGAGCAAGGTCACGGCGACGCCGACATCACGCAGGCCGATTGCCGCGGTGATGCCAGCTAGCCCGCCTCCGATGACGACAACCCGGCGCTGGCTCATGCCTGGCCCCCGATCGACTGGGCCCCTGCCGGCTGCCGGCCGGCCCGGCGGCGGCCGATACCGCTCAGCGCGGTAATTGCGATCACGGCCTTCTCCCGGCCCGGCAGCGACATCCGCTCCGCAAGCGCGTCCTGCGGGCGCGCCGCAATGTGCTCGAGCAACCGCCGGTAGATGCCGGCCATCGCCCCGGTGCAGGCCGCACTGCGACGGTCGAGCATCGGGATCAGCTGCAGCCCGGTCGCGTACCAGCTCCGGGCCCGATCTGCCTCGAACCGGATGAGATCGGCCATCGGCCCGTCGATCTTGCCCTCGCCACCTACGCCGTCCGCCTCCGGCGGTGTCAGGGCGCACCCGAACTTAGCCAGGTCCTCGGCCGGCAAGTAGACCCGGCCGTTACCCAGATCCTCCCGGATGTCCCGCAGGATGTTCGTCACCTGCAGCGCGACGCCGAGCGAATCGGCCAGCGGGGAAGCAACCCCCGGATCAGCGGAGCCGAACACCCCGAGCGAGAGCCGGCCAATCGATCCGGCGACGCAACGGCAATAGTGCTCTAGATCTGCAAAGGTCGCATAGCTCACACCGCGAACGTCGGCCTCGCAGCCGTCGATGAGCTCACCGAACGCTGCCAGTGGCACCGGGAACCGATCAGCGGCATCGCGAAGCGCGATAAGCACCAGGTCACCGGTTGCCGCGGCGTCCGCAGCACTACCCTCCGCCAGTTTCGTCAGAGCCTCCCTGGCGGCCGCAAGCTCCGCGACTTTCTCCGGCACCGGCAGCGTCCCGTCGCCAATGTCGTCGATGCGGCGGGCGTAGGCATATACGGCCGACAGAGCACGGCGCTTATCTCCCGGCAGCAAGGCGATGCCGTACGCGAAGTTCTTGGCCTGCTGCCTGGTGATTGTCTCGCACTCGCGGTAGGCAGCCGCGACGTCCACGGCCTCAGGTGTTCCCACGGTCACCGGCTCACCGTCCCCGCAGCATGGCACTGGCCAGCTCGCGGATCGTCCGGCTCTTTGCCGGTCTCGGCGTGGCAACCAGCACGTCGTAGTCAGCTGCTGCGATCGCC
>DATMMA010000273.1:0-2521 GCA_035570295.1 Streptosporangiaceae bacterium
CAGCAAGACGCCGCCCGGGTCGGTCATCTCGCCGGTCATGGCCAGCCTCACCAGGTCGCCGAGCGCCACCTCGGCCACGGTGACGAACTCGCCTTTGTCGAGTTGCTGCTCCACCGCCGCTCGCAGCCGGTAGCTAGGAAGTAGTGTCGTGACCCGCCGAAGTACGCGTCGTAACACATCTGGCCGAGGTAGATCAGCTCCTGCGGTAGGTAGCCAAGTCTCTTCGGCGAGCGCGCGGGCGGCACCGCCCGCGAGTGATTCGCCGGGCTCAACGCCGCCTCCCGGCAGCTCCGTCATCACGCGCTCAGGCCCCGGCCGGTACTGCTCGGCGAGGACCGCTGTCTGCCGGGGAGTCAGCGCGAGGCACGCCACCGACCGGGTGCTCACGTCTCCCGTCACCGTGAACACGGCCTCGGACCCGTCCGGCATCCGGAAGGTCTTCGCGACCATGGCCCGCCCCCCTGCCTGACCCCGACGCTCGGCCCTGATCAGTTCCCACGCACTGCTCACCGGTGGATACTAAATCCCTAGCCCGGGTGTCAGGAGCCTGTCGCCCCTTCGATGCGCTGGCGCAGCAGGTCGGCGTGGCCGTTGTGCCGGGCGTACTCCTCGATCATGTGGTTGTAGACCCAGCGCAGCGACAGCGTGAGGCCACGCCCGCCGGTGAACTCCTCGTCCAGCTAAGCCCCGGCCACCGCCTCGCGGGCCAGGTCGCATTCCTCGGCGAAGACCGCGAAGTCCGCCTGCGCCCGGGCCGGATCGGCATGCTCGAAGGCCGCGTCCTCGTAGTCATACAGCCTGGCCAGCGGCTCACCGCGGAAGCGAATTCGGAACCAGACCCGCTCCATGTCGGCCATGTGCCGCACGATGCCGAGCAGCGACAGGTTCGACGGCGGCACCGACGCCACCGCGAGCTGCTCGCCCGTCAGCCCCGGCGCACTTCCACAGCAGCGTGGCGCGATGCCAGTCCAGGAACCCCTCGAGAATGCCCCGCTCGGGACCGGTAAACGGCTCATCAACCCGGGCAACGTCAGGCGTGATCCAGCTCACCCGTCATGCTCGTAGATCGCCTCCCCGCTGGCAAAACCGATCACAGCCCGCCCGTCCTGCACAAACGACGGGACGGCGAAACAATTCGCGCTGTGAGGAATGTGACGTGAGAGTGAAAGGTGGCATTCCAGTTCGATTGGAAAGTCGCCTTGCTGTCACAGACGTTTCTATGAGAACCGCGTCCTGCTGTTCACGGCGATTCGGTAAATCCTTGCAACTGGCAGCGAGTCAATTACCGTATTGATTGTCATCGTCATCCTGACGACCTGAATGGGGGATGTCATGACGTCTGCGCCGCGACCGGACTGGCTGACTGAGCTGATCGCAATCGTACAGCGGCTATGTCCGGAAACCGGCGGAAGCACATCGGCCGCGGCCGGGAGACCGAAAAAGTTTGGGCGAGTAACTCGGGACGCTGAGGCAGGTGCCGGCTGGTTCTGGACGGGCCTTGCTGGCCGGTCGGCGGACAGCGACCAGCTTGAGGGCGGGTACCTTGCGCCAGCCGAGGGAGCAGAGCGGCACCGGTTCCAGCTGATCGAAAGTGTGCAGGAAGGCAATGTACTCAAGGTAAGGGTCGCCGAGCACGCTCCCGCCGAAGGGCTGTTTCTGTGGATGCCCGGGCGCGCACCCGGCCTACTGGAGAAATCACTCTTGGCTGGCTTGTCCAGGATCGATCGCTTTGACCTGATCAACCGTTTCGCCGAAGGACGCACCGACCCGGTGCCGCCAGATCCCGGCGCCGGGCTCGGCACGGCCGGAACACTGAACGCCGATCAGTCCCGCGCGCGGGCCGGCTGTCGCTCACCAGGCGTCCACCTGGTGTGGGGACCACCAGGGACAGGCAAGACCAAGGTCATCGCGCTGACGTTGCAGGACATCATCGCCAGCGGGAAGAGCGCGCTGCTCGTTTCGGCGACCAACATCGCCGTCGATAACGCCCTAGCCAAGGCAGCCGCGGCCGTCAAGCCCAGGCCAGGGGTGATGGTGCGAGCAGGCACGCCGCATCTGCGGGAGGTGGCCGAGAACCCCGCTGTCTGCCTGCAGAAGCTGGTTCGCGACCGGCAGGAAGCACTCGAGCAGCTGCGCTGCCAGCTGGAAGAACAGATCGCGGCGTGTCAAGGCGACCCTGACGTGACCAAGCTCGCCGAGGTGCGGGCCGAACTTGAGGACTTCGACCTCAACGCTTACCTGGCAGCCGAAGGGCGGCTGGCCAATGCGAAGCTACGAGCCGGCCAGGAGGCTGAGCTAAGTCGGCTACAGCAGGAGGTCGGCGAGATGAAAGCAGCAGTCGATACCTCCGGTCTGGGCCTCGACCGGATCCGCGCCGCCTATCGGCAGGCAGAGTCCGCTCGTCAGCACATCGCCAAGGCAGGCGAGCTCGAACGCAAGCGCGAAGCGCTCGCATCCGACGTGCAAGATGCCCGTGTCGAAGTCCTCCGGCGGGAAGGCAGACGAGACCGCCTTATCGCCG
>DATMMA010000274.1:0-2010 GCA_035570295.1 Streptosporangiaceae bacterium
TCGCCGCGGGCGGTCGCCAGCTCGGTGAACAGCCGCGGCGCGCGCCGATACAGCACCGAGAAGCCTTCCCGGCAGGCCTTGTGTCCCAGAGCGCAGGCCAGCCACGATTTGCCGGTACCCGTTGGGCCGCCGATTACCAGGTGCTGGCTGTGACGGATCCAGTCACAGGCAGCGAGCTTGAGGAACAGCGTACGGTCCAGACCACGCGACGTGCGGAAGTCGGTGTCCTCGACCACGGCGTTCTGACGCAATCGGGCCTGGCGCAGCCGTCGGCCGAGACGCTTGTTGTCACGCGCGGTCACCTCGCGGTCGAGCAGCAGGCCGAGCCAGTCCTCGCGCGAGAGGTCGGCGGCGGTGGAATTGCTCTGCATCTCGAGGAACGCATCGGCCATGGCGGCCATGCCGAGGCCGCGCAGGCGCTCGGCCATAGGGTGGGTGAGCATCGTCTCTCCTTTCAATGGTAGTAGCCGGGGCCGCGGATGTTTTCGTGGAACAGGCTGGGGTGGTCCGGCTCGCGCGGCTTCCTGTCCTGTGCGTTCTTCAGGATCGCCGCGACCGAGCTGTACGAACGGGTGCCCAGTGCCAGCGCCCGTGCACAGGCAGCATCCAGCCGCTCGGCGTCGTAGCGTGTTGCCAGCCGGAGGATGCCGATGCAGGAGCGGAACCCCTGCTCTGGATGCGGGCGCGAGCGCAGGATGATCTCGACCAGCGCCGCCGCGTCGTCGCCGATCGCTGCGGCCTCCCGCAGGATTCGCTCGTGCGTCCAGTCGCGGTAGCGCCGGTGCGAACTCGGCATGTGGTCGGCGAGCGTAGTCGGGCGGTACGGCCGCAGGCTGCGCAGATGGGCCGCCACCAGCTTGCCGCGATGGAAGATCTCCACCGTCTTGGCCGTGATGCGCGCTTCGACCTCTTCGCGGAGCAGCCGGAATGGTACCGAGTAGAAGTGCTTGTCGATCTCGATGTGGTAGTCGAGGTTCACCCGACAGCGCTTCCAGTCGGCATATTCATAAGGTATCGGCGGCAGCTCCCGCAGGGCGGCCCTGTCAACCTGCTCGTAGAGTGCTCGGCGCGTGGTGCCCCAGCCCCGCATCGGCCGATCGTTGAGCTGATCGATCAGCTCACGGATCGCCTGGTTCAGCTCACCGAGTGAGAAGAATCGCCGGTTGCGCAGCCGCGCCAGGATCCAGCGCTGCACAACCTGAACGCCGACTTCAACCTTGGCTTTGTCGCGGGGCTTGTACGGGCGTGCCGGGACCACGGCGGTACCGTAGTGCGACGCCATGTCGGCGTAGGTGCGGTTAACCAGCGGCTCGTAGAAGCAGGCCCGGGTGATCCCGGCGCGCAGATTGTCGCTGACGATCTGCCGCGGCACACCACCGATGAACGCCAGCATGGCGACGTGCGCGGCAATCCAGTCCGGCAGCGACTGCGTCCAGACCGCTTGTGCAAAGGTGTAGCTGGAGGCACCCAGCACCGCGACGAAGATCTCGGCCCGGCCCACCTCTCCGGTCGCCCCGTCGATCACCTCCATGGCGTGACCGGCGAAGTCAACGAAGACCCGCTCACCGGCGGTGTGCACCTGGCGCAGCGTCGGCTTTAGCCGACCGACCCACTCGCGATACAAGTCGCAGAACCAGGAATAGCCAAACCCATCCTGGGCTCCTGTCCCGCCACGGTACTCTTCCCAGAGCAGCGACAGCGTCACGTTCGGTCGCCGCATCTCTCGGTGAACAGCCGCCCAGTCCGGCACCGGCCGTTGCTCGGCTGCCACCGCCGGCGGGGGCGGATACAGCAGCGTCTCCAGTTGCACGTCGTCCAGCCCGTCCGGTAACGGCCAATCCAGTCCTGCCCGCCGGGCACGATTGAGGTACGTGTTCACCGCCCCCGTGCTCAGCCGCAAACTGATCCCGATCGCCCGTTGGCTCAGCCCCTGAGCAAATCGCAGGCGCAGCACCTCGCGTATCTTCCGCATCGACAATCTCTCGCCCGGCATTCCCATCCTCCGCTGCT
>DATMMA010000275.1:0-2154 GCA_035570295.1 Streptosporangiaceae bacterium
ACCGCTGGATGAGCCTGGGCACTAGCCATCCGCGCGCGATCACGACTGCGGCCAGGGTGACCGGCCGGATGATCGTCAGCCGAATGCGCCACAGGCAACTGCTGAGCATGGGCCAGGCACTCGCCGCCGGACTCCGCGAGGGCCTGCTCAAGGCCGGCGTGCCGGTCTGGCTGAACACCCCCATGACCGGCCTGCTGACGGAGAACGGCCGGGTCAAGGGCCTGACGGCAACCCGCCAAGGCGAGCCTGTCGCGATCCGCGCTCGCCACGGTATTCTGCTGGCGACTGGCGGGTTCGAGCGCAACGACGAGATGCGCAAGCGCTACCAGCGGGCTCCGGTCGGGACGGAGTGGACGGTCGGCTCGCCAGGCAACACCGGGGACGGCATTCTGGCAGGCCAGACGGCTGGTGGCGAGCTGGAACTCATGGACGACGCCTGGTGGGGTCCGTCGATTCCGCTCGCCAGCGGGCCGGTCTTCTGCCTGGCCGAGCGAAGCCTGCCCGGCAGCATCTTTGTCAACAGCGCGGGCGAGCGGTTCGTGAACGAGGCAGCGCCATACGTCGATGCCGTGCACGTCATGTACGACAAGCACACCGAAGATAATCCGCATATCCCGTGCTGGATGATCACGGATCAGCGCTACCGGAACCGGTACGTGTTCACCGGTATCCCGCCGCGCAAGCCGCTGCCCCGGCGCTGGTTCCGGTCAGGGGTCGTGTTCAAGGCCGAATCGCTCGCCCTGCTGGCAGACCAGATCGGGATCTCCGCCGACGGGCTGGCGAAGACTGTGCATAAGTTCAACGACTTCGCGAGGGCCGGCAAGGACGCGGACTTCGGCCGCGGTGACTCCGCCTACGACCATTACTACGGCGACCCGCATTGCAAGCCCAACCCGAACCTGGCGCCCCTCGCCAGCCCGCCCTACTACGCGATCAAGATCGTGCCCGGTGACCTGGGCACCAAGGGTGGTCTGCGCACAGACGAGCACGCGAGGGTGCTGCGGTCAGACGGCAGCATCATCGACGGCTTGTATGCCGCTGGCAACACCAGCGCGATGGTGATGGGGCGCAGCTACGCCGGGCCGGGCGCGACGATCGGCCCGGCCATGACATTCGGCTACCTGGCGGCGCTCGATGCTGCCAGGTCACCTGGAGATTAACTCGTAACCGCCTGGGCATAGAGCCGTAACGTCCGCTGACTGTGACAGAAGGGACGGGCACGTGCTCAGCGCTGGTCCAGGCGACCACGCCGTCTTGTTCTACCAAGAGAACGAGCTGGCCGGGCTTGTCGGCGCGTACCTGCAGTCCGCCATCAGAGAGGGCGGATCAGCGGTCTTGGTGGCGACACCCGGGCACCGGTCCCAGGCTAACGCGTGGCTCACAACCGCCGGCATCGACTTGGCCGGGGCCTGGGCGGACGGCTCATACGTGCCTCTCGACGCCGGCCAGACGATGAGCCGGTTCGTCAGCAACGGACGGCCAGACGCGGCAGCCTTCTGGGAGACGATGAGTCCGGTACTAGCCGCTGCCAGCAGGAAGCGCGGCCCGGTCCGCGTCGTCGGCGAGATGATCGCCGTGCTCCGCGAGACGGGCTTGGCTGACGCCACCCTCGAGCTCGAGGCGCTGTGGAACGAGATCGGCCGGCAGTACCCGTTCGCCATGCTGTGCGCTTACCCGGTTGCCGCGGTCAGTGCTGAGGCAGACAGCGACTTGCTCGCTCAAGTCTGCTGCGCTCACTCAGCGGTCGTCGGCGCTCCGCCCGGCTCCGATGTCGCCTGGCTGCCGGGCTGATCCGCCGCCCCCGGCTGACCGCCTGGCGGCCGCCCGCCCGGCGCCCGCCCGACCCTCCCCTGGACCGCTCAGTCCGGCCCGAGGATCAGCCCGCTGGTGGGCACTCCAGTGCCCGCTGTGACCAGCACGGGCCCGTCGCCGGGGACTTGGTTGACCGAGGTGCCGCGGACTTGCCGGACGGCTTCGGCGATGCCGTTCATTCCGTGCAGGTAGCCCTCGCCGAGCTGACCGCCGTGCGGGTTCAGCGGCAGCAGGCCGCCTAGCTCGATCGTGCCTGCGGCGATGAAGTTCCTCGCCTCGCCGCGCGGGCAGAAGCCAAGTTCCTCTAGTTGCATCAGCACGTACGGCGTGAAGTGGTCGTAC
>DATMMA010000276.1:0-19844 GCA_035570295.1 Streptosporangiaceae bacterium
TAGCCGTAGCAGGCACCACGCTTCCGCCGCCCAGCGCGCCGAGACTGGCCCGCAAATCCGCGACGAACCCGGCAACCGCGTCCGCAGCTGCCTCCGCGCCGACCGCGACCTCCAGCACTGCGGCTCCGGCCGACCCGCCAACCGCCGGATCCAGCCCGTGCTGCCCAGCTGCGCCCCTTATAGCGCCGAGCACGTCAACGAGCTTCCCGGCCCAAAAGCTCACGCGCAGCAGAGTTGCCGGGCCGCCGCGGCCGCCGGCCAGCGGTCGGACCACACGAAACGGTCCGACCGCCGCCCCGGCGTCCGCGCCGGCTCCGTCGTGGCCGGACTCAGGGCCAGGTTCTTCGGTGCCGCGACCGCTGGACGGCGGCCTCAGCACGCGAAACGCTTCGTCCGCCGCCCCAGCGTCCGCGCCCGCTCGGTCGTCGGGCGTGCTGTCAGGGCTTGGCTTTGCTCCCGAGTCTGCGGGCGTGCGGTGGGCGGGGCGGTCGCCTGTCCGTTTCGTGTGGACAGGCGATTGTCCCGGCACCGCGCGTTCGAGGAGCTCAGCCAGGCGATCGGCTCGCAATGCGACGCTGGGCTCGTCACCCTCAAGCAGCGCTGCGACGCTCAGTTGAGCTGATGCACGTGGCCAGTCGAGCTCGATCGCGGCGGGGGCGAGGGGGGAGTCGGCGATGGCCTGGACCGCGGCGGCTGCGGAAGCCGGGTCGGGGCAATCAAGCGTGACCCAGGCAGTGGACTCGGGCAGCGGATGCAGCCGGAAGGTTGCCTCGGTGATCAGCCCGAGCGTGCCGTACGAGCCGGCGAAAAGCTTGCCGATGTCGTAGCCAGCCACGTTCTTTACGACTTTGCCGCCGGCCTTGGCGATGGTGCCGTCGGCGCGGATCACCGTGATGCCGATGAGCAGGTCGCGCGGAGAGCCGTAGCGGAAGCGAAGGGGTCCCGCCGCGCCCGTGGCGATGAGGCCGCCGATCGTGCCGCTGTTGCCGGGCGGGTCTAGTGCCAGCCGCTGGCCGGCGGCTGCGAGCACGGCCGCGAGGTCGTCAAGGCGGACCCCGGCCTGCACGCTGACGACCAGATCACCGGCTGTGTGCTCGAGGATCTTGTCGAGGCGGCCAGTGTCGACGATCAGGTCGCAGCTTGCGGGCGCGGGTGCCCAGTCCAGGCGATTGCCGCCCCCGCGGGCGACGACTGTCAGCCCCAGGCCGGCCGCAGCTCGCAGCAGTTCTGCCGCCTCGGCGGTCGAGGCAGGAGCGGCGACGAAGCGGGCTCGGATGCCCGCGACTGCATCGGCCGGGCCGGCCGGCGTCATGTGCGCGCAGGCGCTGCCCAGTTCCGCCGGAATGCTTAGCACTGTCATGGCTCCTCCGGGTCGTGCTCGGGGGAGTGCCCCGAGGGTGCCCGTTCCCGTCAGAATTGATCGATCAGGCCGGAGGCGACTAGCGGATGCGGGGCGTGGCGCACCCCGGGTACTTCGCCGCACAGCCGCGGGGTGGGGAACACTTTGCCGGGATTGCACAGGCCGCCTGGGTCGAAGGCGCAGCGCAGCAACTGCATCGTGTCGAGGTCGTCAGCGCCGAACATCCGCGACATGTACCGTGACTTGTCGACGCCGACGCCGTGCTCGCCGGTGATCGAGCCGCCGTGCTCGATGCACAAGTCCAGGATCAGGCCGGACAATATCTCCGCCTTCGCCTGCTCGCCGGGCACTGTGTCGTCGAACAGCACCAGCGGGTGCAGGTTGCCGTCGCCCGCATGGAAGACGTTGGCCACCCGGATGCCGTGTTCCGCCGATAGTTCGCCGATGCGGTCCAGCACTTTGGGCAGCGCGGTCCGCGGCACCACCCCGTCCTGAACGATGTAGGCAGGGCTGATCCGGCCGACGGCGGCGAACGCGGATTTACGGCCGGTCCAGATCGCCGCCCGCTCGGCCGCGTCCTGTGCGGCCCTGATCTCGTAGGCGCCCTCCGCCGTGCAGATTGCCCGGACCGCCGCCGTCTGGACCTCCACGTCCGCGGCCGGGCCGTCGAGTTCCACGATCAGGACGGCGCCGGCCCCTTCCGGGTAGCGGCAGCTCACCGCGGCCTCGGCTGCCTGGATGGCCAGCGCGTCCATCATCTCGATCGCGCCGGGCAGGATTCCCGAGCCGATGATCGCCGACACGGCCGCACCGCCGGCGCCCATCGTGGTGAACGCGGCCAGCAGCGTGGTGACCGCCTCCGGGATCGGCGTCAGCTTGACGGCGATCTTGGTGACGATGCCGAGGGTGCCTTCCGAGCCGGTGAAGGCACCGACCAGGTCGTAGCCGGGCGACGTTCCGGTCCCGTCGCCTAGCCAGGTCAGCTCGCCCTGCGGGGTGACGATCTCCAGCCCGACGACGTGATGGACGGTGAACCCGTGCTTGAGGCAATGGGCGCCACCGGAGTTCTCCGCCACGTTGCCGCCGACAGAGCAGACGACCTGACTGGACGGGTCTGGCGCGTAGAACAGGCCGTACGGCTCCGCGGACTTGCTGACCGCGAGATTGGTGACGCCCGGTTCGACGATGGCTCGGCGGCTGGCCGGATCGATCGCGATGATGTCGCGCATCTTCGAGGTGACGATCAGCACACCGTCGGCCCGCGGTAGCGCGCCGCCGGACAGGCCGGTTCCGCTGCCGCGCGCAACGAACGGCACCCCGCGGCTGGCGCACGCCGCGACGATAGCGGCTACCTGGGCGGCTGACTGCGGCAGCACCACCAGGCCGGGAGTACTGCGGTGCGCCGTCAGCCCGTCGCACTCGTAGGTGCGCAACTGCTGCGGGTCGCTTAGGACGTTGGCGCTGCCGCAGATGCCGGCCAGTTCGGCCGCGAGCCCTGTCCCGATCAGCCCGGGGTCGGCCAGCCCGGTGCCGGTAGGTCCGCTTTCCATCTATCCAGCATCCCTCGGCTGCGGCCGGCCCGCTACTACCGGGTTGGCCTGCCGGCTGGCTCACGTTTCATGGGTTCCGAACCACACTTCATGGATTTGGACTGTGCGAACCGTCATAAATTGGGCCACAGTTTGCTCCAAAGCCATGAAGTGTCATGACTGGCGGCTTGCTACCTCGCACGCGTCTCAATATATGGATACGTACTATCACTATATGAACAGGCGCTGGCTCATCTTGTTCGTTGGCCTGCTTGCCATGACGGCTGGCTGCACGTTCCAGTACGGCCTTGCCTACCTGATCCCGGCGCTACGGCACGAAGGCTTCTCGCTCGAGCTGGCTAGCACTCTGGTCGCGTGCCCGACGGCCGGGCTGCTGCTCACGCTCATCGGCTGGGGTGCGGCCGCCGACCGCTGGGGCGAGCGGATCGTCCTGGCCACCGGTCTCGGGCTGGCTGGCGTGATACTGCAGTTCGCCTCGTCGGTGCACGGCGCGGCCGGGCTCGGCCTCTGCCTGGCGCTTGGCGGCGCCGCGGGCGGCTCGGTATTCGCCGCGAGCGGCAGGCTGATCCTGGGCTGGTTCGCGCGGCACGAGCGCGGCCTCGCGATGGGCATCAGGCAAAGCGCGCAGCCGCTCGGGGTTGCGCTCGCGGCGATCACGCTGCCGACGCTGGGCGCCAGCGGCACCGGGCTGCCGTTGCGGTTCCTCGGTGGCTTCTGCCTGGTGGCCGCTGCCCTCGTGGTCTGGCTGGTCCGAGATCCGGCCCGCGATCAGCCGAAGGCCGGGGGAGCCGCCTCGACGTATCGCGCTCCCTCGCCGTATCGACAGCCGATTCTGTGGCGCATCCACGCTGCCAGCGCACTGCTTGTGGTGCCGCAATTCGCTGTCGCCACGTTCGCGCTGGTGTTCCTCGTCGACGCGCGCGGCTGGGATGCGACGGCGGCGGGCCGGTTGCTTGCGGTCGCCCAGCTGTGCGGCGCTGCGTCCCGCCTCGGCGCTGGTTACTGGTCGGACCGGGCGGGCAGCCGGATGCGGCCGATGCGGATCCTCGCGGTCAGCACTGGCGTCGGCATACTCGCCCTTGCCGTTGCGGCGGCTGCCGGATCGTCGGTTGCCGTGCCGGTTCTGCTGGCCTGCGCTGTAGTTTCGGTGAGCACCAACGGGCTTGCCTTCACTGCCGTGGCCGAGTACGCGGGGCCTGCGTGGGCCGGCCGCGCGCTTGGCATCCAGAACACCGGGCAGAACGCGCTGGCCGCGGCCACGCCTCCGGTCCTGGCACTGGCCATCGGCTCGATCGGCTTCGGTGCGTCATTTGCCGTGGTGGGGGCGTTCCCGGTAGTAGCGGCCGCGCTGGTACCGGTCGGTGCGGAACGGACGCTCGCCGGCGGCGGCCGCAGTCGGCGCGACCCGGCGCCGGAAGCGCCCGCCACGCCCGAGGCGCCAGCGGCGCCGGCCTAGGGCATGCGCTCGTAGGCCGGAAGCGTGAGGAAGTCGACGTACTTGTCGGCCAGCGCCACCTCCGTGAACAGCGACGTGGCCTGCTCGTACTGGTCCTCGTCGTAAGCGTCACCGAGCTGCGCCTTGATGGTCGCGAGCTCCTCGCCGATGATCCGCTCGGCCAGCTCCCTGGTCACCGTCGGGCCGTCGGCAAGCTTGATGTCGTTGTGCAGCCACTGCCAGATCTGCGACCGGGAAATCTCGGCCGTTGCGGCGTCTTCCATCAGGTTGAAGATCGCCACGGCGCCGTTGCCGGCCAGCCAGTTCGCCAGGTACTGCAGGCCGACACTGATGTTGTTGCGCAGGCCTGCCTCGGTGATCTCGCCTGGCGTGTCCTTGACGTCGAGCAACTGCGCCGCCGTCACATGCACGTCATCGCGCTGCTTGCTGAGCTGGTTCGGCGCGTCGCCGAGCACGCGGTCGAAGATCTCGCGGCAGACCGGAACCAGATCGGGGTGCGCGACCCAGGACCCGTCGAAGCCGTCGCCCGATTCGCGGGTCTTGTCCTCGCGGACCTTGGCGAGCGCCGTCTCGTTAACCGCCGGGTCCCGGCGACTCGGAATGAACGCCGCCATGCCGCCCATGGCGTGGGCGCCGCGCGCATGGCAGGTCTTGACCAGCAGCTCGGTGTAGGCGCGCATCATCGGCGCGGTCATGGTCACCGCGTTTCGCTCCGGCAGCACGAAATCCGCGCCCCTGGTGCGGAACTTCTTGATGATGGAAAACAGGTAGTCCCAGCGGCCGGCGTTGAGGCCTGCGCTGTGCTCGCGGAGCTCGTAGAGGATCTCCTGCATCTCGAACGCCGCCGGGATTGTCTCGATCAGGACGGTTGCCCGGATGGTGCCCTGCGGGATGCCGAGCGCATCCTGGGCCAGCACGAATGCGTCGTTCCAGAGCCGGGCCTCCAGATGGCTCTCCATTTTGGCCAGGTAGAAATACGGCCCCTTGCCCTTCTCGAGTTGCCGACGCGCGCAGTGCGTGAAGTAGAGCGCGAAATCGACCAGGCTCCCGGACGCCCGCTGGCCGTCGATCAGCAGGTGCTTCTCCGGCAGGTGCCAGCCGCGCGGCCGGACGACGATCGTGGCGAGCTCGCTGTCCGGCCGCAACTGGTAGGACTTGCCCTCTCCGCTGGTGAAGTCGATGGTCCGGTCCAGAGCGTCCTTGAGGTTGAGCTGACCGGTGATCATGTTGTCCCAGAGCGGGGTGTTGGCGTCCTCGAAGTCGGCCAGCCAGACTTTGGCGCCGGAGTTCAGCGCGTTGATCGTCATCTTCTTGTCGGTCGGGCCGGTGATCTCGACCCGCCGGTCGATCAGGCCGGGGGCGGGCGGGGCGACCCGCCAGGAGGTGTCGGACCTGATGGCTTCGGTGCTGGTCAGGAAGTCCAGCGTGCCTCCTGCCGACAACTCGTCCTGCCGCCGGGCCCTGGCCTCGAGCAGGTCACTTCGGCGCTGCCCGAGTTCGCGGTGCAGGAGCGCAACCAGATCGAGGGCCTGGGGGGTAAGGATCTCGTCATACCGGCTGCCGGCCGGGCCGGCAATCTCAACGCCACTTGACATCGCATGCTCCTTCACGTTGACCGCCAGGCCCGGCTGCACCGATACCCGACGGTAACCCATGGGTTCTCGCCGCACACGGCCGGCGCAGTCGGCAGATCCGCAAGATCCGGACGAGGTCAGCTCAGCCTGGAAGGTGCCCGCAAGCCTCGGGTACTAGACAGGGCACATTCTGTGAGTGTCGGATGTTAATGAGGTGAGGATGCAAGAACGTCGTGGCACTATCAGGACCAGCGCTCGCCGCCAGCGAGCGCGGTGCGGGATGGTCCGCGCGAAGACCTTTTACCAGACTAATTCCAAGAATTCCGGGCCTGTCTGTGCTGGCGCTGTCAAGCAGCCAGCGACTCGCCCGGTAGAGGTGGCATGACCGCACAATCGAACGCACTACCTATCGAGAACCCAGACGACGGCCGGCCCGCGGGCAAGGCTGCCGAGTCTCGCGACGACCAGTTCTGGGAAGAGCCCGCCGAGCCCGACGCCGGCCAGCGTGATCTCGATGACCGGCACGCGCTGCGGCGCGTGGCCGGGCTGTCGACCGAGCTGGAGGACGTCAGCGAGGTCGAGTACCGGGCACTCCGGCTAGAACGGGTCGTCCTGATGGGCGTCTGGACCGACGGAACGCTCGCCATGGCCGAGAACTCACTGCGAGAGCTTTCCCGTCTGGCCGAGACCGCCGGATCGGAGGTACTCGACGGCCTCGTCCAGCGGCGCGGCCGGCCCGACGCTTCTACTTACGTCGGCGCGGGCAAGGCCAGGGAACTGGCCGAGATCGTGGCCGCGCAGGGCGCCGACACCGTCATCTGCGATGGCGAGCTGACCCCTGGGCAGCTACGTAGCCTTGAGGGCACAGTGCGGGTCAAGGTAGTGGACCGGACTGCCCTGATCCTGGACATTTTTGCTCAGCACGCCCGGAGCAAGGAAGGCAAGGCGCAGGTAGAGCTTGCCCAGCTGCAGTACCTGCTGCCGCGACTGCGTGGCTGGGGCGAGTCGCTCTCCAGGCAGGCAGGCGGCCGGGCCGGCGGTAACGGTGGCATCGGTACCCGCGGGCCGGGCGAGACCAAGATCGAGACTGACCGGCGCCGGATCAGGTCGCGCATCTCGAAGCTGAGGCGCGACATCGCGGACATGTCGGTCGGGCGTGAAGTGCAGCGCGGCCAGCGCCGGCGGCACTCGGTGCCGTCGGTGGCGATCGCTGGGTACACCAACGCCGGTAAGTCGAGCCTGCTGAACCGGCTGACCGGCGCGCAGGTACTGGTGGACGACTCGCTGTTCGCAACGCTGGATCCGGCCGTGCGCAAGGCGAAGACCCCGAGCGGCTGGCCGTACACCCTGACCGACACGGTGGGCTTCGTCAGGCACCTGCCGCACCAGCTGGTCGATGCCTTCAGGTCCACGCTCGAAGAAGTCGCCGACGCCGATCTGATCTTGCACGTAGTCGACGGCTCGGATGCCGACCCGCGGTCTCAGCTGGCTGCCGTCAGGGAAGTGCTCGCCGAGGTCGGCGCGGAGGGCGTGCCGGAGCTTGTCGTGATCAACAAGGCGGATAGCGCGGACCCGATCGACCTGGAGGGCCTGCAGCTGACCGAGCGGCAGTCCGTGGTGGTGTCCGCGCGCACCGGCGACGGCATCGACACGCTGCTCGCCGAGATCGAGCGGCTGTTGCCGCGGCAGTTCCGGGAGGTCAGTGTCGTGATTCCGTACGACCGCGGCGACCTGCTGTCTCGCGCGCACGACGAGGGTGAGGTGCTCGCGGTGGAGCACGGCGGTGACGGGACTGAGCTGACCGCCCGCTTGCCGCTGGCCCTGGCAGCCGAGCTCGACAGATTCGCTCCGGCTAATACCGCCCATTAGGCGCGTGCCGGACGGCTGCTATATAGCGCGCAATTCGCCGCGCAATTGCGCGACGCAGCTGCGTGGCTTGCCGCCAGGCGCGCGATTACGGCTGTGGCCGCGCTTTATTTGCCGGGACAATCAGGGAACGCGGGCTGAGCCTGAAGTCTAGTGCCCTGGCCGCTGCAACCTGGCCGGATGTGGCCGTAGCGGCTCGCGGTGGTTCATCTGCTGACCGACCATTTAGCACGTCAGGGCTGCTGTGTGTCGTGGCAATGTGACTGGGCCGGAGCCATTAGGATGTAACTGGCCGCAAAAACAGTCTCGCTGCCCTGAATGCTTAAAGAACCTTTACACCAGTTCTGCTGGTGCAATACCGTGACTGAACCGATATGTTGGTGCGTTGCGATCACGCCGACCTTATGGGGGGTGTTGGCGCTCCGGATCGCCTGGCATACGCCAGTGTTCTTGCTGCATACGACGCTCGGTATGAGAGAGGCCGCATGGTTGCCCGGAGTTCCGCGGAGCGCAGGTCACGGCTGAGTGGCCTGAAGTCGGCCAGGCTGACCCTGGCCGGCCCGCGGCCGGGTTGTTTGCGAGACCCTAGGTTGCGGCACCGCGGGTTGCGGCACTGTAGTTTGCCGGACTGGGGTGCGCCGTGACCGTCCGTCTGCTCACGAACATCGGCCGGCTCTGGACCGGTTCCGAAGTCTGGAGCAATGCCGCGATCCTGTCGCAGGACGATCGCATCGCATGGGTCGGGCCCGCGTCTGAGTTGCCGGCCAGCGTCCCTGGCGTGGTCCATAACATCGTGGACGTTGATCACGTGGAGAACCTGGGCGGTGCCCTGGTCACGCCAGGCCTGATCGACTCACACACCCACCCGGTCTACGCCGGGAACCGGTGGGCGGAGCTAGCCATGCGGTCCGGCGGAGCGTCGGCTGCAGAGATCGTGGCCGCCGGCGGCGGCGTCGCGTCGACCGTGACCATCACCAGGGGGACAGACCCGTGGACGCTGTGCAGCGGTGTCCGCGAGCGGCTGCGCTCCTGGCTGCTGAACGGCACCACGACCGTCGAGGCGAAGACCGGTTACCACCTCACCAGGGACGGCGAACTAGCCGACGTGCGGTTGCTGCGCTCACTGGAGTCCGAACCCGGCATGCCGCGCGTGCACGTGACGTTCATGGCCGCGAACGCGGTGCCACCGGAGTTCTTCGGCCGCCGCAACGACTACGTGGACGCGGTCGGCAGCTGGTGCGCGGACGCGGCATCGGCTGGGGCGGACAGCATCGACGCGAACTGCGACGAGGGCAGGTTCACTGCGCATGAGGCCCGCTGGGTCCTGGCTGCCGGCCGAGCGGTCGGTCTTCAGCCGCGTGTGCACGCCTGTGGCAATGGCCAGACCGGTGCCGCGCTGCTGGCCGCCGAGGTCGGGTGCGCATCGGCCGACATGTTGTTCGGCGCAAGTGACGAAGACGTGGCAGCGCTGGCACAGGCGGGAGTGGTCGCGGTGCTCTGTCCGGCGGCCGGTTCCGATTCGCGCCGGCAGCCGCCGGTGCGGGCACTGCTTGACAGGGGCGTGCCGGTTGCGCTCGGCTCGGATCATTCACCGGGCGGCAACGGCATCACCTCTATGCCGCTCGTTATCAACCTGGCAATCTCGGCATTCGGGATGAGCGTGACCGAGGCGCTTCGAGCCGCGACTGTCGGCGGAGCGCAAGCCCTTCGCTCGCCGGACCGCGGCGCGATGGCGCGTGGCCGGCTGGCTGACATCGTCGCCTGGGACGCCGATCATGAGGGCGCATTCGGCTGGTCCTACGGCCTGAAGCCGGTCAAGGTCTGGCGCGGCGGCGAGCCCGTCACGCAGTAGCGCCCGGTTTGGCTGATGAGCAGCGACTCGCGGCAGGCTCGTCGCGCCGAAGGCCGCCTGCCCGTTGGGCTCGTGAACCAGCGGAACGCTGACGGACCGGACCCACGGAGGTCCGGCAGCAGAACTGAAAATCGGTCAGCTGACCGGGACGGCCTGCGGGGGCACCATGTCGGCCCGCCGCCGCCCCAGATGCAAGTTCACGAACCGGATCGCGATCGACCCCTCGCCGACCGCTGAGGCCACTCGTTTGACCGAGCCGCTTCGCACGTCGCCTGCGGCGAACACACCCGGCATGCTGGTCTCCAGCATGTAGGGGTCGCGGTCCAGGGTGGTCCAGGGTTGCTGACGCCGCGCGTCCGGGCCGAGTTCCGGTCCGGTGAGAATGTAGCGGTTTCTGTCGAGCTGGATAGCTTTGCTGAAGCTGTCCGAACGGGGTTCGGCGCCGATCATCACGAACAGAGCGTTCGCCGGGATGGTGTCGAGTGCTGAGGTGGTGAGGTTCTCGACGGTGACGCGTTCCAGCCGCTCAGAGCCGTCCAGTCTCCTGACCTCGCTGCGATAACGGATGTTGATAAGGGGTTCGTCGACGATGCGGTCGATCAGGTACTGCGACATGTCAGCGGCCAGGTCCGCTCCGCGTATGACGATGGTGACGGGACTGCCGTTCTCGGCCAGCGCGACGGCGGCTTGGCCGGCCGAGTTTCCGCCGCCGACGATGACAGCCGGCTGTCCAGGACGTACCCGGTCATACACGGCGGCGGGCGTGTAGAACACGTCATTCATGCTGAACCGGTCGATGCCAGCTGCCTTGATCTGGCGATAGCTGGCGCCGGTGGCGATGATCACGCTCAGCGCCGTGATGTCGTCGCCGGTGTCGAGGCGGATCAGGTGCCAGGCGCCCTGTCGCGACAACCCGACAACCGACGCGGGCAGGACGATCGACGCGCCGAACCTCAGCACCTGGAGGAATGCACGCTGCGCGAACTCAGTGCCGCTGATCCCGACGGGAAAACCCAGGTAGTTCTCGATCTTGGAGGTAGTGCCGATCTGGCCCCCGACCGCGAGGCCATCGATGACCACGGTGGCTAGCCCCTCGGAAGCGCCGTACACCCCCGCGGCAAGCCCGGCCGGCCCGGCGCCGATGATCGCGACATCGTAGGCCACGCCGGGCTTTGGTGCTGTCCCGATGCCGGCTGCCCTGGCGACCTCGGCGTTGGACGGCCTGCGGAGTGCTTCGCCGCCGCGCATCACGACCACGGGAGTCTGGTCGCGCCGCGTGTCATGGCGTCGGAGCACCAGGTCAGCGGCTGGATCGGCGTCGAGGTCGAGCCAGACGTGAGGCAGCCGGTTGCGCACGGCGAACTCAAGCAGCCTGCGCGTGTCCGGCTGGGATTGCGAACCGATGATGCGCAGCCCGGTGCGTGCGTGTGTCAGCCAGTCGCGGCGGGCCAGCGCCGTCCGCACGATCAGGTCGCCAAGTACCTGGTCACGGCTGATCAGTCTCTTTAGCTTGCCAACTGGCACGACAAGCACTTCGCCGGGTTCCACTACCACAGCAGTGGTGAACAAGCGCTCGCCGGTAAGCAGGCTCATCTCAGCGACGAACTCGCCCGTTCCTCCCCTGGCCAGCTCGCGCTCGACCCCGGCTTGGTGATCGCAGATCTTCAGCACGCCGGAGAGGATCACGTAGAAGTCGTATCCGCGATCTCCCTCACGGAACAGGACTTCGCCAGCCTGCGTCGGCCGGACCTCGCCAATCCGGCGCAGCGTGGCGATGTGATCGACGGTCAGCGGCCGTGACGTCGCCTGGTCAGCCCAGGACTCGCCCGGCCTGATACTCGGGCGCTCGGGAAATCTGGCTTCGTTTCCCATCGGTGCCCGCCCCCGATCGCCAGGTCGCCCCGCAGCCGAGGCGCCCCCGCCCCGTATGCCGCCGCTACCCCAGCAAGCGTAACGTCCGGGCTACGGGATCCCGCGCAGCGGACGCGGGTAGTCACGAGGTAGCGGCGTCGGACCGCAGCGACCGCGGCCGCTGGCCCCACCATGGCCGGTGCCTGAGTGCCGAAAGTACGGAAAAGTCCCGGCTGACGACGTGGTTGCGGTCAGCCGTGCTGCCGAGTGTGTAGGCGGGGGACAGGCCCAGGTACTGGCAGCTCGAGACCTGGCTCCACTGCCGCGCCAGGTCGCTTGATGACTTGTAGAAGTTGACCATGTAGCCGCCGGCGTAGATCTTGAGCAGCACGAATCCGCCCGGGTACTCCTTGGTCGCGGCGACTTCGAGGAACTCGACGTCGGGTGCGACCGGCGAGCGCGTCCGGAGATTACGGTGCGTACGCCCGGAGTGGTGCAGGAACACGCCGGGCACCGCCGCGTACAGCTGCTGCAGCCGGGCAGCATCGGCTCGGTTCAGGTCGAACGACGGCCCGCCGATCGTCGTCGACGCGGACTCGTCGGTGACTGGGTGGTGCCCGAAGACCAGCGTCGGCTGGCCAGGATTGGCCGCCAGCGCCTCGGCAAGCGCTGCGAACTGGTCGTCGCCGATCGCCCCGCCCGGCTCAGCCAGCGTCGTGGTGTCGAGGCCTATCAGCCTGAGCCCGCCGACTTCTGTCGTCGTAAGCCTGCCGTGCGGAAGGTCGTACACGGCGCGCAGGCAGTCGTGGTGCCTCCCGTCGCCGGCTGGCGGGCAGGCGGCGTGTTCCGGCCCGGTTCCGGGCTGGTCGTGGCTGCCCCTGGCGATCACGTAGTCTCCGGAGCCGAGCCAGCCGGACAGGGTCACGGTGCCGAAGCGATCAAGCACGGCCTTGGACGCCGCGAATTCGCCCGGCCGCCCCGCCGCTGTCAGGTCGCCTGCGACCACGAGTACGTCGGCACCGCGGGCGGCGGCATCGCGGGTCATCGCGCGTGCCATCACGACCGGGTAGGGCGGCAGTTCCGGTGCCTGCGAGAACCCTGGCGGGAAGTCGGTCGCCGCCAGGTCGGTCACGGTTTCGCCGGCGTGCAGGTCGTTACTGAGCGCCAGCGTGAAGAGCAGGCGGCCGGGCGGCGGCACCAGCGTGGTGACACGTCCGGGCGACGCGGACTGCACGACGCCTGAGACCAGCAGCCTGCTGAGAATGGCCTCCAGCTGGCCACTGGTCGGATTGGCAGGGAGCACGAGGCCACCTGGCGGAAAGCAAAGCTGCGCTACCAGCCGGGGCGTGGCGAGTACTCCTCCGGACACTGCCTGGTAGTAATAGGTCGTTCCCGGCTGGAGACCGGTGATCTCTACATAGTGGTAGGCGGTTTCGCCGCCCCGCTCGACAGCCACGCGGTCGAGGTTGTCGGGGTCGGTGCCATAGCGCACTACCCCGTCGGCGGCAATCGGATCCGCAGGGGCGTCCGGGATATGCGGTACGGGCGGCGTAGGCGTGCTGGCTGTGTACCAGGTGAGCACGAAGCTGGTGTCGGTGACCGTGACGAGTTCGAGGTCCTGTGCGTGCAAGCCGTTCCCGCCCGTCCTGCCGGAGCTAGCCACAGCCGGTGCTGCGCGGACCAGCGGCGGCACGAGCCCCGCGGCAGCGCTCGCCGAGGCCAGCTGGATGAGCTGGCGGCGACTGAGCCCGCAACAGTCCTGCATGCCGACCAAGGGTCGCTGACGGTTGCTAACCGTCACCCTCGCTCTGTTGAACATCGGGCGACGAATAGGCGAAACGACAAATCGGGGCGACCTGGCAATGGGTGCGCTCCGGAGTGCGCGCCTTGGATCAGGTCGCCGATGCGGGGAGCTAGACCAGGCGTGGAGGCGTCGAGTCCGCCGACGGGTCCGGCCTGCGGATGCGGGCGAGTTCGAGGAGGGTGTCGAGGGCGGTTTCGAGGGGTCGGGTGTCGCGCTGGACCTGGGCGAGGAGGAGCCCGCCTTGAAGTACGGCGAGCAGGGTGACGGCCAGGTCGTCCGGGTCGGCGCCGTCCGGCAGGTGCCCGGCGGCGTGAAGACGGCGCAATCCCTCGCTGATCGCGGAGGACCACTGCCCGAATCCGGCAGAGATCAGGGCGCGGGCACGCGGGTCGTTCTCGGCTAGCTGGCCAGCCAGTGAACCCAGCGGGCAGCCCCCCTTGCCCTTGCTGTTCTCTACCTGGGCGATCACCGTGTTCCGCCAGGCCCGGAGCCCTTCGGGGTTGCTGAGATCGGCCCGCTGCTGGTTGTCTGCGATGGTTTCGGCCTGGTGGGTGATGACAGCCTGGACGAGCTCTTCCTTGTCGGCGAAGTAGTGGGAGAGCTGCGACCCGCTCACGCCGGCCGCTGACCTGATGTCCTCCAGCGTGGTACCCGCGACACCGCGCTCGTAGATCAGCTGGGCGGCTGCGTCGACGATCCGGCCCCGGGTGCGCTCTCCCTTGGGAGTGAACCCCTGCCGGGCATGGGCTGCGCTTCGCATGCCTTCACGTTACCGCGTTATGGGTTTGACAACCCACTTCTCGTCGGGCCACAGTGGGCCATGTAACCCATTCTGGCTGAGGAGGAACTCATATTGATTCTCGTGACAACGGCTGGGAAGGTCGGCTCCGAGACAGTCCGCCTGCTGCGGGAGCGGGACGTGCCTGTCCGGGTTCTAGTACGCGACCCGGCGCGGGCAGCGGCGCTGGCCGAGGCCGGCGCGGAGATCGCCATAGGCGACCTAGACCTGCCAGCCACCATTGACGTCGCGATGACGGGCGTCAGCGCCGTGGTGCTGGTCAGTCCGGCCGTGCCCGCCCAGGAGATTAACGTCGTCGCCAGCGCCGCCCGCGCCGGCATCGGGCACGTTATCAAGGCGACCAGCAAGGCCTCGGGTGATTCGCCCATCGCACGGCGGCGCTGGCAGGCGGACATCGAGGCGAGCCTGGCTACCTCCGGAGTTCCGCACACGTTGCTCCGGTCCAACGCCTACATGCAGAACGTCCTGGCTCTCGCACCGGCGATCGCGAAGACAAGCAGCTTCGGCTCCGCGGCCGGCAAGGGCCGCGCCGGCATGGTCGACGCCCGCGACGTCGCGGCGGTGGCCGCAGAGATCGCCGTTGGTCCCGCCCCGCATGCCGGCCAGACTTACTGGCTCACCGGGCCCGAGCTGATCTCCAACTATGACGTGGCCGGCGTGCTGTCGGAACTGCTCGGCAGGGCCATCACGTACCGGGAGCTCACCTTCGAGGAGAACAAGGACGCGATGATCCGCGCCGGCGTGCCCGGGCAGATCGCGGAGATGAACGCTCAGGCGTTCAGCCTGGTCGCCGACGGCGACGCCGAGTGGGTCACCGAGGACGTCCCGTTGATCCTCGGCCGAGCCGCCCGGTCCTTCGAGCAGTTCGCCACCGACTACGCCGCCGCATTCTCCTAGACATTCCGGGACATCCGCAGTGGCCGCGGCCTGCACCCTTCGCGCGTCGGGCACGCTCCAGAAAGCCTGCGTCAGGCTTCCAGCGGCACTAGCATTCCGCTCCGCCGTGGCATAGTGCGTGCATGGCATCTAGCGCTCAGCGGGCGGATCCGGCGGGTCCGGCTGGATCGCGGGCACCAGTGACCCTCATCGTCGGCGAGGAGGAGCTGCTCGTCGAGCGAGCAGTCAGCGCGGCGGTAGCGCTTGCCACCACCGCGACCATTGCTGACGATGCTGCCCCGGCGGACCGGGATGACGACGGTGCCGGTGCTGGGATCCACGACGTTGCCGCCGCCGGGCTGACGGTCGGCGAGCTGTCCGGGCTGACCGCGCCGTCACTATTCGGCGGTGACTGTGTCGTCGTGATCCGCTCCGCCCAGGACGCCGGGAAGGACCTGTCCGCCGCGCTGGTGCGGCTGGCGACGTCACCGGCGCCTGACGTCTTCCTGATCGTCACTCACGCGGGCGGCGCCAAGAACAAGGCGCTGCTGGCGGATCTGCTCGGCGCGGGAGCGCGGCGGGTGGACTGCCCGGGCATCAAGCGGTTCGGCGAGCGGATGGACTTCCTGCGCGGCGAGTTCCGGCGATCCGGCCGGAAGGCCGATGACGCTGGCCTGCGGGCTCTGCTGGACGCCGTCGGGACCGACCTGCGTGACCTGGCCGCCGCGTGCAGCCAGCTGTCGGCTGACACTACCGGCGTGATCAACCAGGCGGCCGTCGCACGCTACTACCAGGGCCGGGCTGAGGCGACCGGGTTCTCCGTCGCGGACAAAGCCTGCGAAGGAAACCTGGCCGGCGCGCTCGAGCAGCTTCGCTGGGCGCTGGCGACGGGGACCTCGCCGGTACTGATCTCCAGCGCGCTGGCTCAGGGCGTGCGGACGCTCGGGCTGGTCGGTTCGGTAGGCCGCGGACTGAGCCCGAACGCGCTCGCCGCGGAGCTCGGGATGCCGCCGTGGCGGATCGACAAGGCCCGCCAGCAGCTTTCCGGCTGGACGTCGGAAGGCCTGGCGGCGGCGCACGCGGCGGTCGCGGAAGCCGATGTCCAGGTCAAGGGCGAGGGCGCGAGCGCTGGCTACGCCCTGGAGCGGGCCGTCAGCACGATCGTTGCCAGCCGCGCGGGCCGCTAGACCATGACCACGTAAAGAATGTTTCGCCGGCGATACGGTTCTTTACGTCCTCCTGGATCAACTAGCAGGGTCTCAGTTGCATGTGACCCGGATAGCGTCAGGCGCCCGCCCCGGCGTGCAGGTCCCGGATGTCGATCGTCTGGTCAGTCTGGACCGCGTCGGCCAGGCGGCGGTCGTGGGTGACAAGCATCAGCGTGCGGGAGTAGCTCCGTAGCGCCTGCTCTAGCTGCTCGATCGCCTCGATATCCAGGTGGTTTGTCGGTTCGTCCAGCGCGAGGAAGTTGACGCCGCGAGCCTGCAGCAGCGCCAGCCCGGCCCTGGTCCGCTCACCCGGGGAGAGTGCGCTGGACGGCCGGAGCGCCGCATCACCGCGCAACCGGAACTTGGCGAGCAGCGTCCGCGCCTCCTCGTCGCTCGGCAGCCCGGCGGCCGCGCGGACGACCTCCATGACCGGAGCGTCGGTCGCAAACACGCGCCGGGTCTGATCGAGCTCGCCGAACACGACGCTCGGGCCTGCGTAACGCTGGCCGGCCAGCAGTGGCACCCGGCCGAGCAGGGCGTCGACCAGCGTGGTCTTGCCCGAGCCGTTAGGCCCGGTGATCCTGATCCGGTCTGCCGGGCCGACGGTCATGGTGACCGGGCCTAGCGTCACCTCGCCCCGGCTGACCACAGCGCCTGTCAGCGAGACGGCCACAGCTCCAGCCCGCCGGGTCTCGCCGATCGACAGCTGAAGCTGCCACGGCTCACGGACCTCCTCCGGCGCGCCGGCATCGAGCCGGCTGATGGCCTTGTCTATCTTGGCCGCTCCGCTGCCGGTGCTCTGCGCGCTCGCGACGTGGAATGCCCGGATGTGCTTATCTGGCTCGGACTGGTACTGCCGGGCGCTGGTCGCCCGCTGTGCTCCGGACCTTGCCCACTGCCGCTGCCGGCGGGCCGCGTCGCTGAGCTTGTCCCGCTCGGCCTCGTAGGCGTTATACGAGTCGACTGCCCGCCGCCTGGCCAGCTCGCGCTCGGTTACGTAGGCATCCCAGCCGCCGGAGAACATCGAGGAGTGCCGGCTGAACTCGTCGAGTTCCAGGATCTGACTCGTCACCGCGGCGAGCAGAGCCCGGTCGTGACTGACTAGTGCCAGCCCTGCCCTGCTGGCGCGCAGACGAGCCTCGAGCAGGGCTAGCCCGGCGTCGTCCAGGTCATTCGTCGGCTCGTCGAGCAGGAGGATGTCGGGCTGGGCCAGCAGCACCGCAGCAAGGCCGAGCCGGGCGTGCTGGCCGCCGGAGAGCTCGGCAGCGTTCCGGTCCAGGAGGTTGTCAGGAAGGCCAAGCTCCGCGGTGACCTGAGCCATGCGCTCCGGCAGGTCCGCTCCGCCGAGCGCCAGCCAGCGATGCAGCGCGGCGTCGTACGCGTCGTCGGCGCCTGCGTCGCCCCTGCTCAGCGCCGACAGCGATGCGTCGAGGTGGGCCCCCGCAGCAGCCACCTGAGTCCGGCGGCCGAGGTGATCGGCCAGCGACTCGCCGGGCCTGATGTCCGGCTCCTGAGCCAGCCGCAGCACGGTGGTGCTGACCGGCGACCTGGTCACGGTGCCGGAGTCGGGCTCAAGGTCACCGGCTAGCACCTTGAGCAGCGTCGACTTGCCGACGCCGTTCGGCGCGATGATCCCGATCCGGTCCCCGGAGCCGATGCTGAGGCTGACGCCATCCAGCACCGTAATGCTGCCGAACGAAACGCTCACATTGACTGCTGCCAGCCTGGACATGGCGGGTACTCCCAGCTCACACGGCCGGCCTGGCAAAGGCGGCCGCAGGTCATGCCCAGGGTGACGCGGGGGAGGCGGCTCAAGCCTACGGCGAGCCAGCCACCACAGACCTGCCACAGCGGGTCCTGCCGCAGGGGTCCTGCCGGAGCAGGCCCCTGCCGGATTAGATCCGGCGCGCGACCTAGGCGCTCTTGAGCTGCTCAGCCCGCTTGGCGATGGCCGACTTGCGGTTGGCAGCCTGGTTCTTGTGGATGACGCCCTTGCTGACGGCCTTGTCCAGCTTGACGGTCGCGGCCTGCATCGCGGCCACGGCGGCGTCAGCGTTGCCGGCGTCAGCAGCCTCGCGGAACTTGCGCACGGACGTCTTCAGCTCGGACTTGACCGCCTTGTTGCGCAGGCGGGCCTTTTCGTTCTGCTTGTTGCGCTTGATCTGCGACTTGATGTTTGCCACGCGAATGCCTCGCTAAAGTCTGTCCATGGTGTCTGGTGGTGCCGGCACGAGCCGCAAGCAGGCGGTTCGCGGCGTCGTGCCCGGTAATCCGCGGGCATGCAGGCAGCCAGCACAGAAGGATAGCCGAGATTTGCCCTGCCGCTCAAACCGGACGCCCGGTACCGCGGCACTCCGGGGCTGAGCACGTAAGCATTTGTGCTTGTCAGGCCCTGAAGTCTTCGTGATCATGATTGAGGCTGATGGCGAGGGCATCGTGCCCGGCATGCAACGATAGACGCTGAGAAGATCCGCGGCCGCGCCGGCCTCGATGGCTGGACGGTGCCCGCAACCGGCCGAGCCCCGACGGCCCGGCGCCGGCGGCCGCGCCGAGCCGGCTACCACCCGGCGCCCTACTATCTGGCGGAGCCTGTGTCACCAATGTCGCAGCAGCAGACAAACCAGCTGCCCGCGCCCGTACCCGAGCCCGCCCGCACGCCGCAGCAGATCATCCGCAACTTCTGCATCATTGCCCACATCGATCACGGCAAGTCCACGCTCGCCGACCGGATGCTGCAGCTGACCGGCGTGGTCGACGCCCGCCAGATGCGCGCGCAGTACCTGGACCGCATGGATATCGAGCGGGAACGCGGCATTACCATCAAGTCCCAGGCCGTCAGGCTGCCGTGGCAGGGCACCGATGGGAACCAGTACGTGCTGAACCTCATCGACACGCCCGGCCACGTGGACTTCACCTACGAGGTGTCCCGGTCCCTGGCCGCCTGCGAGGGCGCGATCCTGCTGGTAGACGCTGCCCAGGGGATCGAGGCGCAGACCCTGGCCAACCTGTACCTTGCCCTCGGTGCCGACCTGCACCTGATCCCGGTGCTGAACAAGATCGACCTGCCCGCTGCCCAGCCAGAGAAGTACGCCGAAGAACTGGCGAACATCATCGGCTGCGACCCCTCCGACGTACTCAGGGTGTCGGCCAAGACCGGTGAGGGCGTCACCGAGCTGCTGAACGCCGTCGTCGCGCAAGTCCCGCCGCCGTCCGGCAATCCCGACGCGCCGGCCAGGGCGCTGATCTTCGACTCGGTCTACGACACCTACCGCGGCGTCGTCACCTACGTCCGGGTAGTCGACGGCCGCCTGTCCAGGCGCGAGCGGACGCTGATGCTGTCGACTAAGTCAGTGCACGAGACGCTCGAGATCGGGGTGATCTCGCCGGAGCCGGTGCCATCTGACGGGCTGGCCGCCGGCGAGGTGGGCTACCTGATCACGGGCGTCAAGGACGTCCGGCAGGCTCGCGTCGGCGACACGCTGACAACCCTGGCCGTTCCGGCGACCGAGGCGCTGCCCGGCTACTCCACCCCCAAGCCGATGGTGTTCTCCGGCCTCTATCCGGTCGACGGAGACGACTACCCGGATCTGCGCGACGCGCTGGACAAGCTGCGGCTGAACGACGCGTCGCTGGTCTACGAGCCGGAGA
>DATMMA010000277.1:0-13724 GCA_035570295.1 Streptosporangiaceae bacterium
CGGCCAGACTGCCCGGCATGGCGCCGACCGCAAGCCCGGTCCCTCTTCGTAGTTTTCCTGCGCGCTGGCCCTGCCGTCGTAGTAGGCCATCACACCGTCCGGAGTGACCTGCACGGCCGACACCCGGACACCGCGTGCGTCCCATTCGCCGGGGCGCGGACTCAGCGCGTGCCCGTGCCAGGTCCAGGAGATCCCGTCCGGGCTCGTGGCATAATCCGTGGTCATCCGGTCGGTGCTGGCCGGATCATCGAGCGGGTGCACCGATGCCCACAAATGCCACGTTTCATCCTGAATGACGATCACCGGGTCCTTGACCGCCCAGTAGGGGCCGCCTGGCAGGACCACCTTGCTCCCGTCGGGCGTGAACTCCTCCGGCGTCGCAGCCTCGAGCATCTCGACCCGCCAGTGCTTGGTCCCCCAGGTCGCGCAGCTCAGGTATAGCCGCCAGCTCCCGTCGCCAGTCCGCACTACCGCCGGCCGTTCCAGCGACTCGGTGGCCATCATCTCCTTGGTGATCATGCCGATGGTCTCGAAGCGGACGCCGTCTGCTGACCGAGCGATGGCTACCGCGTAGCCCCGGCCCTGGTCAACTGGATTGCGTAGGCGGTACGCGAGCACGATCCCGCCGTCATCCGCGACCGCGCTGGGCGCTCCGGCCCAGGTCCCCGGCTCACTGCCAGGCGGAGCGATGGCCACCACCGAAGTCTCAGGGAGCGGCACCTGCTCAGCTAGCGGCGGAAGAGGTTCTTCGGTGATCACGATGCGAAGAATAGGCGGTCTGCGATAGTGCCCTCGCCGGTTTGCGGTGTGCTGCTCTTCACGGAGGAAGGCCGGCTAATACCTCGCCGTAGCCCGCTCAATCGCGATATATTGCGTTTGCAGGTAGACGTCCTGATATCGATTACGGGGGTTGTCGTGGACGCGCTACAGCCCGGCGACCCTCAGTGGGTCGGCAGGTACCGAGTGCTGAAGCGGCTCGGCACTGGCGGCATGGGCCGCGTCTTTCTGGGCCAGTCCCCTGGCGGGCGACTCGTCGCCGTCAAGCTGATCCGGCCCGAACTCGCTGACGACCCCAGCTTCCGGCGCAGGTTCGCCCAAGAGGTGAGTGCCGCCCGCCGGGTCAGCGGAATCTTTACCGCCCCGGTCGTCGACGCGGACCCGGACGGGCCGCAGCCGTGGCTGGTCACGGCCTACGTAGCCGGTCCCTCGCTATCCGATGCCGTGGAGGCCAGGGGACCGATGCCGGTCGGGTCAGTGCTGACGCTGGCGGCGGGGCTGGCCGAAGGCCTCGGAGCCGTGCATGCCGCCGGCGTGGTGCACCGCGACCTCAAGCCGTCAAACGTGCTGCTCGCCAGCGACGGGCCGCGGATCATCGACTTCGGTATTTCCCGTGCGATGGACTCGGCCTGGCTCACCAATGTCGGCGGAGTGGTCGTCGGCTCGCCCGGATTCATGTCGCCGGAGCAGGCCGAAGGCCTCGACGTCGGCCCGGCAACCGACATCTTCAGCCTCGGCGGCGTACTCGCGTACGCGGCGACCGGGCAAGCGCCGTTCGGGGCTGGCCCGGCCTCGGCGCTGTTGTACCGGGTCGTCTACGGCACCGCCGCGACCGCGCACGTGCCCGCGCCGCTTCGCCGCCTGGTCGAGCGCTGCCTCGCCAAGGACCCGGCTGACCGGCCCAGCACCGAGGAACTGCTCGCTGAGCTTGGCTACGCCGACCCGAGCGAGGACTGGCTGTCCTGGTCGGCTGCCGTCGTGCGGCCAGCCTACGAGCCCGCGGCGACCCGGCTAGACCAGGCGGGTCGCTGGGCGGCCGGTGATCATCACTACCCCAGCGGGAACGGGGTAGTCCTGGCAGACTCCATCTCGCCGGAGCGCGGTCGCCAGGCCGATGATATTCCGGTCACGGTCACTGACCCGGTCGCAGCGCCCCGATCGGCCCGCCACAACCCGTCGAGCGCGCTGATCCGGGCGGCCGTCGCTGCTGTCCTGGCCGCCGGGACGGCTGGCGCGGTCGCCTACGTCGTGGCCTCCGGCCATGATCACGTCACCACGCGGGCCAGCGCGGTCACGCGGCAGGCCCAGAGCCGGGCTGGCGACGGTGGTCAGCACAGCGACGCGGGCGCGCAGGCCCAGGTAACGCCGCCGGGTCCGCAAGCGGTCGTGGACTCTTACCTGGCGGCGATTAACCAGCGCGACTGGCGGCTCGGCGGCGAGAACGGGAACCCGTCGTACCAGGAACTGGCCGCCGGCTCCGGACGGGACGTGATCCGCACCATCAGTGTCGACGGCGACCATGCAATTGTGCGTGTCCGCGCCTACCAGACCGACGGTCAGTTTCGGGTGTACCAGATGTCCTTCGTCATCCAGGACGGCGTGATCGTGCACGCCACCCAGCAATTGCTGACCACCGTGCCTGACGGCCGAGCCGCCAGACCTGACGCCCAGGCCATCAAGCCGCCCGGCACCGCCAGCCAAACCTGACGGTGCCAGCCAAGCCTGACGTCGCGGTGCCAGCCAAGGCTGTCAGCGCGGGTGCTGGCAGACTTCTCGGCGCCTGATGACGTGCGACGACCAGCCGGGTCAGCCGACCTGCGCGGTCCGGCCTGCCCAGTACGGCGCGCGGAGCTGCCGTTTCAGGATCTTGCCCGAGCCGGTCCGCGGCAGCTCTTCGATGAAGTCCACCGAGCGCGGAACCTTATAGCTGGCCAGGTGCTGCTTGCCGAACGCGGTGATCTCGCCAGCGGTCAGCGAGGCACCGGGCGCTAGCACCACAGTGGCGTGCACGACCTCGCCCCATTCCTCCGACGGGATGCCGAATACGGCAACGTCGTAGATCGCGGGATGCTGCTCCAGAGCAGCCTCGATCTCAGCCGGGTAGATGTTCATGCCACCGGAGATGATCATGTCGGTCTTGCGGTCGCAGATGTACAGGAAGCCTTCGTCGTCCCGGTAGGCAATATCGCCCACTGTGTGGAAGTTGCCGCGGCTGGCCGCGTCATAACTGTCCTGCTGCTTGTAGTACTCGTCGAAGACGCCCTTGGACCGGACGTACAGCTCGCCCGCGTGCTCGGGCCCGGTCCCAGTGACTACGTTTCCGTCCTCGTCGAAAAGCACGATCTCGATGCCCGGAGCAGGCTCCCCGCAGGAGCCGGGCTTGCGCAGCTGGTCCTCCGGTTTAAGGACGCAGTCGACGCCGAGCTCGGTTGAGCCGTAGATCTCCCACAGCGACTCCGGCGGGAAATCGGCGACGTACTGCTGCTTGAGCGCGAAGCTCCACGGGGCCGCGTTGGCAATCATCACTCGCATGGACGACCGGTCGTACCTGGCCTTCACCTCCGGTGGCAGCGCGCACACCATGCGGACGAGCGCCGGAGCCGAGAACGTCGAAGTGACCTGGTACTTGTCGACCAGCCGGAGCCAGTCCTCTGCATCGAACTTCCGCTGGACCACGATGGTCTGGCCGAAGAGCAGGCCGATCCCCATGAACGCGCCGGGTCCGCTGTGATACAGCGGCCCGGAGGTGATGTAGATGTCGTCCGGCCGGTATCCGAGCAGGCTCACCAGGGCCAGCCCGGTTTCCGGATCCGTGGCGTACCGCACCGCGCCCTTTGGCTTGCCGGTTGTGCCTGAGGTGTAGATCATGGTCCCGCCGGTGCCGACTGCGTCACCGACATCTGGCGGCTCCGTCGACCCCCCTGCCGTGAGCTCCTCGCTGCTCAGCATGCCGGCCGGTGCCGGGCCGCCGAACACGATCACATGCCGCAGCTTGTCAATCTCGCCGGCCAATCCGGCGAAGAGGTGCGCGTACTCAGCGTCGACGTAGGCGATCTCGGCGTCCGAGTGCTCGATCACGTAGCGTGCCTCTTCGGCGGTCAGCCGGTAGTTCAGCGGGACCGCCACGACGCCGATCTTCCTGGCGGCATTGATCACCGCAACCACGGGCACCGAGTTGGGGCCGCACCAGATGACCTTCTGCCCGGGCTTCGCGCCCAGCGAGAGCAATGCATTCCCGAGCCGGTTCGCCGCGGCCTCCAGCTCGGCATAGGTCCACTGGACTATGCCGGCCCCGCCCCGGTCGTCGATCACGGCGAGCTTGACCGGCTGGCTCTCGGCATAGGCCGTCAGGATGTCTGGCATTGCACCTGCTCTCGTCGTCCCTGCGGGCTGGCCCGCAGCCCCGAAGTTCCTCAGGTACACCCTGTACCGAATGGCGCTCGGTTGTCACCATCTGCACGGCGCATTTGGCCCCATTGAGTCGAGCCCGGGCCGGTCGCCGGGTCGGCCCGAGTTAGCCTCGCGCGGCTGCTTTGGCGAGTCGCAGCGCGGCGGCTACCAGCCGGTCAGCCCGAAGCGCCGCCTGCTGCTCCTCGTTCTCGGTCTGCGCGATGAGCTTGTCCGGGTCCTGGCCCGCACGCTCAGCCTCGGCCTTGCCGCCGTCTGCCAGCCAGCGGCTGACCTGGGCGGCGTCGACTTCCGGGTGGAACTGAACGGCCAGGTGCGGCCCGACCGTGAACGCTTGCACGCACAGCTCGTTGCGAGCAAGCAGCCGCGCCTCTGGCGGTGGCAGGCACCGGTCATGGTGGAACTCCAGCCACGGACCTGGCTCGATCACGTCCGGATCAAGCGTTTCCACCGTTGTCCAGCCGACCTCACTGCGCGGCGCCGCTTCCACCTGCCCGCCGAGCGCCGCGGTGAGCGCTTGCGCGCCGAAGCAGATGCCGAGAACCGGGACGCCGGCCGCGTCCGCTGCGCGGAGCCAGTCGAGCTCGGCGCCGATCCAGCCGCTAATCCCCTCCTCGTACACCGACCAGGCTGCACCGAGCACCACGACGTGGTCCACGCCATCCAGCGCCGGCAACGGGCCGCCCTTGGGGAACTGATGCACCATGAGCTCGGCGCCGCGCGCCCGGAACGCGTCAGCGATGAACCCGGCGTCGTCAATAGCGTGATGCCGCACCACGATGACCCGCATCCGCTCCTCCTGTCGTCGCGAGAGTTAGCGTTCATTTTCCGGGAACGGGCTGGTTTTCGCATCCTGGAGAGCGCCCGCGCGCGGCCGGCGCCTCGGTGGGGCCTTCCTGCAGACGCTGCCCGCAGCTTTCACGGCCCCTGATGTCACAGCACAGGGACCGACGGCGTCTTAGCGGTCATGAGAATCGCGATCGTCGGCGGGACCGGCACCCTAGGAAGCCATGTCGTTACAAATCTTGCTCAGCGCGGGCACGAGGTCAGGGTCCTCAGCCGCAGTAGCCCGGACTTCCCGGTCGATCTGGTCTCTGGCAACGGGCTTGACCAGGCGCTCGACGGCTGCGCTGCCGTCGTAGACGCGAGCAACGCATCGTCCCCCAAGCGCGCTGCGGAGGTCCTGGTATCCGGTACAGGCCGGCTGCTCGCCGCCGAGCAACGCGCCGGCGTCGGCCACCATGTCTGCATCTCGATCGTCGGCTGCGAGCAGGTCCCGGTCGGCTACTACCGGGTCAAGACCGAGCAGGAGGAGGCGGTCGAGCGCGGCCCGGTGCCGTTCAGCATCGTGCGCGCGACCCAGTTCCACGAGCTGGCCGGCGCTGCGCTCGCCGCCGCGGGCCGGTATCGCATGCTGCCGGTGCCGCGAATGCGGCTGCAGACCGTGGCGGCAGCCGAGGTCGCCAGTGCGGTAGCTGATGTCACGGAAGGCGAGCCCCGCGGCCGGGTCCAGGTGGCGGGCCCAGAGGTAGCCACCGCCCGTGACCTGGCGCGTACCTGGCAAATGATGACTGGCCGCACCGTCCTCAGGTTCCCGCTGCCGCTGCCCGGCAAGATCGGGCGGGCGCTCCGGGACGGCGCGCTAACCGCCGGTCATGCTGATGTGCTCGGCACGATCACCTTCGCGGACTGGCTGGCAGCTCAGCAGGCCTGAGGCGAGCGCTCCTGCCGGAGGCGGATGATCTCGACGGATCACACGAAGAAATCCGAACAAATATTTGGACTCGCGAGGTACCGTCGAACGTATGCACGCAACGTTGCAAGCCTCACTCCTTGACCTGACCGAGCAGCCAGGACCGGGGCCGCTCGACGGGCTGCAGCGCACCGAGCTCGGCCGCGGTGCCTGGATCGACGTCTTGCCCGGCTGGCTCGCCGGCGCGGATGAGCTGTTCAGCCGGCTACTGGAGGTCGTGCCGTGGCGCGCCGAGCGGCGCACGATGTATGACCGGGTCGTCGATGTGCCGCGCCTGCTGTGTTTCTATGCCGAGGGCGAGGAGCTTCCGGATCCGCTCCTGACCCTGGCCAGGGAGGCGCTCGACGAGCACTACGAAGCCGAGCTCGGCGAACGGTTCGCAACGGCCGGCTTGTGTTTCTACCGGGACGGCCGCGACAGCGTGGCCTGGCACGGCGACACGATCGGCCGCGGCAGCTCGCAGGACACCATCGTGGCGATCTTGTCGCTGGGCACGCCCCGCTCGCTCTTGCTCCGGCCGCTTGGCGGCGGCGGGTCAACCCTGCGGCATGACATTGGCCACGGTGATTTGCTGGTCATGGGTGGTAGCTGCCAGCGCACCTGGCAGCATGCGGTGCCAAAATCGGCCCGGCCGACCGGACCGCGCATCAGCGTCCAGTTCCGGCCGCGGGGTGTCCGCTAGGACCGCTGGCGGAATGCGCCGAGACGATTGCCGCATTACTGACTGGTTGTCCGGTTACCTGGAATGGTTGGCAACCGGCGCATCAGGGCAAAGTAGCGGGCATGACCGGGGAGGACGGGGAGCCGCAGATACTACGCTCGTCTGCTGAAACGCTCGCCGAGTCGGCAGAGATCTCGGTTTCCCTGACGCCGGCGCGCGGTTCGATGTACTTCTCGATGGAGTCTGACTTGAACGGCCGGCAGGGCCCTGCGGCCTCTCCTTTCCCACCGATCGCCGATTACGCGTTCCTGTCTGACTGCGAGGTCACTGCGCTCGTCGCGCCGAGCGGCGCGATCGAGTGGATGTGCTTGCCGAGGCTGGACTCGCCGAGTGTGTTCGGCGCGATCCTGGACCGGGATGCAGGCCGGTTCCGGTTCGGTCCGGAGGATTTCAACGAGCCCGCCGACCGCCGCTACCTGCCGGGCACGATGGTCGTCGAGACCAGCTGGGACTGCAACGAAGGCTGGATCGTGGTCCGCGATTGCCTGCTGATGGGACCGTGGCGGCACGAGCATCCTGGCCGCAGCTCGCACACCAGGCCGCCGACGGACTACGACGCCGAACACACCCTGCTGCGCACGGTTCGCTGCGTGCATGGCAACGCACAGCTAGTCATGGACTGTGAGCCAGTCTTTGACTACGGCCGGATCCGGTCCGACTGGCGCCACACCGAGCGGGGCTACTACCAGGCTCAGATCACCCCTGAGGACAGCGACCTTACGCTGACTCTCACATCCGACATCAGGATCGGCCTCGAGGGCCCCAGCGCCCGGTCCCGGACACTGCTGCACGAAGGCGATACCAGGTTCGTCGCGTTGTCCTGGGGCAGCCTCGCTCCGCCGGAGGACTATGACGATGCGTACCGCAGGCTCGTCTGGACGGCGCACCACTGGCAGCACTGGCTGGCCCGCGGCGAATTCCCGGACCACCGATGGCGTAGTTACCTGGCCCGCAGCGCGCTTACGCTCAAGGGCCTCACGTTTGCGCCGACCGGCGCCATCGCCGCCGCCTCCACCACCTCGCTGCCCGAGACGCCGTGCGGCGAGCGGAACTGGGATTACCGGTACAGCTGGATCCGGGACGCCGTGTTCGCCCTCTGGGGCCTTTTCACCCTCGGCTTCGACTGGGAGGCCAGCGACTACTTCGCGTTCCTCGCTGATCTGGTCGAGCGTGACCGGGGGAACATGCAGATCGTCTACGGCATCGACGGACGGCGCGACCTCTCCGAGCACACGCTCAAGCACCTGCACGGCTACGACGGCGCGCAGCCAGTACGGATCGGCAACGACGCTTACGCCCAGCAGCAAAACGACGTCTGGGGCGTTGTGCTGGACTCGCTCTACCTGCACACCAGGTCACGGGACAAGCTGGACGAGCGGGTCTGGCAGATGGCCAGGCACCAGGTCGAGCACGCCCTTGAGCACTGGCGCGAGCCGGACCGCGGCATCTGGGAGGTTCGCGGCAAACCCCGGCACTTCACCTCGTCGAAGATGATGTGCTGGGTCGCGGCCGACCGCGGCGCGCGGCTCGCGCGGATCAGGGAGGATCCGGACGCGGCGCGCCGCTGGCAGCGGGCTGCCGACGAGATCCATGCCGACATCTGCGCGAATGCGGTCGATGACCGGGGCGTGTTCTGCCAGCACTACGAGACGACCGCACTGGACGCGTCCTTGCTGCTGATGCCGCTGCTTCGATTCCTGCCGCCAGACGACCCGCGGGTTCGTGCCACCGTGCTGGCAATCGCCGATGAGCTAACCATCGACGGACTGGTGCGCCGCTACCAGGTCTCGGAGACCGACGACGGCATGCCCGGTGAGGAAGGCACGTTCACGATCTGCTCGTTCTGGCTGGTTTCCGCGCTCGCCGAGATCGGCGAGCATCACCGCGCCAGGGACCTGTGCGAGAAGGTGCTGTCCTATGCCAGTCCGCTGCTGCTGTACGCAGAGGAAATCGAGGCGAGCTCTGGCCGGCACCTCGGCAACTTCCCGCAGGCCTTCACTCACCTGGCGCTGATCAATGCGGTGATGCACGTCATCGAGCACGACGAGGAGGAGGCTCGGCTGGCGATGGCGGGCGTCTCGGAACGCCCCAGGAATCTGGGCAAGCCCAAGCGGCGCAGGGACCGGATCGACTGAGCGCCAGATCGAATGATGCCGGGCCCGATCAGCGAAGCGCCTACGGCCGGGCGATCGGCGCCGTCCGCGCTCCCGCCGCTGCCACCAGGTCAGCTGGGGCCAGTTCGATCTGCATCCCGCGCTGGCCCGCGCTGCAGAAGATGGTCGGGTAGCCGAGCGCGGTTTCGTCCACCACCACCGGCAGCGGCCGGCGCAGCCCGAGTGGCGCGATACCACCCGTTACGTAGCCCGATGCTCTTTCTGCCAGTGCCGGGTCGGCCATCGCCGCCTTCTTGCCACCGGTCGCGTTTGCCAGGGCCTTGGTGTCCAGGCTGCCCGAGACCGGCACGACCGCGACCGTGAGCTGCCCGTCGACATCGGCGACCAGAGTCTTGAACACGCGCTCAGGCGGCACGCCGAGCGCGTCGCTGGCTTCCTGGCCGTAGGACGAGGCGGCCGGATCGTGGGTGTACCGGTGGATGGTATGCGCGATGCCCAGGCTGGCGAGCAACTGCGTCGCCCGGGTTCCGCCGCGTCCTGCCACGTTCGGTGAGCCTATCGCCGCGGGCTAGCCGGTTCCCCGCAACACTAGAGCCGTGACCGTCTGGGTGCTGCACGCCGATCTCGACCAGTTCATCGCCGCCGTCGAAGTGCTGCGTCGTCCCGAACTGCGCGGGCTGCCGGTCGTCGTGGGCGGGGACGGAGATCCGGCCAAGCGCGGCGTCGTCGCAACGGCTTCCTACGAGGCGCGCGCTTTCGGCGTGCACTCCGGGCTGCCGCTGCGGACCGCGGCGCGGCGCTGCCCGGACTGCGTGTTCCTGCCGGTCGACCGGCCCGTGTACGAGGCAGCATCGGACGACGTGATGACGGCGCTGCGCAGCCTCGGCGCGGTGACCGAGGTGATGGGCTGGGACGAGGCGTTCCTGGCCGTGGACACCGAGGACCCGGAAGCCTTCGCCCGGCAGATCCAGGAGCGGATCAGGGCTGCGACGCAGCTGGAGTGCACGGTCGGCATCGGTGAGAACCGGCTGCAGGCCAAGCTCGCCGCCGGGTTCGGGAAGCCTGCCGGGATCTACCGGCTGACTGGCCAGAACTGGTATGAGGTGCTCGGCGAGCAGCCGACCAGCGCGCTCTGGGGTGTCGGAGCCAAGACGGCGGCCAAGCTGGCAGAGCTCGGCATCACCACGGTGACCCAGCTCGCCACGGCCGATGTCGGGGCGGTCGCAGCCCGGTTCGGGCCGACGACCGGGCCGTGGCTGGTGCTGACCGCGCGCGGCATCGGCTCCGATGAGGTCAGCGGGGAGCCTTATGTGCCCAGGTCCCGGAGCCGCGAGGTCACCTTCCAGCAGGACGTCGCCGACTGGGACCGAGTCCGGGCCGAAGTACTCAAGATCGCCGGGCAAGTGACCGCGGACATAGTGGCTGAGCAACGGCCTGCCGTCCGGATCGTGGTGAAGGTTCGCTACCGGCCGTTCTTCACCAGCACGCACGGCGTTCCGCTGGACCACCCGTCCAGCGAGCGCAGCGTCATCGAGCAGGCCGCGCTGGCGGCACTGGCGAAATTCACCGACCGGCGGCCGGTGCGCCTGCTCGGCGTGCGAGCCGAGTTCGCTGATGCAGGCGCGGTGAGCGTACAGGCCTGATCGGGTGTCACGAGGTGACCGCCTGTCTCGTCTCAGAGTCTGATCAGATGAGAGGCGCGACGGCAGAAGGGGACGCGATGCCCGGCGACGGTACGGACACGGCTGCGGTCTACGAGACCTTTCGGCCGCTGCTTTTCTCGATCGCATACCGGATGCTCGGCAGCGTCAGCGAGGCCGAGGACGTCGTGCAAGAGGGTTTCTTGCGTTATCACAGGGCGCTGGCCACGCACGGCGAGCCCGACTCGCCGAAGGCCTACCTGTCAGCGATCGTCACCCGGCTGTGCATCGATCAGCTCCGGTCGGCCCGTGCTCGGCGCGAGTCCTATGTCGGAGACTGGCTTCCCGAGCCGCTGCTGACCAGCCAACTGGCCGGAACGTACGGATCGGCCGCTGGCCAGCCAGCGGCCGATCCGGCAGCCGCGGCCGAGCAAGCCGATTCGCTGTCGATGGCGTTCCTGCTGCTTCTGGAGCGGCTGACTCCGCTGGAGCGGGCGGTATTCCTGCTGCACGATGTCTTCGGGTACTCCTACCCCGAGGCGGCCGGCGTTGTCGGCCGCAACGCTGCCACCTGCCGCCAGCTCGCGCACCGGGCCAGGCAGCACATCGAGGCCGCTCGGCCGAGATTCGATGTGGCGGCGCGCGAGCGCGATGAGCTGGCCGGGCGATTCTTCGCGGCCGTTCGCACCGGCGACATGGACGGTTTGCTGAGCTTGCTGGCAGCCGACGTGGAAGTGCGCGGCGATAGCGGTGGCGTGCCGCCGTCCTGGCGTCGGCCGATCACCGGGCGGCAGCACGTCGCGAAGCTCATGGCCGCGCTCGGCAACCAGCTAGGCCACGTACGCGGCTCGCTTGAGCCCGCCGAGGTCAATGGCCAGCCCGGGGCCCTCGCGCGCGGGCCAGATGGCCGCCTGATCGCAGTGCTGAGCATCGACGTGGCCGACGGCCAGATCCAGACCGTCCGGTCCGTGATCAGCCGGCCCAAGCTGCGCCATCTCGGGCCGCTGGCCGATCTCACCGAACTGCTGCAGCGCAGCGGCAGGGGCGCCGCCGGCTAGCCCGGCCGACTCGCCGCCCGGCAGAGCGCAGGCCACGTACCATGCGCTAATCTGCCGGCGCGCAGCGGGTGCAAGCCGGCGCAGTCCCGGGCGAGGAGAGACATGGTCGTTCCGCTAGCCGCGCGCTGGGTCGCGGCTGCCGTGGGCGTGGTCCTCGTCGCCACCTCGGCGAGCAGCGTGATCGGCACGCTGATCGTGCCGCGGTCGGTCGCCAGCTGGCTGACCAGGCGGGTCGATCACTGGGTCGCGGGCGCCTATGTGCACATCACCAGGCCGGTACGTGATTTCAAGCGGCGCGACCGGATCCTAGCCACGCACGCGGCAACGCTGCTGCTCTGCCAGATCATCGCCTGGCTGGTTATGTTCTTCCTCGGCTTCGCGCTGATCTTCTGGCCGCTCACGCACGCCGGCATCACCACGGCTTTCCGCCTCGCCGGGCCCGGTCTCTGGGAGATCGGCTCTGATATCGCCAAAGGCGGCCCGCAGCAGGCCATTCTCGATATGGCCTCGCTGATCGGAATCATTACCGTCACGCTGCAGATCGCGTATCTGCCAACGCTGTACTCGGCGTTCAACCGCAGGGAGAACGAGGTCGCGCTGCTGAACGCCAGAGGCGGCGTGCCGAGCTGGGGCCCAGAGCTGCTGGCGCGCACGCACTACGCGCTCGGCTCCGGCGTCTCGGCCATCAACACGCTGCCGGATCTGTATGCGAACTGGGAACGGTGGGCAGCCGACGTGGGCGAGAGTCATACAACCTACGTACCGCTGGTGTGGTTCCGGTCACCCAAGCCGCTGTCGTCGTGGGTGACGTCGTTGCTGGCTGTACTCGACTCGGCCGCGCTGATGCTAGCCCTGAATCCGACAACGGCGCCGGTAGTGCCGGCCCGGCTCTGCCTGCGCGCCGGGTTCACGTGCTTTGGCGACGTCGCCAGAGCGATGGGTTTCGATATCCCTGCCGAGCCCGACCCGGGCCTCGGGATCAGCCTCAGCTACGAGGAGTTCCTGGACGCCTTCGCCCGGCTCGAGGAACTCGAGTTCCCGATGGAGCGCGACGCGGAAAACGCGTGGCCGGACTTCGTCGGCTGGCGCGTCAATTACGAGCAGGCAGCCTATGCCCTCGCCTACGAGCTCGACGCAGTGCCGGCCTTGTGGTCCGGCCCCCGACGCGAGGACCGGCCGCCCATCCCGCCCTTCAGGCCGCCGCGAGGCCGCGCGAACGGCGATCCGGGCGCGGCGGCCCTGAGCCCCGACAAACCGGTGACACCGCACAAACCGGTGGCACCGCACAAGCCGGGGGCACCTCACAAGCCAGCGGGGCCGGACAAGCCTGTCGCCGGCTAGATCGCCGTCGCCGCGTCCGGCCGCGACTGGACAAGGTCCAGGTCGGTGTCAGCATTGTCCGGATCGGTGCCAGGCCTGCCCGCATCCGTGCCATCCGGTGGTGGCTCTGATGCCGGGGCACTCCCGCCCGGCACTTCGGGGCGGAGCAGTTCCGGCAGGTCCGGCAGCGGCACAAGGCTGCTGAACTCCTCAGCCGGCGCAGCGACGGGCTCGGGCACCGGGGAACCAAGCTCCGGTTGCGGCACCCCGCCGAACGCGGGCGCCAGGACCTGCGCGGCAGCCCGGACAGTGGCGTCCCGCAGGGTGTCGCCGACGAGCCGGGCGGCGTAAGCGAGCAGGCCCTGGCGCTCGCCATCGGTCTCCTGTCGCGCTGCCGCAGCCAGTTCCTCCGCGAGCCGGCTTGCCAGCGCCTCCGCGGTCGGCCACTGGCCTACCGCGCGGCGGGCCTCCGGCGTGACTTTGAACACGTACCAGAATCGGGGATCGCCGCCGGTAGTCGTCTTGCGGAAGTCGACGTACACCGGGTCAAGGCTTTCCAGGGCCTTGGCCACCGCTCCCGCATCGAGCCCAGTGCTGGCCGCGATGTCAGTGACCGTGACCATGTAACTTTGCTCGAGCAGGCGGACCGTAGCGTCCAGGACGGGCAGGTCTCTGGCTGCCCAGGTGTCTTGCACGTACATCTGCCTAACCGGGACCTGGCGGGCGGCCTCGGGCAGCTCGGCCTTGTCCCTGAATCGTCGGGTCCGCCCTGGCAGCGAGAACCAGGGCAATCTATCCGGCAGCTACGAGACTACCGACAAGCCAGGCTCCAAACAGCGCCAATGCGGCTTCACCCAGTCTCGTCAGGCGGCTGCGCGGACCGACTTGCCGGGACCGCGGCTGGGCATGCCAGAGAAATCGCTAAGCTGTGCG
>DATMMA010000278.1:0-3768 GCA_035570295.1 Streptosporangiaceae bacterium
GCCACGTGGGCCTGCCTGCGCCGGCGGGCAGTCACACGGCGACCAGCCGACCTTGGGGTGATGGTTTGACTCTGACCGTTGACCGCAAGGCTTCTGAGTCCCCGCTTTCCTAAATCAGCGAGCAGGTGACCTTGATGCCCCGCGTGATCCGGCGGGCCGTAATCCGCACCGAGCGGGCCGCGCCGCACTGCACGGGGGACCCGTTCAGCGTTACCTCAGGGCTGGACCCGCTGAGCTGATAGCTGCCGGGCGACAGAAACATGCTGAATCGGCCGTCGTCGCCGACGGCCACCTGAGACTGCGTACCCGCAGAGTTGACGGCTACCACCTGGCCCGGCACCGGTCTGACTGGTCCGGGCCCGCCAAAGATGAGCGTGCCGCTCGCTGTTCCGACGACGACTGCCGGAGCCTCACGGTGGCGCGGGACGTTTTTGCTGCAGCCGACTGCAGTTGACATTGCAGCGAGCACCGCCACAGCGCCTAATGCGTACCTCATGCCGATGCCCATCCAGATACCGCCGGTCGTTGATTCCGCGCGGCGGCCTAGTCTCGCCAGTCCGGCCAATCCAGTCTCGCCGTCCGCTCAATCAGGCGCAAGGAGGGGCATCACGGCCGACCGGTCAATGACCGGTCATGCACAGCCGACCGTGACCCTGCCCGGTGCCCAGGGATACTCATAGCGCAGGCGACGTCCACTCAGAGGTCAGCCTGCGGACTGTGTTCGCGTTGCAGGTAGCCTGCCGTCATTCCACCGTCTACCAGGAGCGTCGTCCCGGTAATGAACTCGGCCTCACCGCTGGCATAGAACACCGCGGCGGCAGCAAGGTCGCTGGCCTGTCCGATCCGGCCGATCGGCGGCAGCGGCCAGGCGCCGTCCTCCTCGCCGCGGCCGTCCTCGCCGGGCGGTGCCATGTGCCGCATGCCCGGCCAGATGTCGCCGGGGCACAGCACGTTCGAGCGCACCCCGTCCGGACCGCCATCCAGCGCGAGCATTTTCCCCAGCATGACGACGGCGGCCTTGCTCACCGAGTACAGCCCGATCGACTGTTCCCCCCACATGCCTGCATCGGAGGCAATGTGGATCATGCACCCCCGGCTCCGGGCGAGGTGCGGGTAGGCGTGCTGCGCATAGAGCAGGTAGCCACGCACGTTGACGCTCATGACCCGGTCGTAGTCGGCCAGCGGAGTGTCGATCAGCCGCGCGGTTACGCCCACACCCGCGTTGTTGACCAGCACGTCGAGGCCGCCGAGGTCGTCTGCTGCCGTGGTCACCGACAGGGCGACCGCGCCGGGGTCAGCAGCGTCGGCTGCGATGAACCGTGCGCCGGGTCCTAGCGTCTGCTCGGCGCGTCTGCCCAGTTCCGGATCGCGGCCGGTAATAACGACCTGTGCGCCCTCAGCCATGAAGCGCTCGGCGACAGCCAGACCCAGACCAGTGGTGCCGCCGGTGACCAGCGCCCGTTTTCCCGCCAGATTTCCCATAACGCGAGTCTAGAGGCCGGTCAGGCAGGGCACGTGAGCGGTCGGCACAGACCAGCGCGACGAAGGCTGACATGCGCTCGTCATGAGATATCGTTAGCTCTGTGAACGATTCATCCGTCTCGACGGCCGGCCTGCTGCTGGAGGCGACCGGTCTGCTGCGCCGCACCATACGCAGGGCGCTTCGGCAGATCTCGCAGACCGAACCGCTTCCGCCGACGCACTGCGAGCTGCTGAGGCTGGCCGAGAGCAGGCCGGGGATCACGGTGGCTGATGCCGCGCAGGAGCTGCATCTCGCGCCCAACACGGTCAGCACTCTGGTCGGCAAGCTGACCAGTGACGGGCTGCTCAGCCGGAGCCGGAGCGCTACAGACGGCAGGACGGCGCAGCTGGCGATCACCGCCGCCGCCAGGAAGCGGCTCGCTGAGCGGCGAGACCTGCGAGCCGAAGTCGCGGCACGAGCACTGGCCAGACTGTCCCCGGCCGACCGGCAGGCGATAGCGGCGGCAGTGCCGGCGCTGCTCCGGCTTGGTGAGGAGATACAGAGCCTTGAGCGAGCTGCGTAGCTATCCCCCGCCGGCGGCGACAGCGCACGCCGGGTCCGGCCAGCCTGAGACGCGTGCGGCCGTCGTATGCTCGGGCCTGACCTACCGGTTCGGCCAGCACACCGCAGTCGACCACGTTGACCTGCGCATTGAGCAAGGCGAGACATTCGGGCTGCTCGGACCGAACGGCGCAGGCAAGACCACCACGATCAGGATGCTCACGACCCTGCTGCGGCCAATGCTTGGCAGCGTCAGCGTGCTCGGCGTCGACGCCGCCACGCAGCCGATGCGGGTACGCCGGATGATCGGCTACGTACCGCAACTGCTGTCCGCTGACGGGACGCTGACCGGGCGGGAGAACGTCGAGCTATTCGCCCGCCTCTTCGACGTTCCGCGCAGCCAGCGACGCGACCGGGTGGAGAGCGCGCTGGAGGCGATGGGGCTGACCGACGCGGCCAGCCGCCAGGCGAAGACCTACTCAGGCGGCATGGTGCGCCGCCTTGAGCTCGCGCAGGCTCTGGTGAACTCGCCGCGCCTGCTCGTGCTCGACGAGCCCACCGTCGGCCTCGACCCGATCGCGCGCACCGACGTCTGGGAGTTCATCGCGCGGCTGCGCGAAACGGCCGACATGACCGTACTGATGACCACGCACTACATGGACGAGGCCGACACCTACTGCGACCGGATAGCGCTCATGCACGCCGGCTCGATCCGCGCTAATGGCACGCCTGGCCTGCTCAAAGCCATGCTCGGCGAGAACGCAACGCTGGACGACGTGTTCCGCCACTACACCGGCGGCACCCTCGATGACAGCGCCGAAACAGGAGGCATCCGTGACGTCCGCCGCGCCAGGCGTACCGCCCGCCGTCTCGGCTGAGGCCGCGCTGCCCGATCCCGGTTACTTCGGGACCGCGCTGCTGCCGCCGCCGGATACGCCGGCCGCCATCGTCCGCAGGCTTGCCAGCCGGATCGTCACGCTGTGCTGGGTCGAGCTGCGCAAGATCAGGCACGACCGGACCGAGCTCTACACTCGCGCCATCCAGCCCGCCCTATGGCTGCTGATCTACGGCGAGGTGTTCACCCGCATCCACGCGATCCCGACGCCGCAGGGCATCCCTTACCTCGCCTACCTGGCACCTGGCATCCTCGCGCAGTCCGCGCTGTTCATCGCCATCTTCTACGGCATCCAGATCATCTGGGAGCGGGACGCCGGCGTGCTCACCAAGCTGATGGTCACGCCGACGCCACGAGCCGCGCTCATCACGGGCAAGGCGTTCGCCGCCGGAGTGCGGTCGGTCGTCCAAGCGGTCGCGGTGCTCGTGCTTTCCGCGCTGCTCGGAGTATCGCTGACCCACGATCCGCTCAAGCTGCTCGGCGCCGCGCTGGTCGTAGTGCTCGGATCAGCGTTCTTTTCCTGTCTGTCAATGACAATCGCCGGACTGGCCTTGTCCAGGGACAGGCTGATGGGCATAGGCCAGGCCATCACGATGCCGCTGTTCTTCAGCTCCAGTGCGCTGTACCCGGAGCAGGTCATGCCGGGCTGGCTGCAGGCGATCAGCAAGTGCAATCCGTTGTCGTACGAGGTCGACGCGCTGCGCGGGCTGCTCATCGGCACGCCTGCGCACCTCGGTCTCGACCTGCTCGTGCTCGTGATCGCCACCGTGCTCGGGGTGACCGCGTCCGCGCTCCTGCTGCCGCGGCTCGCCAGGTAGCGCGCTTCTCCGCCGTGCCGCGGCAGTTCTTC
>DATMMA010000279.1:0-2430 GCA_035570295.1 Streptosporangiaceae bacterium
CCAGGTTCGTCGACTTGGACAGCAGCCAGACGAGTGGCCTGGCCAGCATCGCCAGCCGGTCAACTACCGGGCCTGCCACCAGAGCGACCCGCTCGTTCCGCTGTAGCGCCAGCCGCTTTGGCGCGAGCTCGCCGAAGACCAGGGTGAAGAACGAGATGACCAGGGTCACCGCGATGAGCGCCACCGGGTTGGCTGCGTCCCTGGGCATGAGCTTGCTGAGCTTGACAGCCAGCCGGTCCGACAGCAGCGCCGCGCCGAACGCACCGGACAGCAGCGTCGCCAGAGTGACGCCGATCTGGACCGAGGCCAGGAACCTGTTCGGATCCTGAGCAAGCTTCGCCGTACGCTGGCCCCGCTTGCCGTGCCTGCTGAGCGCGCGAACTTGCCCTTCCCGCAGCGAAACCAGTGCCATCTCGGCAGCGGCAAAGAACCCGCCGATCAAGATCACGGCGAGGACGAGGAGAATATCCCAGCCGACGCCATTCACGTCCGGATCCCCGACCCTCGTCGATGTGATTGCGCGAAGCTGCCGTCCCCCACTCCTGGCAGCAGCCGGAACCCGGCCGCGCGGTAGTTTGCAATAGTCTATGCAGTCTGCCCGCTGCGGCGGACCGTACTCGCCTAGCCTGTCCGGACGGCATTGGTTAGCCGCCGCAATAACGACGATTTTTCGATCTATACAAGTATCGTCGCTTGTGACCGCTAATTGCGTGGAAGGACAGGTGGGCACGTGGCAGGTGTACACGACGAGGCGGCGGCGATCGCGACTGAGCTGACGGAGCTCCGCAGGGCAATCCATGCTGAACCGGAAATCGGCCTCGACTTGCCGCGCACTCAGCGCAAGGTGCTCGACGCCCTGGCCGGATTGCCGCTGGAGATCAGCCTGGGCACGAGCCTGAGCTCGGTCACTGCGGTGCTGCGCGGCGCCAAACCCGGCAAAACCGTGCTGCTGCGCGCCGACATGGACGCTCTTCCCGTCACCGAGCGGTCCGGACTGCCGTTCGCGTCGAGGATCGACGGCGCCATGCACGCCTGCGGACATGACCTGCACACCGCGATGCTGTGCGGCGCGGCCAGGCTGCTGTCAGCGCACGCCGACGATCTGGCCGGGAACGTTATCTTCATGTTCCAGCCGGGCGAAGAGGGACCCGGCGGTGGCCGGATCATGGTCTCCGAAGGCGTGCTCGACGCCACCGGAGAGCGGCCGGTGGCGGCATATGCCTTGCACGTCGCGTCCGCGCTGTTGCCGTACGGACTACTGGCCAGCCGGCCCGGCACCATCATGGCGGCTGCAGACACCCTCCATGTCACCGTGCACGGTCGCGGCGGGCACGGCTCCCAGCCGCACCGCGCGGCCGACCCGGTGCCAGCCGCGTGCGAGATCGTGCTGGCGCTGCAGACGATGGTGACCCGGCAATTCGACGTGTTCGACCCGGTCGTACTGACCGTGGGGACTTTCCACGCTGGCACTGCCGACAACGTAATCCCGGACGAGGCAAATTTCGTGGCCACGGTGCGCTCGTTCTCGCCGCAGGCCCGTTCGGCCGTGCAGCAGGCCGCGCCGAACGTAGCTCGGCAGATCGCCGCCGCTCACGGCCTGACCGCCACAGCCGAGTTCCGGGACGGCTACCCGGTCACCATCAACGACGCGGCTGAGCTCGCATTCGCCGAGCAGACCGTGGCTGACCTGCTCGGCGACGGCCGGTTCATCACCGCGCCCGACCCGCTGACCGGTTCGGAGGACTTCTCTTACGTCCTGGAGGAAGTGCCGGGCGCCTTCCTCATGCTTGGCGCGTGCCCTCCTGGCACAGACCCCTTCGCTGCCCCGTTCAATCACTCGGCCGAGGCCGTATTCGACGATGCCGTGCTGCCGGACGGCACGGCGCTGTATACCGAGCTAGCCCTGCAGCGCCTGGCCCAGGCAGCCGAGGCCTAGGGCTCGGGCGTGCCGCGCCGCCGGCGCTGCTCTGCGGGCTGGCACAGGTCGGCGACAGGTACCGTCGCCAGGCCCGTTGCAGGTTCCGCCACCGGCTGAGGCGGGCCACGTTTACGCCCGCCGCCGCACCCCCGGCGCCCCCGCACTCACGCCCAGCGCTGGCACTGCGCCACACCCAGCGCGGCAAGTTTGCAGCGCTAGGTCGGCCGGGTGCGGGAGCGGGCGTAAACGTCGCCGACGTCAGCGCGACGCCCAACCCGCAACGGGCACGGCAACAAGGCGAGCTGCCTACGGACGCCAGCCCGCAGAGCACCCGGCGGACCTAGCGCGGGTGGCCGCAGGCTAGAGGCTCGCGACGTCGGCCTGCTTTGCCCGGACCGCGTCGGCTGCAGCGTGCAGCGAGTTGAGCTCAGACTCGGTCAGGTCGCGCTCGACGACCCGCCGGACTCCCTCGCGGCCGAGCTCCGCCTCGACGCCGAGGTAGACGCCGGAGA
>DATMMA010000280.1:0-5785 GCA_035570295.1 Streptosporangiaceae bacterium
CAGCGCCTGCACCGGATCCGTCACCCGCCCGCCAGGCAAGCCCATGCCCGCGCCCGCGCCGACCTCAGGGGCCGCCGGCAAGATGCCCGCTGCCGCGGCGATGCCGCAATCGTCAGTGCTAGCCGAGGCAGTGCTAGAGGCGTCAGTGCTAGCGGAGGCAGTGCGAACCCATGCAGCGCTGGCGGATGCGGCACTGCCCGCTGCAGTGCCAGGCGAAGCAGTGCCGTCGGTGCCAGGCGAAGCAGTGCCGTCCGTGCCAGGCGAAGCGGTGCCGTCCGTGCCGGGCGAAGCGGTACCGTCCGTGCCAGCGCTAACTGCGCCGGTGCTGCCGCACGCGCTGCTACCGAAACCTGCGGCTCCGACCCGCGCGGCAGCGTCAGCGGCAACAGCGGACGCGGTGCAATCACTGCTGCCGTCACTCGCACTGTCCGGCGAGCTCGCAGCCCAGCCCGCCGCCGCGCGAGCGCTGCCACCTGACGGCGCGAACGCACCCGCCGACAACCCCGAACCCGCCGACACGCTGCCAGCCCGAGCCTTACGACCAGACCTGCCTGCGCGCCCGGCGCGCCCAGACGCACCAGCGGCAGCGGCCAACGAGGAAGACGCGCTGGAAGCAGAACCACCCGCTGCGGCAGGCGCGTCAGAACCAGGGGAAGCATCACGCGGAACACCGGGAATGTCCCAGCCGGGATCCGTCATCGCCGCCTCCCTCCGCCCGCGATTCTCGCTCCGTTCTTAGCCGATCACGTGTTCGATTATACCGCCGCCCACTGACATTTCCCGAACCATTAATCAGCGCCAAGACGTTCCGTCACAACCGACCTCGAGGCTGACTCAGGACACCTCAAATAACGCGCTGGCCAGCGGCTCTAGCACGGCCAGTGTGCACGGCCGCGGCAAGTAGATGATCGCGAGCCCGGCACCTGCGGCGCCGAAGGCAGCGGCGGCCGCTGCCGTTTGCGCGGGGTCGCCGGTGAAGGGCACTTGGCTGGGACAGCAGGATCTGCGTCGAGCCGCGTCAGCTCACCCGTCCGAGGAAATCGAGCACGCGCTGCGTTAGCAGGGTCGCGGCTGCCTCGTCGTAGGAAGGCAGGCTGCTGTCGGCGAACAGGTGCCGATCGCCCGGATACAAGAACAGCTCCGCGTCCTTCGCCGTGGCCACGAGGTCCTTGGCAGCATCCAGGTCACCCTCGTCGGCGAAGAACGCGTCGGAGTCCATCCCGTGAACCTGGACTGGCACGCTGGGCGGCCACTCGCTGCTGAATTCCGAGACCGGCACGCACGCATCGAAAAGCAGGGCTCCTTTCGCGCCGGCCCGCGTCTGCGCGAGCATCTGGGCGGGCAGGACGCCCAGCGAGAATCCTGCGTAGACGACCTCGGCTGGCAGCGCCTCCGCGGCGGCCCGGCCGCGCTCGATGATGTTGTCGAAGCCGGTCTGCTGGGCGTAACCGACTCCGTCCTCGATGCTCGCGAACGTCCTGCCCTCGAACAGGTCGGGCAGCGTCACGCTGTGTCCAGCCGCACGCAGCTGATCGGCGAAGTCGCGTAGCCCCTTGGTAAGACCCTGGGCGTGGTGGAACAGGACGACGTCAGTCATAACTACTCCCTTGCGGACTCGGCAAACCCTGTCGAAACAAAAGTTAGCGGCCTATCCGGACAATCTCAGTCCGGAATAGCGCACAGTCGCGAGCAATCGAGCGTCAGCGTGGACCGATGCTAGCGCCGGGCGAAGCCGTAGACGGCCGCTGGTCATGCGAGCCTGGACGTGCCGGGCAAGCGATGACCCGAGAGGAGACCGGAAGTGACCGAGGTGACGCTGCGGCGCGCTAGGCCAGATGAAGCGAGCATGCTCAGTGACCTGGCACTCGCCGCCAAGGGATTCTGGGGCTATGAGCAGGCATTCATCGAGTCCTGCCGGGCCGAGCTCACCTTCAGTCCCGGTGACGTCGCGCGACGGCACTTCGTGGTCGCCGATCTGGGCGGCCTGGTGGTCGGCTTCTACAGCGTGGACGGCGAGCCGCCGGTCGGCGAGCTGGGCAACATGTGGGTCAGGCCGAGCGAGATCGGCACCGGCCTTGGCCGGCTCCTGTGGCAGGACGCGATGGCCGCGGCGGCTGCTGCCGGGTTCCAGTACCTCGAGATCGGCGCGGAGCCCAACGCCGAGGGCTTCTACCGCAAGATGGGCGCCGAGCCTATAGGGGAGACGCCGTCAGGATCGGTCCCTGGCCGGATGCTGCCGCTGATGCGAGTCAAGGTCGCAGCAATGCTCTAGTCGCGTCAACCGGGAGCTAGGTTCCTTGGCCGACCGCGGGCTAGGGCCGCCAGATGTAGTCGATGGGTGCAATGGTCGCCGCGCTGCCGTCGCGTGTCAGTCCGTAGGCAGCCTCGATCGTGGCCAGCACGCTGTAATGGGTGATCCGCTGCGAATAGGCGCCTGGTCGGACCTGCTGGCCCACGAAGATGGTCGGGATCTGGTTGGCTGCCGTGCCGTCATCCTCGTCCCACGTCACGATCAGCAAGCTGTTATGCGTCATCGCCCAGCTCACGTAACCGTTGAGATGGGCTCGCAGCCACGAGTCGCCGGTCGCGACGCTGCAGTCGTGCATGTCGTTGCACAAGTTAGGGATCACGAACGACACCGTCGGGAGCCGGCTGAAGTCGGCCGCAGGGAAGCTGGTGAACGGCTGGTTCACCGACGCCGGGATGTTACGGAAGTCCGTCCACGGCACGTGCTTGCGCGCGTAGTTGCCCGCGCTGCAGACCGGCGAGCCGGTGGCAGGCAGTCCCTCGGCGTAGCCTGCGAACGTCTTGCCAGCGGCCAGCAGACCCGACGCGAGATTCGGCGCCGTGAACGTCACCGGGCAGGCGTCGCTCATGACCCCGTGTGTGCTGCCAGAGAACAGCGCGAGGTAGTTCGGCTCGCTCGGATGCGTGATGGCGTAGGAGTGGGTGAACAAGGCGCCGCGCCGAGCGAGCCCGGTCAGAAACGGTGCGTCCGAGCTGCCGATGACTTGCTGGTATGCGTGGTTTTCCATGACCACAACGACGACGTGCGCTGGCTGCGGCACGGCGGCCGGTGCGGTACGGGCCGCGGGCGAAGACAGACTGGGACTGGCAGGCGACGCGCTCGAACCGGCCGACGCACCCTGCGGCGGCGCCGACGACGCACAGCCGGCCACGCCGAGAGCCAGCAGCACGCCTGACGCAGCCACGAGGGCAAACGGTCTCATGGGCCTAGTCTGGCTGGTGCGAGCGGTGGCGGCACCCGCGGCCAGCCTGGTCGGCCGCGGCGGGACACAAGTCACCGGCCCTTTCGAACCCCGTTCCCGCTGTGGTCGCCTAGCCAACGCAGGCAACGGCCCGCGGTTATGCCTGGCCAACGACGACGACGATTCAGCTCCACGGCTTACGGGTACGTGACGCGCTACGGTCGCTACGGGCGGGGGTGTGCGTAATGGAACCGGGATCCAGCCGGTATTTGCGGGGCACCAGGTCTGCCGAGGAACCACTGACGATTCACGCCGCCGAGCTGCGCCGTCAGGACGAATACATCGCGCTGTGCGACGGCCGCGCGGTTGTGCAGCTACCGGGCCGTTTCGACCCGGGTGACCCGGCTGCGTGCCCGCTGTGCCGCTCGCTCGCGGCCTGACAGCGGCACCGGTTCAGACTGGGGCAGAGTCGCACCGGACATGGTGCATGTGACGCACAAAGCCATTTTCGGCTAGCGGCGGTCGCCGCATAGTTCGATCTGGCGGAAGTTGACTGAAAGGTCTGGGTGGCGCGTTTACTACCACTAGAGCCGGGGGGAGACGGAAGCAGCACACGAGGCAGATTAGGAAGCTGATGACCACGGACATCGACGTGGCGGAAGTGCTCGAGCTTGAGCGCGAACTCCAGACCGCCGAGTGCCGGCACGATCGGGCACGCGTCAGCGTATTGCTTGCTGAGGACTTCATAGAGGTCGGGGCGTCGGGCAGAGTCTGGGACCGTTCCTCGACGCTGGAACTCCTTGGCGCAGAGTCCGGGGACGACGCCGTCATCGAGGTCCGTCATCTCGCCGGGAGAGTCATCGGCGATGGCTTCGTGATGGCTCACTGGGATTCCGATCGCGGCGGACGACGAGCCCGGCGCACGTCCCTGTGGCGGCGCGAGTCTGCGGGATGGCAACTCGTGCATCACCAGGGCACGCTGCTCCCTGAATCCTGTTAGACGCACTGCACACCCCTAGGACGCCGCCAGCAGCCGGTAGACCGAGACATGAGATGGGGACTGGGTCAGCAGGCAGGAGATCGCGTTGTAGACGAGGTACACGAGGGTGTACACGCCGGGGGCCCGGGTGGAGGCCATGTCGCCGACAATCACCGGAATGGCCGTTTCCTCAGCCTTCGTGCGTAGCTGCTCGATCATCGGACGGGATAGCTCGATCCCGGTCACGGATACACCGCGCTGGGCGAGGGGAACGGCGATGCGACCGGTGCCGATGGCGAACTCCAGCGCCCGGCGGTCACCGGCGAGGCCGGCCAGCCGGTCGACGGCCGGCCCGAGTACCTGCGGCGCGAACATGCCCGTGCCCGGCGTGTCATAGGACCGGGCGGTCTCGTGATCCCAGATGTCCTCCTGGCGCATACCATCCCACGTTGTCAGCGCGCGCCAATGCCGTCCAACGGCTTTCGGCCGCGAGTAGGCAACCCCCTCATGCAGAAGCGAATGTGTGCAGCATCTCACCGATGCCCTCGATGTAGCTCGTGAGCACGTCACCAGGCGCAAGCCAGCGCTGCGGACTACGGCCCATGCCGACGCCGCTCGGAGTGCCGGTGAAAATCAGGTCGCCGGGCAGTAGCGTCGTGACAGCGGACAGCTGCTCGATCACGTCGGAGACACTGAAGATCAGATCTCTGGTGCGGCCCTTCTGCATCTGGACGCCGTTCACAGCACAGCCGAGTTCGAGGTCATCTGGGTTACTGAACTCGTCTGGTGTGACGAGCCACGGCCCGACCGGGCCGAAGCCCGGATACGACTTACCGAGGCTGAACTGCGGGGGAGTGCCGGCCATCTGCAGGATCCGCTCGGACACGTCCTGGCCGACCGACAGCCCGGCTACGTAGTCCCAGGCCGAACCGGCCGGTACGTGCGCGGCTGCCCGCCCGATGATGACAACTAGCTCGACTTCCCAGTCAGTGTGGCCGCCAGGCGGCAGAGTTATCTCGCCACGCGGACCAGTGATACAGGACGGGAACTTGGTAAACACCGGGGGAGCGGTCTCCGGCTTGGCCAAGCCGGACTCGGCCACGTGCGCGCTGTAGTTCAGCCCGATCCCGAAAACCTGTCGCGGCGATGGCGATGGCGAGCCGAGCGACTCGGCCGCAAACGGCACCGGCTCAGGCAGGGTCGCCGAGATCGCCCAGTCCGAGAACTCCTGCCAGCGCGAGTAGACCGCAGCCGGGTCAGCTCCGAACCGGCCGCCACTCGCCGCGTGTACGTCGACGGCGCCGCCACCGGAGATCAGGCAAAGCCGCTCGCCAATGGTCGCTATACGCATGAATCCCTACTTCCTCGTCTCGGCGGGGCTCGCATCCGCTCCCTAGGCTCAATCGTGCCCCGGTCGCCCAAGGCGACGTACATTGCGGTGAGCTAACTAGCCGAAAGCAGCCGCCTGGACCACTACGAGCGACGCCGGCAGCTACACCTCAGGCTGCTGCTCTGGCACTAGATGCCGGTACCCTGACGGGCATGGCTGATGCCGAGTGGAATGTCGAGCGCCATCTGCTGGGCAAGCCGCCGGAGG
>DATMMA010000281.1:0-2501 GCA_035570295.1 Streptosporangiaceae bacterium
TGGAGCTGGTCCCAGCGTGACGAGGCGATGGCCCGGCGCATCCTGGCCGCCTCCCCGCCCGGCGCGCGCACACTGGCAGTGGCCGGCAACGCCCACACCCCGGCCAGCCCCATCGAGCTGGGCGTCCCGATGGGCGCCCGCCTGGCCGAACAGCGGCCCGGCATCCGGGAGATCCGGATCAGGTACAGCGCCGGCTACTTCTGGAACTTCGAGCCGCGCCAATTCATGCGCCACACGGACCCGCCAGGACACACACGGCTTTACCAGCACAACGGCGACCTCCACCTCGACCTGCCCCTGGCCACCGAGGCAGTCGTGCCGCGGCGACCGGAGCCAGGACCACACGCCCACGCGTAACACCTAACCGCGGCACCTGAGTACGCCCGGTCAGGGTCAGAAGTGGAAGGTGCCCGGCCCGGCGTGCTGGCCGTTGGCGTCCGCGGCCGAAGTGGCGGGAGCCTTCAGACGCGTTCGTGCGTCAGAGAAACATGCGCTGGGAAACGGGTATATCCGGCAGTTTCCTGCTCGCCGGCCTGCTGGCTGCTGCGGCGTGCGGATCGGACGCCGGCCCGGCAGCGCCGGCACCGGTGGTCCATGGCGCGGGCTCGTCCTGCGCGCACGGATCAGGGTTCGCGCTGTCGCTGACATCAGACCGGGGTGGTCGGCCAACCCCGGCTGCGGCCGCCGCCTGGTTCGCCCGGCACGGTGGCCTGACGGGCATCCCTGCTCAGGGCTGGCGGCAGGTCAGCCGCAGCGGCAGCGGCGCCACCTTTAAGTCCGGCGCGGTTACCCTCCACGTCATCCAGGGATCCGACCGGACCTGGCAGGTCGACAGCGGCACCCGGTGCCCGTGACCTGCCCGGCACATCCGCTGCCTGACACCTGGACTCCCGCGCGTCTGACACCGATCCGCGCAGGATGAGCGTCCCGGTCGCCGCCGACTGCTTCTCAGTGATGGAACAGGCGGAGGCCGGTTTGAACGTGGGCGATGCTGTGCGCGGCCGCGCTGTCGGCGACTTCGCTCGCGCGGGTTGACCCTCCGGGTTCCACGATCGTGGTGACGCCCGCAGCTGCGGCGTGCTCGACGTTGTCACGGAAAGGCAGATAGCCGTCGGAGGTCATCGTGACGCCGCTGAGGGTGGCGATCCACTCCTCCCTCCAGGTCGCATCTTCGTAGCGGCTGCGCGCCTCGGCGCCGAACAGGGACTCAAATTCTGCGAGCTGCGCTGCGGTCATCTCCTGGCCGGCGAATCTGATCTGCCAGTTGAGACGGTCCTGCCGGCCCATGCCGCCGGCACCGGGCAGGCCATCGACGAAGGGATGCCTGCGCAGCCACCATGTGCGCGCCTTGGCGCCCGCGAGCCGCACGCAGTCAACACGGTTCTGCTGCCCGGCGCCGATCCCGATGGCAGCTCCGTCGCGAACGAGGTCCACCGAGTTGGACTGGGTATAGCGCAGGGTCACCAGCCCGAGTAGCGCGTCGGTTCGGGTCGTCTCGTTGAGGGTGCCGTCGTCGGGCAGCACTGTGGCGACCGGCACGGTGTCACGCTCCTGCTCGATCGTGACGCCCAGGACGTCGCGTCGTTCACTGGCGGGCGGCACTCGCCCGGGGTCGGCTTCCAGAATCAGGAACCTGCCGCCGCGCTTCGCCGCGAGGACCCCGGCCGTGCCCGGCTCGAATCCCGGCGCGATGACCGCGTCGCAGATGACCGTGCGCAGGAACTCAGCGGTGGCCAGGCCGACCGGCCGCGACAGCGCGGCGACGTCTCCGAACGACGACTTCGGATCCGCGTCGCGTGCCCGGACGTAGGCCGACAGCAGGCCCCCGTCCCCGGCTTCGTCCACTCGCCAGATTCGTGCCGCCGTCGCGTCGACGGCGCCGGCGAGCGCCGCGCCGGCCGGCGAGACGTGCTTGAACGATGCGGCCGCGGGCTTGCCCGTTGCGGCGTCGGCTTCGCGAACGAGCTCGAAAGCGTTCAGCGCGTCGAGATAGTTGATCATCGACGGTTCTCCGTTGATCACTCGCGGGCCGTGGCCTGCGACGATCGAGGCGGACTGGTGCGGGTTCATCCCGTATCGCATCGGCGTTTCCCTTCGGTTGCTGCCAAAGGGACACCCAGGCGGTCGATGCCACTCGTTCGCTCCACGCCGGTCACATCCGGCTTCGCCAGTCGCGATATCTACGGTACTGTCACGAGCCTTTGACCGACTACCGGCTGAGCCGGCGATGCTCTCACGGCCATCAGCGAGCCAGCTCTCATTCGCGCCGCGCGGGCAGGCATGATGGCGGAGTGGCTGATGATGGCGGCGCGGACTGGGCTGGATACTACGCATGGTCAGCTGGCCGTGAGCCGCGGCCGCTGCTGCTGGCCGCGTGCCGGGAGCTCGGGGCCGGCCGGGACCGCCTGGCGATCGACCTCGGCTGCGGGGAGGGCACCGATGCGCTGGAGTTGCTGGCTCGCGGCTGGCGGGTCCTGGCGGTTGACGCTGAGCCAGCCGGG
>DATMMA010000282.1:0-27698 GCA_035570295.1 Streptosporangiaceae bacterium
GCGACCCAGTGGTACTGGGGATCGACCTACGACGAGTCGATGGCCGAACCCAACTTCCAACCGAATCTAGTAGCAGGTCCAAGCTCCGGCTGACACCCGTCGCGCCGCAGACCCAACACGGCGCGGCGCGGCCGGCTTGACGCAGGGGGGCGACTTGCACCCAAATAGCCTGCAGAGCCAGACCGCGCCGCGCCAGAGGGAGGCCTCCGTGACAGCAGACGACGAGATCGGCTACCAGGAGATCCAGTACGAGGTCACGGACCCGGTTGCCACCATCACCCTCAATCGTCCGGCGGTGCTCAACGCCTGGACGGACCGGATGGGCTTCGAGGTGCGGCATGCGGTGAGTCAGGCCGAGTCCGATCCCCGCGTGGTCGGAATCGTGATCACCGGTGCGGGGCGCGGGTTCTGCGCCGGCGCCGACATGACCCGGCTCTCGGCCATCAGCTCAGGCGATCTGAGCAGCCAGGCGCCGACCGTCGAAATTGCGTCTGACCCGGGCGACCCGGCCTTCGGCGACGACCTGCACCTGGGGACTTATACCTACCTGATGTCGGTTCCGAAGCCCGTTATCGCTGCCATCAACGGACCGGTAGCGGGCATGGGGGTGCCGATCGTGCTTGCATGTGATCTGCGCTTCATGGCCGAGGACGCGATCTTGATGACAGCGTTCGCGCAGCGAGGTCTCGTCGCTGAATGGGGCATCAGCTGGATGTTGCCCCGGCTGGCCGGGACGGCGGTAGCGCTCGACTTGCTGTTCTCGTCCCGAAAGATCTCCGGGGCGGAGGCGGCCGCCATGCACGTGGTGAACGCGGCGCTGCCGCAGGCAGAAGTCCTGCCGCACGCCCAGCAATACGTGCGCGACCTGGCAGCAACCTCGTCACCAGCGTCGATGGCCATCATGAAGCGCCAGGTCTACCAGCAGATGCATGCGGGCCTGCTGGCTGCCGAGCGCGAGGCCCGCGCCCTGATGATGGAGAGCTTCAGCCGCCACGACTTCCGTGAGGGCGTCGACTCGTTCACTCAGCGGCGAGCGCCGAAGTTCGAGCGACTGCCTTCGCGTGCTGCCAGTGCCCGGCCAGAGCCAACCTGAGTCGCCGGTGGCAACCGGGCAGCGCAGGAGACCGCCAGCCCGCGGGTATCACTCGCGGGCCGGCGGTATCCACTGCGCACTAGCCTCCTTCAGGCCCGATGCTGCTCCGCTAGCGGCACCGCGCCGCGGATCCACGCCATGTTCCCGGCCCTCAGCTGACCGTCGTGCTCCGGGCAGATCATGGCGACGCGTGCGATCGCACCCTGGCTGATCTGCCATGCCACCGCGCCGAGGTTGGTGCAGGGCGTGTGCCAGCTCGTCACCGTCATCATGTCGGGACAGACGATCTTGCGGCCGGCACCGCACATGCCGGTGAAGTCACTGCAGCGAGCGCAGAAACCCAGCCGCGCGGCGGTCGGATCGTGAGTTGCTAACCCGCAGTCCGGGCAGGTCCACCAGCCTGGCCGGCGAGCGGACCCGGCCGTGTCGCGGCCGCGGCTGAACAGGCCGTGTCTGGTCCGTCCGGAGCTGTCAGTAGCTGTGCGCGACGCATTACGAGACAATGGCGACCCCCGCCCTTGGTAACACCGCCTCTCCCCCCCACAGGTCAAGGCCAGGTGATACGGCAACGCTACGACGTGTACCGGTCGCGGCGCGTCATCTGAATGATGTAGCCGGATATGTAAACACACTCACCGGATGAGTAATTAGCGCACCTGATACGTCGAATGCCGGCCGACGAACTGTGCATTACGGCTATCGGGTCAGCAAAGGGGATGGAACGCCGTTGTCACAGACAGTGCCACCGGCCGCGCGGCGCCCCGACGGGCGGCCGGACGCCGACGTCGTTGTCGTCGGCTTCGGGATCGCGGGCGGGTGCGCTGCGGTAGAGGCAGCCGAGGCGGGCGCCTCCGTCGTGGTGCTGGAACGCGCCGCGGTGGCCGGCGGGACTAGCGCGCTCGCGGGCGGCCATTTCTACCTGGGCGGCGGAACGGTCGTGCAGCGGGCAACCGGCCATCCTGACAGCCCGGATCAGATGTACGCCTACCTCATGGCGGTGACGCCAGATCCCGAGCCGGAAAAAGTCCGGGCCTATGCGGACGGCAGCGCCGCGCATTGCGACTGGCTTGAGAGCCTGGGGTTCGAGTTCGAGCGCAGCTACTACCCGGAGAAGGCGGTGATCCAGCCCGGCACACAGGGCCTGATGTACACCGGCAACGAAAAGGTCTGGCCATTCAGGGATATCGCCGTGCCGGCGCCGCGGGGGCATAAGGTCCCGGTGCCTGGCGACACTGGCGGCGCGAAGCTGGTAGTGGACCTGCTGCTGCGGCGAGCCGCCGCTCTCGGCGTCGAGATCAGGTACGAAACGGCCGCGACGGAGCTGATCACGACTGCAGTGCCGGCGAACACCGGGCGAGTCACCGGAGTGCGATGGCGTACAGCCACGGGAACGGGGATTATCCCGGCCGGCAGCGTCATCCTGGCCGCGGGCGGCTTCGTGATGAACACCGAGATGGTCGCCCGTCACGTGCCGCAGCTCGCGGAGAAGCCCTTCGTGCTCGGCACCACCTACGACGACGGCGCTGGCATCAAGCTGGGCCTGTCAGCCGGCGCGCAGGCGCTGCACCTGGACCGTGCGTTCATCACCGCGCCGTTCTACCCGCCGGCGAAGCTGGTGACCGGGATCGTCGTGAACCGTGCCGGCAAGCGGTTCGTGGCCGAGGACAGCTATCACGCGCGAACCTCCGCCTTCGTCCTCGGGCAGCCGGGCGGCGCCGCGTACCTGATCGTCGACAGCGAGCACATGGAGTTTCCGGAGTTCCCGCTGGTGCCGTTCATCGACGGCTGGGAGACTGTCGAGGCGATGGCAGTGGCGCTGCGCATGCCGGCCGGTCAGCTCGCGGAAACCCTGAGGTCGTACAACGCGGCGGCGGCGCGCGGTGAGGACCCTGAGTTCGGCAAGCATCCGGACTGGCTCGAGCCGCAGGACGCCGGCCCGTGGGCGGCGTTCGACCTCAGCCTGGGCAAGGCGATGTACGCCGGATTCACCCTTGGCGGGCTGCGGTGCACGGTTGACGGGCAGGTGCAGCGGGCTGACGGATCCGTTGTTGAAGGGCTCTATGCGGCCGGAGCGTGCGCGTCCAACATCGTGCAGGACGGCGCGGGCTACAGCAGCGGAGCCCAGCTCGGCGAGGGCTCGTTCTTCGGCCGCCGGGCCGGCTGGCATGCGGCGCGCGCCGCGCGCACGGTGAGCGGCTAACACGGTCAGCGGCTAGAGCAGCGCAAGCGCGTCCAGGTCGAGCGCGTGCCTGGCGTGCCGGCGCGCCATCGCGGCGAACATCGCGTCGCCCCGCTCGGTCTGCTGGACCATCGTCGCGGCGATGATGTCCATGACAATTCCGCTGAACGCGTGCCTGCGGTAGCCGGTCCAGCAGTCGTGCCAGCTGAGCGCCGCACCGCGGCTGGTCAGCGCGGCGTGATAGCGCCGCACGAGGGTTTCCTCATACTGCCGCCTGGCGGCGACCGGCAGACTTGAGGCAAGGAAATACGACAGGTCTGCAGTACCTGCGCCGAAGCCAGCCGTTTGCCAGTCGAGCACCGCCGGCCGAGTTGCTCCGAACAGCAGGTTGTCCGCCCGGAAGTCGCCGTGCACGATCGTGCGCGGCTCGTCGCTCGCTGCCAGGTAGCTCGAGACCTTCGGCAGGAAATCCTCGATCAGGCTGAGCGTGCCCGGCTCAAGGCGGCCTGCGAAGCGCTCCCGGAAGCGCGGATAGAGATCGATGAGGACGGCCGCGAGCAGTGCGGCAGCGTCCGGGCCTGACCTGTTCAGCCAGGGCAGTGCGGCGAGCTCAGCGCTATCCCAGCCGGCCGCGTGCAGGGCGGCGAGCTCGCGGATGGCGGCTGCGGCGTCTTCTGGATGCAGGCCTGTCAGCTGGTCACCGGGTAACGCCGGCGCCAGGTCCTCGAGCAGCACGACGTACTCATCGGGTCCGGAGTCATAGGCCGCGTAGTAACACCGTGCCAGCGCGACCGGCAGACCGGGCGCGAGCTGGCTGTAGAAGCTGGCCTCGATCTCGTAGGTGCGGAACGCCCTGGCCGCGTTCCGGCTGGCCGCGTCTGCTGCCGGGACCTTCGCGATGATCGTCGGCGGCAAGCTGGCTGGCCCGTCGTAGGTCAGCGACAGCCGGTAGCTATCAGATACCTGCCCGGTACCGACCGGTGCAGCCTCCACCGCTGCGACCGCACTGCCGTGCAGGTGGCTGGCCAGGGCGCGCGTCAGGAACTCCGGGGTGAGCTCCTGATCACCACGCACCGCCTCGGTCACTTGCCGTCACCGCCGCGGCCAGCCAGATCGGTATCAGCGACGGATGAGTCAGCCAGGTAGGACCAGCCGTGGTCGCGCCAGCCCGGCGGCTGGTTCCACTCGGTCCAGCCGTAGCCGGTCCGGCCGTCGTCGCCGGCGAACTCGCACAGCGCGCGCGGGAAGTGCGCAACCCGGCCGTCTGGCGAGGTCATCGCGACCGGGGCGAACGCCAGCGGGATCGCGGTCAGTGGTGCGCCCGGCAGCCGCAGGCGTGACCGCTGCGGGAAGTCGTCAGCGCCAAAATCCGTGTGCGCGCAGAATCCGGTCAGATGGCTGAGTTCGCCGGAGGGCAGCACAGCGAACGACGGCCAGCCGATCGCGAACCCGACGTTGGCCTGCATGCCATGAAACGCCGTGCCGTCGCCGAGCCGGCCCGACGTCCAGAGCCACGAGATCTGCCACCAGTCACGCTCGCCCCAGCTGTGGTCGCGTTCGCCGAAGGCCCGGATGGTCGTCTTCGCCTCGCCGATACTGACGGTGCCGGTCACCTCGCACGGGATCTCATACCGGGGAAGGTCCTTGTAAGGGTAGACGCCACCGGCGGTAATCCATTCCAGGTCAAGGACGAGCCGGATCTGCTCGGCTGCTTCGAGCCCGGCGTAGGCGACGGCTGCGTCGGGCAGCACTGCCGCGACCGCGTCCAGCCCGATCCTCGCAGAGCACAGCGGTTGCACGATCTCCTGCGTGGCAGCGATGCCCGCGGTTCGCAAGTCCGTGCTGCCACGCCCGGGCAGTGCTGCTGCATTGTCGGCGACGAGAATCGCGGGCTGTCCCGGCCGCACGATGCAGGCCCAGTACCAGGCCCGGTCCCAGTTCGGGTACAAGCCGAGGCGCACGTAGCCGCCGATAGATCCGTCCGGCGCGGCGAAGTCGAAGTAGAACGACTCGTTCCAGAGCAGTTCGGGGCCGCGAGGATGCAGTTCCTCGTCGGCGTCCGCGAGCTGCCAGGTCCCGTGATCGACGATCTTCACCATCGGCTAGGCCTTTCACTACGCTGATGCCGGTCGTTTTGTGGTGGATGGCGTTGCTGGAGGATGGCGTTGCGTGGAGGATTGCACAGCAGCAGCCGGACGTCCAGGCTTCAAGGCAGGGGCTGTGCTCGCGCAGTGCCAGCTCTTCCGGGCCGAGCGTAGGGAGACAGATGGACCTCGGGCTGACCGAGAAAGTCGCGATTGTCGCCGCAGCAAGCAAGGGCCTGGGCAAGGCATGCGCACTGGCGCTGGCCCGCGAGGGCGCGCGGGTCACGATCTGCGCGCGCACCGAGGCCGACCTCGCGGCCGCAGAAGCTGATATCCGCGGGGCGACTGGTGCGGAGGTCCTCGCCATGCCAGTGGACGTCACCAGCGCGACGGATATACATGCCGTGGTCGAGGCGACGGCGGAGCGCTTCGGCGGTGTCGACATCCTGGTCAACAACTCAGGCGGACCGCGGATCGGCCGGTTCGGCAACCTCACCGACGAGGATTGGCGGCAGGCGTTCGAGGTAGTGACGCTGAATTTCGTGCGCTTCGTCCGTGAGGTCTTGCCATATATGCGCGCCGAGCACTGGGGCCGCATCGTCGGGATTCAGTCGAGCTCCGTTAAGCAGCCAGTGGCTAACATCGACCTGAGCAACGGCACCCGGCCGGGCATCGCCGGGCTGATGAAGGCGCTGATGCCCGATCTGGCCGCGGACGGCATCACCATCAACCTCGTGCTGCCTGGCCGCTTCCGCACCGCGCGGATCACTCCTGGCCTCCAGGAGGGAGCTCCGGCAAGTCCGGAACTCCAGGAGCGGCTGAAGTCACTCGCCGCGGGCATCCCGGTTGGCCGCCTGGGGGAGCCCATCGAGCTCGGCGATCTCGTCGCGTTCCTGGCCTCGGAGCGCGCTGCCTACATCACCGGGGCCACGTACCAGATCGACGGCGGCGTCATCGCCTCGAATCTGTAGCAGCCAGGGCCGTAACATCGAGGGCGTCTCATCCGGGCGCCCGGCGCCACCACCGGCGGTGGCCACGCCCGCCGTCCGCCGCCCGGTCGCTGGCCAACTCAGCGTCGGCCAACTGGGCCGCGGACTCGGCCGTGGCGGCCGGCCGCCGCTCGGCGCGCCACTTGGCGACCATTGCCTCGCTGTCGACCAGGTGCACGAAGATCGGCGGCCCGATCGGCAGCCTGCGCCACTCCATGATCTGATCGTTCAGCTCCGCGACGGAGTCGCGGACCGCCTGTTCCGAACCGAACTCCGCCACGCTGTCGGCGAGCCGGGCGGCCTGCTTCCGGAGTCTGAGCGGAGTCGGCAGCAGTTCCTCGGTCGGCACACCCTCCCGGCGCACCCAGTCCAGCACCCACGCATCAGGATTGTCTGGATCGCCGCGACCGCGCAACGGCTTCCCTGTGCCCGGCAGGTTCTCGAAAGCGCCACGCTCGGCGGCATCGCTGATCTGCTGGTCGATCCAGGAGCGAAAGCTCATGCCTTGCGGCTTGCGCTCGGTCATGTCGCCCGGCCTCGATCAGCAGCACCAGCAGGCCAGCGGTGCCCAGCCGACTGGCCGGCCGGCTGAGCTTGGCGAATCTCCTGCATCACTAGTCAGCTTACCGATCGCCGGCCGTCGGCTCGCGAGTCACAGCGCGGCCCGACTGCCGGCCCGCGTCAGCTAGCCTGAGTCGCGGAACTTGACCGTCCGCGCAGAACAGGGCGGCCGTAGCAGAGCGCGGCTGGCCGGTAACCGGGCCGCCAGCTGGAGGGACGGGCCTTGGCAATCGTGGTGCTGGTCCTCTGGCTGGCAACGGCCGTTGCCGGGGTCACCCTGCTGCGGGCCGGCGGCGCGGCTCGCCGGGCTGCCGCATCAGCGGCACCAGCCAGGCAGGCCGTGGCAGCCGACGCGATGGCAGGGACGCGGCTGGCTGCCGTTCCGCTGACCCCGGACGGACGCCCGCCGCCAGGCCCGCACGTACGGGTCACAACGCCCGAGGGGGAGCACCCGCTACTGGAGTTCAGCCATCCGGCACTGGCGGTAACCGGGATCGCTTGCTGGATGATGTTCGTGTTCGTGCACTACCGCCCGCTGGCCTGGATCGCGTTCGCCATCCTGGTGCTGACCCTGCTGGTGGGCTTGGGCTGGCTGGTCCGCAACCGGCAGGAGGCGGGCCGCCAGGCCAGCGCCACGTGGTCGTTCCCGCCCCGGCTGATCTGGGTGCACGGCCTGGTCGCCACCTCATCGCTGGTGCTCACCGTGCTCACCGCCATCTTGGCGAGCCGAGGCTGACCGGGCCCTGATTTACCTTGGCCTGATCGCGCGTATGGATTCCGTTAGCAAATCCGCTTTAGGCAACCGAATCCGTACGATCACAAAGCTCCTCATGTATATTCGCCCACAAAACCCGCCTAACAGGTACGGAAACAGTGGGCGACGCCGGTCATGCCCGGTCGCGGGAGGTTGATAGATGACCCAAACGTGGGAGCCAGTCAGCTATGCGGAGCTGGCGGATACAACTCCTGCTATCGAGCTAGTCGGGATCGAGAAAGAGTTCAGCTCCCATGGCGACATCGTGCGCGCGGTCGCCGGAGTGGACCTCGAGATACGGACCGGGGAGTTCTTCTCCCTCCTCGGGCCGTCCGGCTGCGGCAAGACCACCACGATGCGGATGATCGCCGGGTTCGAGGAGCCCACGCGCGGCGAGGTGAGGCTCTACGGCAAGAGCGTCCTCGGCATCCCGCCGAACAAGCGCGACGTCAATATGGTGTTCCAGTCCTACGCGCTATTCCCGCACATGAGCGTCTTCGAGAACGTCGCATTCGGGCTGCGCCGCAAGGGCGTCGACAAGGCCGAGGTCACCAGGCGCGTCGGCGAGATACTCCAGACGGTCGGGCTTACCGGGCGCGAGAAGCGACGACCCAAGGAATTGTCCGGCGGCCAGCAGCAGCGGGTCGCGCTGGCCCGAGCTCTAGTCAACCGGCCCCGCGCCCTGTTGCTCGACGAGCCGCTCGGCGCCCTGGACCTTAAGCTCCGCCAGGCCATGCAGGTGGAGCTGAAGCGCATCCAGCGCGAGGTCGGCATCACGTTCATCTACGTCACGCACGACCAGGGCGAGGCCCTGACCATGTCAGACCGCATCGCGGTGATGAACGAGGGCATGGTCGAGCAGCTTGCCGGGCCACGAGAGATCTACGAGCACCCGGCGTCCCGGTTCGTGGCCGGATTTATCGGCACCTCCAACCTCCTCTCCGGCACGGTGCAGTCCGTCACCGCGCAGACCGCCGTACTCCTCCATGACGGCGACCAGCACGTCGAGGTGGACCTGCACGACGGGATCCGGGTGGGGCCGGGTGACCCGCTGGAGCTCACCGTCCGGCCGGAAAAGATGACCGTGAGCGCGCAGCCGGGCTCAGCCGGCTGCCGGCTACGCGGCACCGTCACTGAGGTCGTCTACCTTGGCACGTCGACCAACTACAACGTCCTCACCTCGACCGGCGACGAGGTCACGGTCTTCGTGCAGAACGTCGAGTCTTCCGATGACCTTGTGGCCCGCGGCCAGGACGTCTGGCTGTGCTGGGAACCCAAGCACTCTTATGCGATCGGTGCCCGATGAGCCAGCCGCTGAGCCGGCGAGGGCTGTTCAAGCTCGGCGGCGCCGCGGCCGCGAGCCTCGCTGTGGCGGGCTGCGGCATACCGGGCCTGGCCAAGATCATCTCCCCGGCCCAGGCAAGGGCCGAAGGGGCGGCGTACTGGCCCAGGCAAAAGCCGACCGGCAAGCTGAACTTCGCGAACTGGGCCAGCTACATCGACCCGAAACACGAGACCCTCAAGCTGTTCACCAATGCCACCGGCATCCAGGTCAACTACCAGGAGGTCATCGAGGACGACAACTCCTACTTCGCCAAGATCGACCCGCTGATCCGGGCCGGCCAGTACACCGGCTTCGACCTGATGGTGATCACCGACGGCTTCGAGTTCAACAACCTCGTGGAGCTGGGCGAGGTAATCCCGCTAGACCACAGCCTGCTGCTGAACTTCGAAAAGTACGTGATCCCGAAGTTCACCCATGAGACCTACGACCCAGGGAACGTGTACAGCGTCCCGTGGGCGTCCGGCATGACCGGTATCGCGTGGAACACCAAGTACGTCACCGAGCCGGTCACCAGCCTCGACGTCCTGTGGGACCCGAAGTACAAGGGCAAGATCGGCATGATGCAGGACCCCCAGGAGGTCGCCAACTTCGGGCTATACAAGATCGGCGTCGATCCGGAAAAGTCCACGCTGGCCGACTGGAACAAGGCCGCCGATGTGCTCATGCGGCAGCGCAACGCCGGCATCGTCCGGGCGTACTACGACCAGTCGTACATCAACGCGCTCAGCCAGGGCGACACGTGGATCTCGATGGCCTGGTCCGGTGACATCTTCCAGCAGAATATGTCGGCTGGCAACAACGACCTGCAGTTCGTGGTGCCGCAGGAGGGCGGCACCATCTGGACCGACAACATGATGATTCCCAAGTACGCGCAGAACCCCGTCTCCGCGATGATGATGATGGACTGGTTCTACCATCCGCAGATCGCGGCGATGCTCACCGAGAACATCCAGTACATCAACGCGTGCTCGACCACCCTGGGCCTCATCGAGCAGGATGCCAAGCTCTCCCGCGGAGCGAACGGCCAGAGCCAGTCGACGCTGAAAGCGCTGGCGAACAGCCCTCTGGTGTTCCCGCCGGATTCGGAACTGGCGCGACTGCACAACTACGTCACGCCGGTGAACCCGCAGACCGCGCAGACGTTCAAGAACATCTTCAACGCGATCGTGGAGGGGTGACGATGCGCTCGGTCAAGTCCGCGCTTACCCCGTACTACCTCATGCTGCCCGGCGGCCTGTGGCTGGTGGTGTTCTTCGCCGCGCCGGTCATCCTGCTGATCGGCGTGTCCACCATGACCGGCAACATCATCAGCGGCTTCACACAGACGTGGCACTTCCAGAACTACATCGACGGCTTCACCCAGTACGCCGGGGAATGGGGGCGGTCGGCGGAGTACGCGGGGCTGGGCTGCCTGATCTCGATCGCGCTGTCGTACCCGATCGCGTACTGGATCGCCTTCTACGGCGGCGCGCGGAAGGGCATGTACCTGGGCTTGATCCTGCTGCCGTTCTTCGTCTCGTTCGTGCTGCGGACGATCTCGTGGAGCTACTTCCTCGCCGACCAGGGGCTGATCCTCGGGCCGCTGAAGTCGCTGCACCTGATCCCGCAGACCTTTCGCATCCTGGCGACCGGACCTGCGGTCATCGGCGGCATCGTATACAACTACCTGCCGTTCATGATCCTGCCGATCTACGTCGCGCTCGAACGAGTCGACCCGCGGCTGATCGAGGCAGGCCGTGACCTCTACGCGGGCACGACCAAGGTGTTCACCAAGGTCGTGCTCCCGCTATCGCTGCCTGGCGTGTTCGCCGGCGTCCTGCTGAACTTCGTGCCAGCCGCGTCTGACTACGTCAACGCGTCCGTGCTCGGCGGGCCAGGGAACACCATGATCGGCAACGTGATCTACGACCAGTACTTCACCACCCAGAACTATCCGCTGCAGGCCTCGCTGTCGTTCTCGCTGATGGCCATCCTGCTGATCGGCATCTTCTGTTACGCGCGAGTGCTCGGGACCGAAGACGTACTAGCGGCGGCAGCAGCATGACGACTCTCACCACATCTCCGGTGGCAACGGCTCCCGGCGGCTCTGGCCGGCGCGTGAAGCAGCGGAAGAAGCGCGGCGAGCGGATCCTGCACTGGTTCACCTGGGCGCTGATCATCTGGCTCGCCCTGCCGATCGCCGTGGTGATCCTGTTCAGCTTCAACAACCCGCACGGCAGGTTCAACTACACCTGGACCGGCTTCACGACGAAGTGGTGGGGTCCGGCGCTGTTCCAGTACCCCGAGCTGACGAGCGCAATGGGGCACTCGCTCGAGGTCGCGGTGATCGCCACGCTCGGCGCGACGATTCTCGGCACGCTGGTCGGGCTGGCCCTTGGCAAGTACCGGTTCCGCGGACAGTCCGCATCGAACCTGGTGCAGTTCGCCTGCATCGCAGCCCCTGAGGTAGTGCTGGGCAGTTCGCTCGCCACGTTCTTCCTTCAGCTCCGCTTCCAGGAAGGCATGCTGACCGTCATCGCGGCGCACATCATGTTCTGCGTGTCGTTCGTCGCGATCACTGTACGGGCCCGCGTGCTGACCCTGGATGCTTCCGTGGAGGAGGCGGCCAAGGACCTCGGCGCCGGGCCGTGGGAAACGTTCCGCCTGGTCACGCTGCCGATGATCCTGCCAGGTGTGGTCGCCGGCGCGCTGCTCGCGTTCGCGCTGTCGATCGACGACTTCATCACAACGGAGTTCACCTCCGGCTCGTTCATGACCTACCCGCTGTGGATCTGGTCGGTTAGCCGGCAGGGGCTCCCTCCACAAGCTGACGTGATGGGCTCGATCATCTTCCTCGCCGGCGCGCTCGCGGCTGGCGGCTGGGCCTTGTTCCAGCGCCGGCGGGCCTGACATGAGAGAACCATCGGACTTCAGCCAGAACAGGCTGTGATGGACACCGGTCCGCTGGGCTCAGTTGGCGAGCGCAAGGGTGAACCAGCTGGTCTTGCCGCCCGGGCTGCTCCAGACCCCACTGGCCGAGGCTAGCGCGGCGACAATCGCTAGCCCGCGACCTCGTTCAGCGTCCGGGCCCGCGTCGCGTGCCTTGGGCAGGCCTGGCGAGCTGTCGCTGACCTCGCAAGTGACAGCGGCCTGTCCCTCGGCGTCGTCCAGGCGCCGCAGGACGAAGCCGACGGACTGCCCGCTCGCATGCTCGACGGCGTTAGCCACCAACTCGGAGGCCAGCAGCTCGGTATCGCCGGACAGATCCGCCATGCCCCAGGCCGCCATGGCCTGGCGGGCCGCGCTGCGCGCCTGCCGGGCTGATCTCGGCTCCGCGGGCAACTCGGCGCGGAGCACGGCGTCAGGCCTTCTCACCGCCGCGATCTGACCCGGGCTGGAGTTTTGCCTCATACCAGCTCCCAGGGTGGGGGTAGCCCGGCGCCGACCCGCTGCGCGCAGGAGGGTTCTGCCGGTCCGAAGAGCCGGCAGCGCAGCGGGCCCAGGACCTGGGGGATGACGCGGTGCCAGAGGCTGCTAGGGGGAGAGCTCTCCTCCGGCACCGCGCCGGTCCATGCGCCGAGCTTGGGGTACATCGGACGTTTCCGCTCTTTCGGTTTCTATGCTCGCCTCTTCGCCGAACACAAACGCCACGCTAGGTTCGCCGCACCTGAGTTCGCATCCGCGCTCTTGACAGTCGGGTCGGCGCAATTGATAGCCGCCCGGATAGCGGCTGGCAACCGGCCAGTACCGTAAACACGAGGAGTTAGCGGGGTTGCACGTGGGTCAGATGTTGATAGATCGTCTTGCGGAGCGTGCCAGACTCAGCCAGCTAGTCGAGACGGCCAGGGGCGGGCACAGCGCGGTGCTGGTGATCAGCGGAGCGCCAGGCGTTGGCAAGACAGCGCTGCTCGATCACGCGGTCGAGGCGGCCGCCGGGCTGCGCATTGCCAGGGTGGCCGGCGTAGAGCCGGAGATGGAGCTGGCATTCGCCGCCCTGCAGCAGTTGGTGTCGCCGATGCTGGACCTTGCCGGCCGGCTGCCGGGTCCCCAGCGTGACGCGCTTGGGGTGGCGCTCGGCCTCCGGGCGGGACCGGCGCCGGACCGGTTCCTGGTGGGCCTGGCGGCGCTCAGTCTGCTGTCGGGGGCGGCTGCGGAGCAGCCCATGCTGTGCGTCGTCGACGACGCGCAGTGGCTGGACCGCGCGTCCGCGCAGGCCCTGGGATTCGTGGCGCGCCGCCTGCTGGCCGAGCCGATCGCGTTGCTGTTCGCCACAGCCGACGAGCCTAGCGAGGACCTGGCCGGGCTCCCCGAGCTTGCCGTCGGCGGGCTGTCCGCCGGCGACGCGCGGACGCTGCTGGATTCCGTGGCTAGCGGGCCCGTGGATGAGCGGGTGCTCGACCGGGTCGTCGCCGAGACCCACGGGAACCCGCTGGCACTGCTCGAGATGCCGCGCGCCCTTTCCCTGGCAGACTTTACCGGCGGGTTCGGCGAGGATGCCTCGCCCGCGCTGCCGGGCCGGATCGAGAAGGGCTTCCAGCAGCGCTTTGACGCGCTGCCCGCAGATACCCAGCGGTTGGTGCTAGTGGCGGCAGCTGAGCCGACAGGAGACCCGGTGCTGCTGTGGCGCGCGGCCGGCCTGCTGGGAATCGCGACGGGTGCGCAGGCCGCCGCGGGAGAGGCTGGCCTGATGACGATCGGCGACCGAGTGGTTTTCCGTCATCCGCTCGTGCGCTCTGCGGTGTACCGGGCCGCGTCGCCGGAGGCACGGCGAATCGCAAATGGCGTGCTGGCTGATGCCACGGATCCGCTGGCCGACCCGGAACGGCATGCCTGGCACCGCGCCCAGGCAGCGCCCGGGCCTGATGATGCCGTCGCCTCGGAACTGGACCGCCTGGCAGGCCGTGCGAGAGCGCGAGGCGGGTGGGCCGCGGCGGGCGCGTTCTTGCAACGCTCAGCCGAACTGACGCTCGACCCAAGCCAGCGCGCTGAGCGGGCACTCGCGGCGGCAGATGCCAGGTACGAGGCCGGTGCGCTCGATGTAGCCGAAGCGCTAGTGCAGGCAGCACGGGCCCTGCCGCTTGATGACCTGCAGCGCGCCCGGCTCGACCGGCTTCATGCACGAATAGTTTTCGCGTCCAGCCGCGGCTCTGACGCCCCGTCGCTGTTCCTGAAGGCGGCCCGCGACCTTGAGCACATCGACCTGCGGCTCGCGCGGGAAACCTACCTGGAAGCGCTCACCGCTGCGCTCTACGCCGGCCGTCTGGCCACCGGCGGCGACCTGCTCGAGGTTGCCGAGGCAGTCCGCGCGCTGCCGCCGGCGCCGGAGCCCCCGAGAGCTCCCGACCTCTTGCTTGACGGAATGGCGCTGCTGGTCACCGAAGGCTGGGCAGCCGGCATGCCGGTGGTCAAGCAGGCCGTCAGCGCCTTCTGTTCCAGGGATATCTCTGAGGAGGAGACGCTTCGCTGGTGGCAGGCGTCCCATGCCTGCGCCCTTGCCTGGGACTGGGAAAGCGTGGATGTGCTGTCAGCCCGGCAGATCAAGCTGGCCCGTGCTGTCGGCGCGCTCACCGAGGTCTCGGCCGGCTTGAGCGCACGCGCCTACCTGCACCTGTTCAAGGGCGAATTCTCCGAGGCTGGCTCGCTTGCCGCAGAGGCCCAGTCGGTGCGGGAAGCGATGAACAGCGCGATGGTCCCCTACGCAAGTGTCGCGCTTGCCTCCTTCCAGGGCCGGGATGCCGAAACGGCCGCGCTAATCGAGGCCGGCCGGAAGGACGCTGAGCGGCGGGGCGAGGGCAAGGCGCTGACCTTCTTTCAGTGGGCGACGGCCGTGCTGTACAACAGCCTGGGGCGTTACGACGACGCGCTGGCCGCGGCGCAGCAGGCGGGCGATGACCCGCCTGTCCACTTCTACGTCGGCTGGTCGCTAGTGGAGCTGGTAGAGGCCGCGGCGCGCAGCAGCAGGCCTGAGTGCGCGACTGGTGCCCTCAGGCGGCTTTCGGAGCTGACCAGCACGTGCGGGACCGACTGGGCGCTTGGCATCGAGGCTCGCTCGCGAGCCCTCCTCAGCCGCGGGGTCGCTGCGGAGCGCCTCCACCGTCAGGCAATCGAGCGCCTCGGCCGCACTCCGCTCAAGCTGGAACTGGCCCGCGCCCAGCTCCTCTACGGCGAGTGGCTACGCCGCGAGCGGCGCAGGCGTGATGCCCGGGTGCAGCTTCGTGCCGCATGCCAGTGCTTCGACTCCATAGGCGCGACAGCGTTCGCTGACCGGGCCCGCGGCGAGCTTGGCGCGACCGGCGAGCGCGCCCCCAAGCGTACCTGCGAGGTACGCGAGGCTCTCACCAGCCAGGAAGCACTGATCGCCCGGCGAGCGGGCGGCGGAGCTTCCAACCGCCAGATCGCCGAGGAGCTTTTCATCAGCCCGGCGACGGTTGCTTATCACCTGCGGAAGGTGTTCACCAAGCTCGGTGTCAACTCGCGGCGCGAGCTTGCCGCCGCGGTGCCACAACAGCGCTTGCCGCTGCCGTCAGTAGCGCCGTCGGCGCAAACCAGCCCATAGTCCCGGTCCCAACGGACGAACCCCTGGGCAGGAACGTGTATAAATCTGAAGGATCATGAATTTCGCGCGACTCGACAGGAAACGATCTTGGAGGCATTCACCACTCCGCAAGTCACTGAAGACGATCACGTTCGCGGCCCGGCCGACGCGCCGGTGACAGTCCTGGAGTACGGCGACTTCGAGTGCCCGTACTGCAGGGGCGCGTTCCGGGACGTTCGCCTGCTGGTTGATCAGCATCCGGCGGCGATCCGGTTTGTCTTCCGGAACTTCCCGATCCCGGAGTTGCACCCGCACGCCGAGCAGGCAGCCGAAGCCGCCGAGGCTGCGGCAGCCCAGGGCAATTACTGGGCAATGCATGACCTGCTGCTGCAGCCGTACTCGCATCTGGACGTGGACTCGCTTGTCACCTACGCGGAGGTCATCGGACTGGATATCCCGCGCTTCCGCCGGGACCTTACCGACCGTTTGTATGCGGCCAGGATCAGGCAGGACATCGAGGAAGGCGTCAGGAACGGCGTGAACGCCACGCCGAAGTTCTACGTCGACGGTCAGCGGGTCGACGGAAAGGTTCCGCTGGAGAACCTTGTCACCATGGTGGACCGCGCAGTATCGGAGGCGCGGGGCCGGTCAGCCACGGAGCCCGCGGTTAACGGCGATCTTTGACGGGCGCCCACAGCGGATAAGGGACACTGGCAAGCCGATTGATGATCGTACCCTGCGCGATCATCAGAACTACCGCGATCATGAGTACGGTCAGCTGGGGCGGCGTGCGGATCAGGCCGAGCCCGACCATCAGGGTGGTTGAGGCGGCAGGCGAGTGCGGCACGTGCAGCCACACCATCAGGGACACGGTCAGGCACAGGCAGAGGATCACTGCTCCGATCCGCGAGGCGGTGATGTCGTTTAGATCCGGCTTGGCAGTGGTAAGGCCGAAGATGACCAGAGCCAGGTACCCGGCCAGAACCCCGATCGCGTGGCCGCAGAACACGTTCCGTGGAGCGGCCTGTGCGCCCTGAGCGTCATAAAACAGCAGGAAGGCGGTCGGACCCAGCGAGGGGAACAGGAAGGGCTGCCTGGTGAGCGCCGCGATTGTCGACACGATCGCGATCGAGATGGCCGAGTAGATAAGCACGTACGTGCCGAGTACCCACCGGCTGTGACAGCGCTGCTCAAGCCGGCGCAGCCCGAACCGCCTTGCCAGGCCGTGTACCTGCGCGGGAAGGTCGCCGTAGACAGGATGCCGTGGGGGCACCGGACTATCTGGATGCATCAGCGTCAACCCCTGACTCCCAAACGCAGGCCGGTGGTCAGTGTTCGAGCGCCTCGAGACTTGCGGGCATGCGCCGGGCTAGCTGGGCACGTAGCTCACGCCGAGCTTTGCGACGACCTTGCTCAGGTGGTACTCGACCGTTCGCGGGCTGATGCCGACCTGGCCGGCGTAGAGCCGGCGCGCCACGAATGCCAGCACTCTCGCCGCCCTCCCAGATCCAGGGTAACGAGCGGCCATCGCCTACCCCAGGGCGTCAGTCCACCTCAGGTGTCAGCTTCGACGTGAATGCAGTCCTCGACCGCCTGCACATCGGCTACCGACCAGGCTGTCGCGATCGCCAGGTCATGGTCGCTGCGCGAGCGAACCGCACCCGACAGCACCGCTGTGCCCCAGCCGGCGCTACCTACCGTCAGATCGGCGACGTCGGCGATCGAGTACAAGCAAGCGCGCTCGCGACCGCGTCCCTGATCGCCTCATGGTCGTCACCCGAGGGCCGGGGCCGCGGAACGATCTGGTCTAGCACGCCAACGACCCCTGGCACACAGCCGGCCAGGTAGGTGGCGTCTTTTCGCTCGTGCCGGACAGCGGTGCCGCGCCGAATCTGGGAAACACCTAGTCAGATGCTCAGCCAGGGGGCTCAGCCACTACGGCAAGGGCTAGGCCACAGAACTATGACAAGTAACGCATCCACGATCAGCTAGGGCGAGATCTGCTCGAATGGGTCCGGGGGCGCACGACTTGCTGCTCCCTGGCAGGCACCGGTTGTGCCCGACGGCCAGCGGGTACTAAGGATGCCGCCACCGGCCAGAAGGGAACCGACCATAGCTACGACTGTCGCTGACATCATGGTGCGCACGCTGAGCGAGTCCGGTGTGCGCCGGGTCTACGGGATTCCGGGCGATTCTCTCAACGGCTTCACTGATGCTCTGCGCCGCGACGGCGTTATCTCATGGCAGCACGTGCGGCACGAGGAGTCCGCAGCCTTCGCAGCTGCCGGGGAGGCAGCAGTGACCGGAGAACTGGCTGTCTGTGCTGCCAGCTGCGGACCTGGCAACCTCCACCTGATCAACGGGCTGTTTGACGCGAACCGGAGCCGGGTGCCGGTGCTGGCGATCGCGGCGCACATCCCGCGAGCGGAAATCGGCAGCGAGTACTTCCAGGAGACGCACCCGCAGGAGCTGTTCCGCGGCTGCAGCGTGTACTGCGAGCTAGTGAGCATCGCCGGGCAACTGCCTGGAGTGCTCGAGATGGCAATGCGCGCCGCGCTCCAGCGCAGCGGAGTCGCTGTCGTGGTGGTGCCGGGGGAGATCTTTGTCGAGGCCGCGCCGGCCGGCACCAAGGTGAGGCCGATCAGGACAGCCTCGGCCCAGATCAGTCCGGCCGAGGCGGACCTGGCCGCGGCAGCCGACGTGCTGAATACCGCCCGGCGGGTGACGATCCTGGCAGGAGCCGGGTGCGCCGGAGCGCACAAAGAGCTGACGCAGCTTGCCGGGGCGCTGAAAGCGCCGGTCGTGCACGCGTTTCGCGGCAAGGACCTGATCGAGTACGACAATCCCTACGACGTCGGGATGACTGGCCTGATCGGGTTCAGCTCCGGCTACCGCGCAATGGAGCACTGCGACGCCCTGCTCATGCTCGGGACCGACTTTCCGTATCGTCCGTTCTTCCCCGAGGGCGTCCCGGTGGTCCAGGTCGACGTGCGCGGCGAGAACATCGGCCGCCGGGTACCAGCCGACGTGCCGCTAGTCGGCACCGTGAAGGCAACGATCGACGCGCTGCTCCCGTTGATCAAGGCGAAGTCCGACGCGGCGCACCTGCACCGGATGCGCGCGCACTACCAGCGCGCCAGGACCCGGCTGGACCAGCTCGCGGCAGACCGGAGCACGGAGTCGCCGCTGCATCCCCAGTTCATCGCCGCGACGATCGACAGGCTCGCTGCCCCGGACGCGATCTTCACGGCGGATGTCGGCACGCCGTGCATCTGGGCTGCCCGCTACGTGCGGATGAACGGCCGCCGCCGGATGATCGGCTCGTTCAACCACGGATCCACGGCGAATGCGCTGCCGCAGGCCATCGGGGCACAGGCCAGTCAGCCGCATCGCCAGGTCGTCGCCATGGCCGGCGACGGCGGGCTTGCGATGCTGCTCGGCGATCTGCTGACGCTCCGGCAGAACCGGCTGCCGGTCAAGGTCATCGTGTTCAACAACGGCGCTCTCTCGTTCGTCGAGCTGGAAATGAAGGCGGCCGGGATAGTCACTTTCGGGACGGACCTCACTAACCCGGACTTCGCGGCCATCGCAGCGGCAGCCGGCCTGCTCGGGGTGCGCGTCGACCGAGCAGACCAGCTAGCCGGCGCGCTCGATGACGCCTTCGCCCACGACGGACCCGCGGTGGTCGACATCGCGACAGTTCGGCACGAGCTCGCCTTGCCACCGAAGCTCAGCTACGGAGAGCTCAAGGGCTTCACCCTGTACGCAACCAGGACCATCCTGTCCGGCGGCGGCGAGGAACTCGTCGAACTGGCCAAGGCGAACCTGCGGCAAGTCGAGGCGGAGTGATTCCGGGAACGCCCGCGTGCGGGCCGGCAGCTAGGCGCATCGCTCGCAGTACCTGGCCTCCGGTTCGGCGAGCAGCCGTGCTTGCGGGATGTCGCCCGAGCAGTCCTCGCACCGGCCGAACTCGCCGGTCGCGAGCCTGTGCAGCGCCTTGTCGGTCTCTGCCAGCGCATAGCGCGCCACGACAGCCCGGCGAGTTAGCACCCGCTGGGATTCCGACACTTGCGTTCCGGCGGAAGGAGCGGCGACATTGTGGAAGGCGACGCTCAGGTCAGTGAGCTCCGCGAGGCGGTCCCGCCAGCGGGCTTCCAGCAGTGCCCGCCACCGCGACCGGCCAGTTTTGCCGCTCCGCGGCGCCGGGACGGCGCCGACGGGCACGCTCTGTGTTATTGCTGTCATGTCCGAAGTCTCCTTGCCCTACCGCGTAGGCGGGCAGCTCAAGCGGGGTCGTCGGCCCTCCGCTGGCGGGGAACGTAGCTTGCCAGCGACTGTCCTGCGGCACTGCGCTGCGGTGGCACTGCGACCTGCGCGGCGGAGCCGCTCGATTGCGCATCGCTGCGGCTGCCAGACTCGGCCGCCAGCGCCCGGATGATCCGGTCCGCGACATCGTCGGGCAGTGGTGGCAGGTGCCGGCTCAGGCGGTGACCTTGATGTCCAGAGTCCATTTGCGTCGGTCCTTTCGGGCGGTGCCGGCCTTCGCGTCCCGGCCTCGGGGCGGCCGGGAGGCTCGCGACGGCTGGGCGACCCGCCTCTGCATTCACTTACCTAAGGGAATGCGCCAAGCGTGCAGACCCCGAACACACGGTGTGAAATTCGGATGAAGAGCCATGCCTGGCAGGAGTGGTAACAAGCTGCCGGGCGCTGCCCGCCTCAGCTAGCCGGCAACCGGCGCGTGCGAGACCTCAGAGGCCTAAAGTGAACTCGCGATGAACGTGCGGGATCTGCTGGATGACGAACCCCGCATCAACCGGACATTTCTGGGCAGGCGCGCCGCATGGCTGTAACCGAAACTGAGACTGAGACCAAGTACGAGGCTGGACCGGGCACGGCGTTGCCGCGGCTCGACACGTTGCCGAACGTCGCCGCGGCGCGCGGGCCTGACGAGCAGCAACTGGTAGCCGAGTACTACGACACCGCGGATCTGCGCCTGCTCGATGCCGGAATCACGCTCAGGCGACGAACGGGCGGAGGCGACGCGGGCTGGCACCTGAAACTGCCAGTCGCGCCGGGCAGCAGGGAGGAGATCCGGCTGCCGCCAGGCCGGGCAGGCGGCCGCGTCCCAGCTGAGCTGGCCGATCTCGTAGGGGCGCGAACCCGCGGCGCGCCTCTGGTGCCCGTTGCCGCGATCACCACGCTCCGGCGGGTGACAACTCTCGTCGGGCAGCACGGTGAGTCGCTCGCCGAGGTAGCCGATGACAGCGTCCGCGCGGTGCCGCTTCTGCCTGAAGTGCCGGCAAAGGACACAGCGCTAGCTCAGGACACAGTGCCCGCGACCGAGTGGCGCGAGATCGAAGTCGAGCTGACCGGCGGCGACAGCGCGTTGCTCGCCGCTGCTGACAACCTGCTGCGGGACAGCGGGCTGCAGCGGTCCGCACGGTCCGCGAAGCTCGAGCACGTCCTCGGCGAACGGCCGCCACGGCCGGCCAGCCCGGCCGAGCTGACGCCGTCAGCCAGCGCCGGCGTAGTGATCGGAAGCTACCTCCGCAGCCAGGCCGAGCAGCTGAAGTGGCTCGACCCGAAGGTGCGCCGTGCTGAGCCGGACTCGGTGCATCAGATGCGAGTCGCCTCCCGCCGCCTGCGCGGCGCGCTCCGGTCATTCGGCGCTGTTGTCAGCCGGCCGCAAACCGATCATGTCGCCGCTGAGCTCAAGTGGCTCGGCGGCGTACTCGGCGAAGCGCGGGACGCCGAGGTCCAGGCAGAACGACTGGACGAACAAGTGCGACAGACCGACGCCCAGGAGCTTCTCGGGCCTGTGCAGGCGCGCGTCCAAGCGCATGGCGCTATGGCGAGGGCGGCCAGCCTGACGGCTGTCTCGGCGGCGCTGAAGTCGGAGCGGTATTACGCGCTGCTTGACGAGCTGGACGAGCTGACCGCTGACCTCCCGGCTGGCCCGGCAGCTCGCGAGTCGGCACGGCAGGCGCTGCCAGCGGCAGTGGCGCGGAGCTATCGCAAGACCCGCCGCCGGATGCGCACGGCGCTCAAGGTGCCTGCGGGCGCGCCGCGAGAGGCAGCGCTGCATGACGCGCGCAAGGCGGCAAAGCAGGCGAGGTATGCCGCCGAGGCTGTCGCTCCCGTGCTGGGCAGGGACGCGGCCCGGTTTGGCAACCGCATGAAGAAGCTGCAAACGGTACTCGGCGATCACCAGGACACCGTCGTCGGCCGCCAGCTAGCGCGGCGGCTCGGCGTTGCCGCCCAGCAAGCCGGCGAGAGCGCGTTCAGCTACGGCCTGTTTTACGGTCGCGACGCGTGCGAGGGCGCCCGGCTGCAGGCAAAGGCAGCGAACGCATGGCGCGAGGCGTCACGCGCGCGCTACCGGCACTGGCTCCGGTAATGCCGTTATAGTGCTGGCTTATGCCGAGGTACCTGGCTCTGCTTCGCGGCATCAACGTAGGCGGCCGCAACAAGGTCGCGATGGCCGACCTGCGCGATCTGGCGACCGCACTCGGGCTAGCCGACGCGACGACCTATATACAGAGCGGCAACCTGCTGTTCAGCTGTGCCGAGGCTGATACCGCCGAACTGGCTGACCTGCTCGAGAGCGAGATCGCGAGCCGGATGGGCGTCCGGCCAGCCGTCGTCGTGCTGTCGCGCGACGACCTTAAGCAGGTGATCGCAGACAACCCGTACACCGGCGAGACGAACCCCAAGTGCCTGCACGCCGTGTTCCGGCGCGACGAGATAGACCCGGACGGCATCGCCGCCGTCGCCGCCGCCGTGCAGCGGGTAAGGGACACTGGCAGCCGCGACGACGCGACGATAATCGGGCGCACGTTGTTCCTGCACACCCCGGACGGCTTTGGCCGCAGCGAACTTGCCGTCCGCCTCTCCAACGCCAAGGCGCAGGCGGCTGGCACGGCGCGCAACTGGGCAACTGTGACGAAGCTGATGGGCATGCTGGATGTCGCCAGTTAGCGCCGGAGGCAGTAGGGGATGATGCAGCCATGAGCCCAATTTCGCGCGGCTTCCACGGCCGCCGCCGGGCGTCTGATGTGGACGCGAGCCGGGTGCCGCCGGGCCAGTACGTGACAACGGACTTTCCCGTGCTATCCGCCGGCCCGACTCCGCACACGCCGCTGGAGAACTGGACATTCAGCATCAAGCAGGGCGGCCAGACTGCCAAGTCGTGGAGCTGGCAGGAGATCCGCGACCTGCCCTCGGAAGACGTTACCGCGGACATCCATTGCGTTACCAAGTGGTCCAAGCTGGATACCCGCTGGCGGGCCGTCTCGCTGGACACGCTGCTGGCGCAGGTCGAGCGGGAAGCGCGATACGTCCTCGCCTTCTGCGACGGCGGGTACACCACGAACCTGCCGCTGGCCGACGTTACCGGCGGCCGGGCCTGGCTCGCCTACGGCTACGATGGCGTGCCGCTGCAGGCCGAGCACGGCGGGCCGGCTCGCCTGCTTGTGCCGCACCTGTATTTCTGGAAGAGCGCTAAGTGGGTGCGCGGCCTGGAGTTGCTCACCGCCGACGAGCCCGGATTCTGGGAACGCTACGGCTACCACAATTACGGAGACCCATGGCGGGAACAGCGGTACGCGGGCGACTGACCTGGCAGGTCGCCACGGTCGCGTCAGCGTGGCAGGAGACCGCATCGGTTCGCACGATCGAATTCGACATTCCGGACTGGGCCGGCCACCAGGCAGGCCAGCATGTGGACATCCGGCTGACGGCTGACGACGGCTACGTCGCGGAGCGGTCCTACTCGATAGCATCGGCGCCTGGCGAGCCGCTCCAGCTCACCGTGGAGCGGCTGGAGGATGGCGAGGTCTCGCCCTACCTGACCGATGAACTGCGAGCCGGTGACGAGATCGAGATACGCGGCCCGATCGGCGGGTACTTCGTCTGGGACGGCGACGAAGCCGGCCCGCCACTGCTGCTGGTGGCTGGCGGGTCAGGCGTGGTCCCGTTCCGGTCGATGCTCCGGCACCGCGCCCGGATCGGCAGCAACGTTCCGGTCCGGCTGCTGTACTCGGCCCGGTCATTGCCGGACGTGATCTACCGCACCGAACTCGACATGCCGGGAGATAGCGCGGAAGTCGTCTACACGCTGACCCGCCAGCAGCCGCCTGGCTGGATCGGGCATTCCGGCCGGGTGGACGCGGCCCTGCTGGCCGAAGTGGCCTGGCCTGGGGACCACATGCCGCTGGCGTACGTCTGCGGCCCTACGGCGTTCGTCGAGATCGTCGCGGGCGAACTCGTCAGCCTCGGGTACCCGCCTGACCGGGTGAAAACCGAGCGGTATGGGGGAGTAGGGGCACCATGACGGAGAGACTGTACGGGCCCGACGACAACGCGCTCGATGGCAACGCCATTGGCGGCGTGCTGCACGAAATCTTCAGGACCGAGATGACCACAGCCGAGCTGACGTGCGGGCACTGTGGCAATGTCAGTCAGGTGGCCGAGGAGGTTGTCTACGTCCGGGCACCTGGCATAGTCATGCGCTGCCGCACCTGCACCGCGGTTCTGATTGTCGTCGTGCGGAAGCAGGAGATGAACTGCGTCGACATGAGCGGCGTGGCGGCACTGCAGGCCAGCTAGCCGCCGCTCCCGCCACCGGCGAATGACAAATCCCGGCAGGCATGACCTTTCTGGCCAATGCGCCGCCAGGGCCGTAAGATGCGAGCCAGTCGGCAGCGGAGGTGCGCATGCCCGGGGGCGGTCCGGGGATTCCTGGGTGGTTCATTGCTCTCTTTGTTATTGTCGCACTCGCCGGCATCGGAACGTCGATCTGGCGGTATTCGGTGCTGCGCTCCGGCGGGCTGAATCCGTTCGTGGCCAAGGAGCAGCTGGAAGCCCGGCTGAACCAGACTCTGACCACGCCTCCGGCGCCCCCGTCTCCGCGCGCGCAGGGGAAGTCCATCGAGCAGCGGCTGGCTGAACTGGGGGAGCTGCACGCCCGCGGCGTTATCACCGATGAAGAGCTGGCCGCGGGCCGGGCGGCGATCATCGCACGCGAGTAGTAAGTCACAGCTGAGCCAAGACCTCGAACCAAGCGGCAGCCGGCGGAGCGTACTGCGTCGCAATGCGCGCGGTGCGCTCCGCCGGCCGATATGCCTGTGTTACCGCTTGGCGCGGTCCTGACCGCCGGTCAGGTGACGTGCAGGAACGTCACGGTGCCGGGAACGAAATCCCGTCAAAGCTGCTGTACCCAACCACATTGTTGTCGCTATCGGTGTCGAATAGGAATGCCCGCCCATTGTGCTGGATCTCGAGGCCCCCAGCAGCACCGTTCAACGCATAGACCGGCAGCCAGAGCGTGTGCGACGGACGGTCGCTGCGCGGCAGGGTGAAGACGGCGTCACTGGCGCTCACGCCTGCGTGGCCGCCCGCTGCGGAACCGCGAAGGTGGACGATGCCATTGGCATCCTTGTAGACGCCCGCGGCGTAGGAACCGAAGCCGCCGTTGTGCCAGCCATTCGTCAGCTTGAGGTTGTGCCAAGCCGGCTTGGCAGTGGCTGCCGACGGTGCTGACGTTGTCAGCGCATAGCTAGTGCCGCCGAGCGACAGGATCAGCGCCGTTACCGAGACGGCGAACGCCGACGGACCCCACCCGAGCTTTAGTTTCATGTGCCCCTCCTGAGACCAGATAAGACGTGCGTGGCCAATTCCACGCAAACGCTAATGGCCGCTGACATCGGTGGGCAAGAGACAGCCGGAAAACCGCGTTGGAAGCTCACCAGACATCAGGCTGCGGGCCGTCACCCGCGACGGGCAGTTGGTGGGCAGCATTGCCAGCTTCGGCTCAGGAGATGAGACCGAAGTTTCCTACTGGATCGACCGGGCCGCCTGGGGATACGGAATCGCCAGCCGGGCCCTTGAGCTTCTGCTCGAGATCGTCCCTGCCCGGCCGTTGCACGCCCGGGCAGCCAGCGACAACATCGCCTCGCTGAGGGTACTCGAGAAGACTGGATTCAAGATCATCGGAACCGAGGCGTCTTTCGCCCCCGCGCGCGGCGGTGAGATCGAGGAAACGATCCTCCGGCTCGAATGAGCCTCGCAGCGAGGGTCTTCAGTTCAGTGCGAGCTCCAAGCCGGGGCAGTGCTCGCCGATGCCGCGTCATATATTCGGGATGCAGGTCGGGATCTCGAAGTGGGAATCGAAGCAAGCGTTCCTCGCCTCCGGCATCACGCTGCGTCCGCCCGATGAAGTCGTCGAGGGTGAGACTAGGCTGCGGCAACGGTTCTTTCTCGAGCAGGCAGCGACGGCCTGACAAGCCGCGTCATCGTGCGCGCATCTCGGCGACAAGCACCGGTAGCGCCGCGAGCAGGGCGATGCCGCGCAACTCGCCAGCGACCGGGCATGCGGCAGACCGATGATGCGATGAATTGCTGCTTAGCTCGGCGTCGTCAGTCCTGCTGATCAGTGCGGGTCAGGTCTGCGCGCGGCCTGGGTGGCCCGCGCGATGGTGCTCGCTCCGCTTGCCAGCGCTCGCCGCCAGGGCAGTACGCCGTCGATCTCTATCTCCAGCGAGAAACTGAGGAATGTCCTGATCAGCACGATCAGCCCGAGTACCAGGACGTTGCCGACAGTCGTGGCAACCGCGACGGTCCGGACTAGGTCGGCGGCAACGAGGACCTCCAAGCTCAAGAGCAAGCTACCGCCGAACGCCTGCCGCAGCGTGGCATAGGCCGGCCCTGAGCCTGACCGCCGCCATGCGACTACCCCCAGGACCACCGACCAGATGACGCCGGCCACGAGAATCAGCGCGCCAAGAGCCTCGAATCCCTGCGCCACGTGTTCCATGGCCGCAGTGAACGAGGATGGCCCGGTGGTGTGCGGCGACGCCAGCGCGGTCAGTGTCATGAGGTGGCCCTCTCCGGTCAGGCTCGCCAGTTCCCTACCCTCTCGCCGTCGTGAGGTACCGCTTGCCCTCGGCCACGAGAGAGCAAGGCCCGTCCGGCGGCCGTAAAGTAAAACACCCCACAACCCGCCCAGCCGACGGCCCGGAAAGGTGGCGACGTGAGCATTGCCGCCGAGCTGGCATTGCTCGGGGTCGGAGTTCTGGCGGGCATCGTCAGCACTGTCGCCAGCCTGGCGTCGGTCGTGTCCTACCCGGCCCTGCTCGCCCTGGGCCTAGGGCCGGTCAGCGCGAACGTAACCAACACCGTCGCGCTGATGTTCACCGGCGTCGGAGCGGCCGCCGGATCCCGGCCGGAACTGGCCGGGCAGGGCGGACGGGTGGTCAGGCTCGGCCTGCTCACAGCCGCGGGCGGCGGAACGGGCGCGGCCTTGCTGCTGCTCACGCCGGCCCGCGGTTTCGAATTCATCGCGCCAGTGCTGATCGCTCTCGGATCGCTGATCATCCTGTGCCGCCCGGTTCCGGCGCGGCGGGCGGATCCAGTCCCCGGCTGGCTCTCGCAGGCAGGGGTCTTCGCGGTCGCTATCTATATCGGGTACTTCGGCGCGGCGGGCGGCGTGCTGATGCTTGCGGTGCTGATCCGCCTGTTCAGGCAGTCACTAGCCAGGACCAACGCCCTCAAGAACGCGATCTCAGGTCTGGCTAACGCGGTCGCCGGAGTCGGGTTCGCGATCTTCGGGCCGGTGCAGTGGGCCGCGGCGGTGCCGCTGGCCGCCGGCTTCCTCGTGGGTGGCTGGATCGGTCCCGCGCTGGTGCGCCGCCTGCCCGCCGCGGGGTTGCGCGTGTTCGTCGGCATCTGCGGCCTCGCAGTGGCCATCCGGCTCGGGATCAGCGCATACTGACCGGCGCGATCGGCTACTCCATCAGCAGAACCGTCTTGCCGATCGCCTTGCCGCCCTCAACCGCACGGTGCGCGCTGGCCGCCTCCGCCAGCGGGAACGTGGCGCCGACGACGACCCGCAGGGCCCCCGCATCGAATTGATCCGCCGCTTGCTCCAGGATCCGCCGCTGCCGCTCCCGGTGGTCGATCCAGCCGAATACCGACGGCGCCGGCATCCAGGCGAAGGAAACCCGCAGGTTCCGGTCATGCATCGCAGCGATAGCCTCGTCCTCCCACGGGCTCTCCACATTGGACACCAGATCACCATAGGGCCGCACCAGCGAGAAGCTCGCGGTGAACGTCCTGCCGCCGACGGTGTCGTGGACGACGTCAGCCCCGTCCATCCCGGCCCACGCGCGTAGTTTCGCCCG
>DATMMA010000283.1:0-15856 GCA_035570295.1 Streptosporangiaceae bacterium
CCATCGCACGGCCGCGGTCCGAGCTGCCCGCAGTCAGGAGGACCACCGGCATGTCGGACTCCGCAGCTCTGCCCAGCACCTCCCGCAACGCGGCGCCATCTCTGATGGTCTCGAGCACCAGTCCGAGTACCCGGGTGCCGGGATGGGTCAGCGCGTAGTCGAGGTAAGCCGGAGCCGCGGTTACGAGTTCCTGGCCAGAGGAGACAGCCAGCGTGAAGCCGAAGCCCCGCCTCGCGCGCAGCATCGCGGAGAACACCGACCCGGAGTGAGTGACCAGAGCTACCGGTCCGGCGGGCAGCTGGTCCGGCTCGGTATAGCCGAGAGCGCGCAGCCCGTGGCTGATGTTGGCGAAGCCCATGCAGCCGGCGCCGCACAGCGCCATGCCCGCGGTGCGCGCGATCGCGGCGAGGCGGTCGCGCAGAACTGGCCGGTCGTCACCTGGCACGCGGTCTTCATGAGCGTTGCCGAAGATGACCGCGCCCCGGCTGCCGGCTTCGCCCGCCAGCGCGAGTTGCTGCTCTAGCGCCGCGTCCGGGACCGCGAGCAGCGCTAGCTCGGGTGCCTCAGGCAAGTCAGCGATCGATGGATAACAGCGAGCGCCGGCAAGCTCTGCGTACCTCGGATTGACCGGGTAGATCCGGGGCCGTGCGCTGCTCTTGCTGACTTCCTCGAGCATCCGGCTGCCAAAGCTGGCGGCCCGCATAGACGCGCCGACGAGGACGACACTGCGCGCCTCCAGCATGGTCCTGACAGCATCCCCGACCGCCGAGCTCGTGATGCTCGGCAGTCGGGGTACGTGCCCGTTCCCGCCCTGATGGGTTTTGTGGTCTGGCAGCGCCGTCATGACCGCCCGCGGGCCTTGCGGGACCCGCCGCCGACGATCGCCTTGCGGTCGGCGATCGCGGCCCGTGCGGCCTGCCAGCCGGGAATGCCGCAGACGCCACCGCCGGCGTGCGTGGCCGAGCTGCCGTAGTACAGGCCAGCGACCGGCGTGCGATAGTCAGCGAAGCCTGGCGCGGGGCGCATGTGGAATAGCTGCTCCAGCGAGAGCTCGCCGTGGAAGATGTTGCCGCCAATGAGCCCGTACTCGTGCTCCATCTGATACGGGCCGACGATGTCCCGGTGCAGGATCGAACTCTTGAAGTTCGGCGCCAGCTCGTTGTAGCCGTCGATCATCCGGTCGGCATATGCCTCGAGTTCCTCGGTGTGCGGCTCTTCGTTCCAGTCGGCCGGAACCCACTGCGTGAACAGCGACATGATGTGCGTGCCCTCCGGCGACAGCGTCTTGTCGAATGCAGTCGGGATGACGCCGTCGCTGAACGGCCGGACGGCCGGCTTGCCGTCGCGCGCGTCCAGGAATGCCCGCTCGATGTACTCCATGGTCGGCGCCATCTCGACCGAGCCGGTGTGGTGCTCCTGCAGCTTCGTGCCAGGGTCGGCGATGAAGTCCGGCAGTTCGGCCAGCGCGAGGTTGATCTTCACTACGCCACTGCGAGACTTCCAGCGATCGATGTCGGTGGCGAAGTCGGCCGGCAGGTGCTCCCGGCCGACCTGCTCGAGGAAGGCCGTCTTCGGGTGCAGCGTCGACACCACGACCTTGGCGCGGATCTCGTCGCCGTTCGCCAGGACGACACCGGCAGCTCGGCCGCCTTCGACCACGACCCTGGCGACGGGCGCGTTGAGCCGGATCTCCGCACCGTGCTCGCGGGCAGCGGACTCGATGGCGCTGGACACCGCGCCCATGCCACCCTCCTGGAAGCCCCAGTTACCGAGGTGGCCGTCACCGACGTCGCCGATCGAGTGGTGCGCCATTACGTACGCGGTGCCCGGCTCGTACGGGCCGGCCCAGGTTCCGATCACGCCGTTGACCGCGAGCGCGCCCTTGACTTGCGGCGACTCAAACCAGTCGTCCAGCAGATCGGCAATGCTCATGGTCATCAGCCGGGTGACGTCGGCGATCGTCCTGACGTCGAGGCCGCGGTGCCGCCAGGCCAGCTTGAGCATGCTCGCCAGGTCCTTCGGCTTATGCGAGCCGATTGCCGGCGGCACCGTGAGCAGCAGCGGGCCGAGAACGTCCGCCAGGCCTGCCAGCCAGGCATCCCACATCGGCATCGCGTCGGCGTCTTTCTTGGACCACTTCGACACCGACTCGTGGTTGCGCTTGGCGTCGTCGGCGTACAGCGTGATCGAGCCGCCCTCCGGGAACGCCTGGTAATAAGGCCCCATCGGGTAGATCTTGTAGCCGTGCCTGGCGAGCTCAAGATCATTGATAATCGTCGGCGGAAGCAGGCTCATCACATAGGAGAGCCTGGTTACCGAAAACTCTGGCGCCTCCGGCCACGGGGATTCGGTCGTAGCCGCGCCGCCGATTTTGTGCCTGCCCTCGAGAACTACGGTTCTCGCCCCGGATCTCGCCAGGTATGCGGCGGCTACCAGGCCGTTATGCCCTCCACCTACTACGACGGCGTCGTATGTTTGGCCCATAAGCCAGCCTTCCGTAGTTGCGGTCACGCGCCCGCGAAGGGCTGGCGAAACGTGGCCGCGCATGTTTGACTGAATGTTCAGTTTAGAAAACTGCTAGCCTGTAAGCAAGAGAGACCGGCAAAGCTGCGCACTGGACCTTGTCAGCGTCGCGGGCCGAACGGGGCGCGATTCGCCTGGCGGCGATCGGGAACCGAAGCCAATACGCAGACAGACGGCGCCAAGAGCAGGAATTATTGCCGTCATGAGAGGAACTGCCGCGATGACAACTCGCGCAGCCGACGGCACGGACGTGCCGGGGACGGCTGATCAGCGGCGAGAGCAGATGCTGCACGCGGCGCTCGAGGTTATCTCGGCGCGGGGATATGCCGACACCCGGATCGCCGACGTGGCCGAGCGAGCAGGCGTCAGCCCTGCCCTTGTCATCTACTACTTCAAGACCAAGGACCAACTCCTCACCGAGGCCATCAGGTACTACGAGGACACCTGGTACGCCGTCGGCCAGAGCAGGATGGCCGGCCTGCCGACAGCGGCCGCGCGGCTCGAAGAGATCGTCGCGATGACCGTCCTGCCCGAGGCGGATCCGGAACCGGCTAGCTCGTGGCAGCTGTGGCTGGACTTCTGGGCCCAGGCCGCCAGGAACCCGGAGGTGGCCGGCGTCCGGCAGAAGTCTGACGAGCGCTGGCGGGAAGTCATCGGAGCGCTGGTGCTCCAGGGCCAGGAAGCGGGCGAGTTCCGCCCGGTGGATGCCGGCGGCTTCGCAATCTACCTGTCGACGCTAATGGACGGGCTGACTATCCAGATCGCCCTCGAAGATCCGGTAGTTGACTCGACGCGAGCATTTGAGCTAAGTATGCATTTTGTTGCTGATCAGCTCGGCTTCGACTGGAAACCTGGCCGAGGCCGCAACTCATCGAGCCGGCGGCAATGACCGAAGGGTAGGTGGCCAAGGTGGCTGGTGGTCGCATCGAGCTTGTCTCGCTGACGAAGCGCTTCACCGAAGTGGCGGTCGACAACGTCGACCTGCAGGTTGCCAGCGGCGAGTTTTTCTCACTGCTGGGGCCCTCTGGTTGCGGCAAGACGACTACCCTCCGCCTGATCGCCGGCTTCGAGCAGCCCAGCTCGGGCCGCATCCTGCTCGACGGCGTCGACGTCTCTGCCGTGCCGCCGCACCGGCGCAACGTGAACACCGTCTTCCAGAGCTATGCGCTCTTCCCGTTCCTAACCGTCTTCGACAACGTCGCGTTCGGGCTCAGGAACAAGCGGCTGTCGAAGGCGGAACTGGATCAGCGGGTTTACTCCGCCCTCGAGCTTGTGAAGCTGAAGCAGTTCGCCAAGCGCCGGCCGGGACAGCTGTCCGGCGGCCAGCAGCAGCGAGTAGCGCTGGCCAGGGCACTGGTCCTGCAGCCGTCCGTGCTGCTGCTGGACGAACCGCTCGGGGCGCTCGACGCCAAGCTCAGGCGGTCACTCAAGGTTGAGCTGAAGGCGTTGCAAGAGCAGGTTGGCATCACCTTCCTCTACGTCACCCACGACCAGGAGGAAGCGCTCACCATGTCCGACCGGCTCGCGGTCATGCGGGATGGCAAGGTCGTCCAGATCGGCCCGCCCGCTGAGGTATACGAGTCGCCCGCCGACACCTATGTAGCCGACTTCCTCGGCGTCTCGAACCTGATGCCGGTCGACGTTGTCTCGCGTGGTCCTGGCTCGAGCTGCGAGGTTCGGCTTGGCGAGAGCGTCCTGACCGTCGAGCACGGCGGACTGGATGCGCCGGACAAGTCGCACGCGGTCATCCGGCCGGAACGGGTGCGGATCGAGGAGTACGGCTCGCCAGGCCCGAACCGGGTGCCCGCTATGGTCGAGCGGCTTGTGTACCTCGGCTCCGCGACTCAGGTCTTCCTCCGGCTGGCGGCCGGCACCGACGTGCAGGCGTTGCTGCAGAATGACGGCGGGCAGACACGTCTCACGCAGGGCACCCCGGTTCACGCTTACCTGGCGCCGGACGCGCTCCGCGTGCTCAGCGGCGGCGCTCCGGCTGCGGACCTGGCCGCCGCCGAGTCTGATGGAGCAGAACAGCTTGCCGAGGTCCGCAAGGCTAGCTAGCCCGCGCTGCCGGGCGGTGGCGCAACGGGAGCGTCCGCGACGCCCGGCCGACCTCACCGCGGCGCCCAGTCAGGTAGCTGCGGAGAATTGGCGTTTGCCAGGGTAGCTGCAGTCTAAGCTCGCGACGTGACGAGAGCACATTGCGCGCGCGCCATCCGGATTCTGGCCATTTCTACGATCATTCTCGCAGGTTTGGCTACCGGACTAGCGCCCAGCGCCGGGGCGGCGGTCCAAGCGAGGCCTCCGGCGGCCCGGCACCCGGCAGCCCAACACTCCGCGCCGCAGAGCGCGGCCGCCGCCTCTGTCGGTGCGCTGACCGGAATCGTCCTCGGGGCCGGCCAGGTACCGCTAGGACGCGCCTGCGTCACCGTCACCAGCACGGCGGGCATGCGCGCTGCCCGCACTGTGCTTACCGACAGCGCTGGCCGCTACATCGTTGAAGGCCTCGTCCCCGGCTCCTACACCATCGGGTTCTCGGACTGCTCGGATCCGGCAGGCTACTTCCACGAGTGGTACGGCCGCAGCTTCACCCCCGCCGGGGCGGAACACGTAACCGTGCTGTCCGGCCGCTCGATCGCGCTCGGTCCGGTCGACCTGCGGCCGACTGACCCGCAGACGGCGATCGCAGCACAGCAGCGCGCGCTGCGCGAGCACCCCCGGCAGGTGAGCACCAATGCGCCCACGATCTCCGGCACGGTGTTCAGCCCGGCAGGCCGCCGGCTGAGCGGGATCTGCGTCACGGCGTGGGCCAATGTCCCCGGCGGCCAGTCAGGCGTCGGCGTGTCAACCAGCCGTCGCGGAACCTACAGATTCGGGCCCGACACTGGCGGCCTGCCAGGCACCAAAGTCACCGTGCAGTTCACGACCGGCTGCGGCAACAATGGCAACTACGCACCGCAATGGTGGAAGCACTCGGCCAGCGAGGCTAAGGCAACCACGCTCTCGGTACCGGCGGGCACCCACCTGACCGGCATCGACGCCAAGCTCCGCGTCGGCGGCGAGATCGCCGGCACCGTGCACGGTGGCAGCGCACGCGGTCCTGTGCTGCACGGGATTTGCGTTCAGGCTGTTGGCACGGGCGGAGATCCCGACTTCGCTAGCGCCACCACCGGCAGGAATGGCGCTTACCTCCTCAAGGGCCTGGGCACTGGCCGTTACCAGCTGACGTTCTCGACCGGTTGCGGGAATCACGGCAACTATCTGGACCAGACCAAGGCCGCGCGGGTCACTGCAGGCAGGAAGACGACCGGCGTCGACGCAATCCTGCGACCGGGCGGCGAAATCACCGGGACGGTCACCACATCTGGTACCAGCACGGCACCGATCGCCGGCATCTGCGTGACCGCCGAGTCCCGCAGCGGCTTCGGCGAAGGGGTCACCTCAGCCAACGGCAGCTACACGCTCCGGCAAGTCCCGCCCGGCCGTTTCGTGGTCAGCTTCAGCGGTGGCTGCGGTAACTCCGGCAGCTACGCACCGCAGTACTACCCGGGTCAGGTGAGCCCTGAATCGGCCGCGATCGTCCGGATCGGTCTCGGCCAGACGAGAACCGGTATCGACGCCAGCATGGCCGTTGGCGCGACGATCACAGGCCGGGTCACGAACATCCTCGGCCACGGGCTGCGCGGCGTCTGCCTAGTGCTTCAGTCGCCGCAGAATCTCGGCGGCTTTGGCCCCAGCCTTCTCGACCTCATCCTCGCTGGCCAGTTCGGTTCTGCAGTTGTCGGCACCAATTCGGCTGGCAGATACAGTATCCCGAACCTCGCGCCGGGCCCGTACTACGCGCAGTTCTTCAGCTGCGGCAATGCCAACCTCGCCGCGCAGTGGTACTCAGCGGCGCCGCATCTCACCACCGCCAGCCTGATCTCCGCCGACGCGGGCGCCGTCACTACCGGGATCAACGCAGTCATGCGCACCGGCGGCGCGATCACCGGCACGGTGCGGGGCAAGGGCGGCAGGCTGCTGCGCGCCTTCTGCCCTGTTGCGCTCGATCCGACCGAGCCGGCCTCGCTGGGACTCGCGATCATCATCACGATCCCGGCGCCGAACATGCACGGCCACTACCGGATCACCGGCTTGTCGACGGGCAGCTACAAGGTCGAGTTCCTGCCCTGCTATGGCGGGCATTACGCGATCCAGTGGTACCGCGGCAAGGCAAGCGAAGGATCGGCGACGCCGGTCAGGGTGACGGCTGGTCACGTCACGGCGGGAATCAACGCGGCCCTGCACGCGGGGCAGTCCGTCTCCGGCACGGTCACGTCCCAGACCGGAAGGCGGCTGGCCAACGTCTGCGTCATCGCGACCGACCGCCGGGGCAGCCCCGTCGGCTTCGCGCTGACCAACCGTCACGGCCGGTACCTGATCGGCGAAGTACCGTCTGGCATCTACACACTCCGGTTCGCCGAGTGCACCCAGGCCTCGCCGACGCTGGCACCGGTCGCGAAGACCGGAGTGAGGGTCGGGACATCCCGGCCAACCACCGGAGTGAACGCCGTGCTGGGTGACGGCGGATTCATCGACGGGACGGTGCTCGCGGGGGCCGAAGGCGGCGGCTCACCAGTTCCCGCAGCGGGCATCTGCGTCGAAGCCACTCCGAGAACGGGCGAGGGCATCGGCAGCACCGCGGTCACCAACGCTGCGGGCAGGTATAGCCTCACCGGCCTGGCAGCGGGTAAGTACAGCCTGCTGTTCACCGCCGACTGCATCACCGGCACGCAGGCGGTGGTGCCGCAGCGCTACCCCAGGCTGATTCAAGCCGGTCCGGATTCAGCGGTGGCCGGCGTCGACGCGACGCTGCAGCAGGACGGGCAGATCACCGGCACGGTCGATGGCCCCGGCGCGCAGCCGCTGGGCGGGATCTGCGTAACGGCGCAACCGACTACGGCGGGGGTCGCTCCGGTCGTCGCGGTGACGACGAGCACCGGCAGCTATGCGATCGACAGCCTCCTCCCCGGCAGCTACCGGGTGACGTTCTCAGCCGCCTGCGGGATCACTGGCTACGCCACGCAGTGGTACGACGATGCCCCGTCGGCAGCGGGCGCAACGCCAGTCCCTGTCTCGGCCGGGAAGGCGACTGTCAGCATCGACGCCGTTATGACCCCATGACGACTCGCTGCAGCGAAAGGCAAGGTTACGCCCGGAAGTCGGCGCCTGGACAGGCTAATAACCCTTTTCGTGGCTAATTAGCAAATGCCGCCTTTTGTTCCAAGTAACTAGTTTTATCCCCCGCTCAGGGTCTATTCTCGCCCCGTGATGAAAACAATCCGGGGGAGCCGCCTTGCCGCGGCCGGCCTCATCGCACTCTGCACCGCAGTCAGCGCATCAGTCGCGACTGCCACAGTGGCAACAGCCAGCACCGCTTCGCGTGCCAGCACATCAGCACGCGCCAGCACATCAGCACATGCCAGCAGCCCCGCACAGCGTCCGCCCAGCCTGGCGCAGATCGCCATGCTCGAGCAGCGGGCGAACCGGGGCTCGCATGCAGGCCCGAGCCAGCAAGGGGCACTCACCGGCAGCGTTGTCGGGTTCGACGGCCAGCCGGTCGCCGGCGCCTGCGTGACCGCCGTCGGCGCCGGACGCAGCGTGACTACCTTGGCCGCGCCTGACGGCACCTTCCGGCTGGCCGGCCTGACCGCTGGCAGCTACGCACTCGAGTACCGGGACTGTTCGGCGGCCGGCCGCAACCTGACCAGCGCGTCTGGCTACCTGACCACCTGGTCAGGCGGGACGAGCACGCAGAACGCAGCCGCGCGCGTGCAAGTCACGGCCGGCCGCCTGCGGCGCGTTCCCGTCATGATCCTGAAGCCGGCTAACCCTGCGGCCGCCATCGCCGCCGGGCAGGCGTCGGTCCGCCGCGAGCTCGCCGCGAACAACCGCAGCATCAGTGCAGCAACAGCGGCCAAGACCGGCGAGATCACCGGCAAGATCACCGGCAAGGGCAAGGCGCTCCGCGGCATCTGCGTGACAGTGGTACCGGTACGAACCGGTCACGGCTACGCCGCGACGACCGGCAAGAGCGGCACCTACACGGTCCGCGACGTGGTCGCCGGCCGCTATCACGTCATCTTTGCTCGTGTCTCCTGCCCGGGTCACGGGAACTGGCTGCAGCAGGTCTACAAGAACCACGCCGGCCCGTCAGCTCTGTTCCACGGCATCGGAACCGTCGTGAAGGTCCGCGCTGGTCACAAGGTCACCGGAATCAACGCGAGCCTGCGCCTCGGCGGCGAGATCTCCGGCACAGTCACTAGCAAGTCCGGCGCCAAGTTGCGCGGCATCTGCGTGTCGGGCTATGGCGCGCTCGCGCACCGAGACTTCTTCGGCACCGAGACCCGGACGGCCGCGAATGGCACCTACCACCTGCATGCGCTGTTCCCCGGCAAGTACACGATCCAGTTCCGCATCGGCTGCGGCTCACACGGCAGTAACTACGCCCCCGCCGACCGCTTCAGGGTCTTTGTCCGCCTCGGGCAAACCAGCACTGTTAACCAGAAGCTCGCACCGGGTGCGGCCATCACCGGCACGGTGACGCTGGGCAGCAGTTCCGGCAAGGCGCTCAGCGGCATCTGTGTCTACCCGAACTATCCCGACGTGTTCAGCGGTCAGACGGCAACCAATAGCGAGGGCCACTACCGGCTCATCGGGCTCACCGGTGGCAGCTTCCAGCTCTATTTCTCGCCCGGCTGCAAGAACAACGGGAACTACACATCGGTGACCCTGACCGCGCGAACAACAGCGGGCCATCAGACCAGCGGTGTCAACGCCGTGCTACAGCCTGGCGCAATCATCCAGGGAACCATCACCGGCAGCGGCGGCAAGCCGCTGTCCGGCATCTGCGTCGAGATCGACACCACTAACATCGCAGGCGCAGGTGGATTCGGTGGATACGGTGTTCTCGGTACAAACGGTTCTTACTCCATGGATCGGCTCCCGGCCGACAGTTACCAGGTCGGTTTCTACGGCGGCTGCGGCAACAGCGGCAGCTACGCCCCGTACTGGTACAAGGATCAGCCCAGCGAGAGCACCGCATCGTGGATCAAGGTGACGGCCGGCGACGTGGTCACCATCGACGCCCCGATGCCGCCCGGCGCGACGATCACCGGCAAAGTGACCAGCGGCGGGAACGCCCTGTCCGGGGTCTGTGTCGACGCCACGCAATCCAATGCCGACCTGGGTGTGTTTTCCTACGGGCAGGCCAACACCCAGCACGGCAGCTATACGCTCGCCAACCTCGCGCCAGGCCAGTACCTCATCAACTTTGGCTGCGGATCCGGGCGGTACGGCGAGCAGTGGTTCCCTGGCGCGCCGGACTCCGGAGCCGCTGACCTGGTGTCGGCACCGGCCGGCCGGACAGCCAACATCAACGCGGCCCTGCAGCCCGGCGGCACCATCAAGGGTGTGGTCACGAGCGAAGCCGGGGTGCCGCTTTCCGGTGTCTGCGCGGAGGCCCTCAATACCAAGGGCGCTCAGCCGACCCTGGGCGGCAGCGCCGTCGTCGGTCTGATCTTCGGCTCCGGCTACGCCGGCCCGCTTGGGACCACCATCTCTCGCGGCACCTACCAGATCTCGGGCCTGGCTGCCGGTCGCTACCGGGTGGCGTTCGTCCCGTGCAATGGCTCGCAGCGACGCGCCGAGCAGTGGTACCGGGGCAAGACCTCACCTGGGGCCGCGACTGATGTCACGGTCCGGGCGGGCAAAACGACGCCCGGAATCGATGGCCACCTCGTCTTGGGCGGGCGGATTTCCGGTCGCGTGGTCAATGCGTCCGGCAAGCCGCTGCGCAACATCTGCGTCGTCGTTGCCAACCAGTCCGCTGGCGTCGTGGGCGTGAGGTTCACCGGCAAGACCGGCACCTACACCATCCCCGGGCTGAACTCCGGCCGGTACACCATCGAGTTCGCGTCCTGCTTCAACCAGAACCTGGTCACGGTGTCCGGGCAGGCCCAGGTCACCGCGCCGCACGCCACAACGGGCGTTAACGCCACGATGAAGCCCGGGGGCTCGATCGCCGGGACAGTCACAGCGGGCTCGGCTTCCGGGCCGGACGTCTCGGGCACCTGCGTCGAGGTCTACAGCGGGAACTCGGCCGTGCCGGTCGATGCCGTCTTCACTGGCCCGGACGGTAGTTACCGGGCCACCGGTTTGCCGGTCGGCACCTACGAGGTGTACTTCGGCGATCCGCAGTGCAACTCCGCGCCCGGCCTGGCACCGCAGTGGTTCAACGGCCAGCTAAGCAGGGGAACCGCTCAGCCGGTCAGCGTCACCGCCGTCGGGAGCACCACGTCGTCGATCGACGCGGCGCTGCAGGCAGACGGGGAGATCACCGGCACAGTATCTGCATCCGGGTCGTCAGCGTCGCCGCTCAGCGGCGCGTGCGTCACCGCGGTACCGTTGCCGGCCGGCTCGGCACTGCCCGTGGTTGCCGTGACTCGGTCGAGCGGTTACACGCTGGCCGATCTGGTGCCCGGCCAGTACAAGGTGAAGTTCTCCGCAGGCTGCGGAGCCGTCGGCTACGTGAGCCAGTGGTGGCAGCAGAAGACCTCGCAGAAGACAGCGACGGTCATCAGCGTTGGTCCCGGCCAGGACAAGTCCGGGACTAGCGCGACGCTCGCAAAGAGCGGCTGAGCACCAGGACAACTGAATAGCGGCAACTGAGCGACCGCCCTGCCCAGGGACCTGGAGTCCCAGGGCGGGGCGAGCGCCAGAAGGCCAATCAGGACAGCCGTCGCCCGGCACCTGGCAATGGGGGCCGGGCAGCCGCTGTTTCCCATCTGGGCCCGATACAGCGCGCGTCCCTTTTCCCCGGCAATGAGCGAGAGCCGCCGTACGTTTGACAGCTAGTTTTATCGGCGCTTCACGGTCTATTGTCGGGCCGTGAATAACTCTCTTCGGGGGACCCGTCTCGTCGCGGCTGGGCTCATCGCGGCCTTCACCGCAATCAGCGCTTCAGTCGTTGCGGCAACAACGGCAAGCGCCAGCACCGCTGCAGGTGCCAGCACATCAGCACCCGCCAGCACAGCAGCTCACGCCACCGGCAGCCCGGCGAGTCGCGCGCCAAGCCTGGCGCAGCTCGCCATGCTCCAGCAGCAGGCCAAGCGGGCCGCGCACGGTCAGCCGGGCCAGCAGGGCGCGATCACGGGCAGCGTGACCGGGTTCGACCACCAGTCCGTCGCGGGCGCCTGCGTGACCGCCGTCAGCGGCGGCCGCACCCTGACGACCACGGCCGCGGCCGACGGCACGTTCCGGCTAGCCGGCCTGGCGGTCGGCGGCTACGCGCTCGAGTACCGGGATTGCGCCGGAGCCGGCCGCTACCTGACCACCTGGTCCGGCGGCGCGACCACGCTGAGCAAAGCCGCGCGCGTGCAGGTCGCCGCCGGCCAGACCCGGCACGTTCCCGCCGTGATGCTCAGGCCGGTCAACCCCGCAGCCGCTATCGCAGCGAGGCAAGCCTCGTTCCAGCGGGCACTTGCCGCCAGCAGCCGCAGCGTCAGCGCCGCCGCGGCAGCCAAGACCGGCCAGATCAGCGGCAAGGTCACCGGCAAGGGCAAGCCCCTCGGCGGCATCTGCCTGATAGTGACGGCAGTCAACGGACCTCACAGCTACGACGCGCAGACAGCGAAAAACGGCACCTACACGATCCGCGGTGTCGCGCCCGGCCGGTATTACGTGATCTTTGATCCGCTCGGCGTCTGCCAGAGTCGCGCGAACTGGCTGCAGCAGCTCTACAAGGACGACAACAGCCCGTACGGCGGCAAGGCGACCGCGGTGCGGATAAGGGCCGGCCACAAGACTTCCGGCATCAACGCGGACCTCCGCCTCGGCGGCGAGATCTCCGGCACCGTCACTGGTAAGTCTGGCACCAAGCTGCGCGGCATCTGCGTCTTCGCCGATGCCAACGTGGGACATGGCCAGTTCGTGAACTACCAGGATCACACGGCCGCGAACGGCAGTTATCATCTCCACTCATTGTTCCCTGGTAAGTACTCCCTGTTCTTCGAGATCGGCTGCGGCTCGCGGGGCGCCAACTACGCACCTGCCACGCACCGTTCTGTCAAGGTCGGCCTTGGTCAGCACCGGACGGTTAACCAGAAGCTCGCACCGGGTGCGAGCATCACCGGCACGGTCACGGTGAAAACCAGCTCCGGCAGCACACCGCTGAAGGGCATCTGCGTCGACGCGAGCAATGCCAGCGGGCTGGTCAGCTACTTCACGGCAACCAATAGCAAGGGCGAGTACCGCGCCGTCGGGCTCACCGGCGGCACGTTCCAGCTCAATTTCTCGCCCGGCTGCCGCAACAACGGCAACTACACGTCGGTGACCCTGACCGCGCACACAACCGCTGGCCAGCAGGCGAGCCATGTCGACGCCGTGCTCCTGCCCGGCGCCACGATTTCGGGAACGATCACTGACAGCGCAAGCAACCCGGTGTCCGGCATGTGCGTCGAGATCGCCGGCAACGACAATGCAACCGCCAATGTCGGGCTAGACAACAACGGTAACTACGTGATCAATCAGCTATCAGCGGGCACTTACCAGGTCGGCTTCACCAGCGGCTGCGGCAACTCCGGCAACTACGCGCCGAACTGGTATGACAACCAGCCCAGCCAGAACACGGCCACGCCGATCACGCTGACCACCGGGGAAATCAACAGCGACGTAGACGCCGTGCTGCAGCCCGGCGCGACGATCACCGGGAAGGTGACCAACACCGCCGGGCATGCGCTATCAGGCGTGTGCGTCTCTGCCACGACACCGGCTGAGGCCGCATTTGGCCCGGTGAACGAGGCACAGACCAACGGCAAGGGCACCTACACGATCCCTGACCTCGCACCAGGCCAGTACCTGATCAACTTTGGCTGCGGCATCGAGCAGCGGTACGCGAACGACTGGTTCCCCGGAGCCCCGGACGCAGCGACTGCGGACCTGGTGTCGGCAACGGTCGGCCGGACAGCCAACATCAACGCAGCCCTGCAGCCCGGCGGCACCATCAAGGGTGTAGTGACCGGCAAGGCCGGGCATCCGCTGGCCGGCGTCTGCGTGTTCGCCGTCAATACCGCGGGCATCTCGGGCCTGCCTGCCACCAGTGTTCTCCTCGGCGAGTCTGACCTGGGGATCACCGGGTCTCGCGGCACATACCAGATCTCGGGCCTGGCTGCCGGTCGCTATCAGGTGTCGTTCGAGCCGTGCACCGGCTCGACGCGATACGCCGAGCAGTGGTTCCGGGACAAGACCACGGCGCAGGCTGCGACCCCGGTGAAAGTACGGCCAGGCAAGACGGCGTCCGCGATCAACGGCCGCCTCGTCATCGGCGGCACGATCTCCGGCCACGTGGTTAACGTGGCCGGCACGCCGCTTCGGAACATCTGCATCGTCGCTGCCAGCGGATCCACGGTTCCCATCGGCGCGGCTGTTACCGGCAAGGCCGGCACCTACACCGTTCCGGGTCTGGCCTCCGGCCGTTACACCGTCGAGTTCTTCCCATGCAGCAACCAGAACCTGATAACGGTGGTGACGCACATCCGGGTGACCGCGCCGCACGCGAAGACTGGCGTCAACGCCACGATGCATCCAGGCGGTTCGATCGCTGGAACCGTCAAGGCATCGACCGGCCAGCCCGTTTCCGAAACCTGCGTCGAGATCTACATCAATAACTCGGCTCAGCCTGTCGACACCGTCTTCACAGGTCTGGACGGCACTTACCGGGCCACCGGACTGGCGGCGGGCACCTACCTGGTCGACTTCGGCGACCCGCAGTGCCTGCTCGGCGCGCCTGGACTGGCGCCCCAGTGGTACAACAACGAGGCCACACGGGGAAGTGCGTCACCGGTCCCCGTCACCGTCGGTGCCACCGCACCGTCGATCGACGCGACCCTGCAGCCAGACGGGCAGATCACCGGCACAGTCTCTACCGGGCCGTCGGCGAGCCCGCTCGCCGGAATATGCGTCACCGCGGTTCCGCAGGCCAGCGGATCGCTGCCAGTGGTCGCCGTCACCAGAACGAGCGGGGGCTACACCCTGGCAGATCTGCTCCCTGGCGATTACAAGGTGCGATTCTCATCGGGCTGCGGAGCCACCGGGTACGCAACCCAGTGGAATGGCGACGCGGCATCGGAGACGGCGGCGACCCCCATCCCCGTCGGCGCAGGCCAGACCCAGTCCGGAATCAATGCCACGCTCAGCAAAAGCAGCTGACCACCAGAACAACTGAATAGCAATCGCCCGCCCGGCGCCCCGGAAACGGCGTTCCGGGCGGGCGTTGCGGGTCACCCGGCAGTATCAGTGCCGAGCAGGTTGCCGATGGCCACCAAGATCAGAGCGCGGCATCTGTCTTTGATGATGACGATCGGGCCGCCGACCGGGAGGAGAACTTCTCAGTCGTCGCTTGGCCTCTGGCGACGACCAGCACGCCGCCGCATACCAGGACGGCCCCGGCAATCTGGAGAAGGCTTGGCCGTTGGCTCAGGAAGATAGCCGCCAGGATTATCGCGCCGACCGGTTCCAGTAGCAGGATGAGCGCCGACACTGTGGCGGGCAGGTGAGGGAGCGATCTGGTGATGAGCAGCCAGCCGACGATGCCGCTTGTCAGCGTCAGCACGAGCAGCCAGCCCAGTGAGCGCCATGGGATCGCCAGTTGCAGTCCCCCGGACATCAGCCCTAGCAGCAGGGCCCCTACTGCAGCACCCGCCGTGGCGTCAAAGAGCTGGCCGGCCGCGTGCCGGGCCTGACCGGCTGTCTGACGCAAGATCAGCAGGAAGCATGCAAAGGCGGCGCTGGTCGCGAGCCCGAGTAGCGCTCCCGCCACTGGATGACGTGCGGTGCCGTGGTTTCCGATCATGCCTGAGACCAGGACTACGCCACCTAGCACCACCGGCAGCGTGATCACCAGAAGCCGGGCTGGCTTCCTGTTACACGCGGATGCTCCGGGCAAGGCCACAAGATCGCTGGGCGAGCCGCAAGCCCAGACAGACCGGTTGATCCGATGTGATGGATCCCCTCGTGTAGCGTTGGCTGTTTTCGCATCTGGCCCGATGCCGTGCGTCCTTTTGCCGGCAATAGCGCAAAGCCACGATGCCTTTGAAAGAGCTAGTTTTATCCGTACTTCAGGGTCTATTGTCGGGCCGTGAATAACACTCTTCGGGGGACCCGTCGCGTCGCGACCGGACTCATCGCGGCCTTCACCGCACTCAGCGCCTCAGTCGCCGCTGCAACAGCGGCGAGCGCCAGCACCACTTCAGGTGCCGGCACATCAGTGCACACCAGCGCATCAGCACACGCCGGCTCC
>DATMMA010000284.1:0-6484 GCA_035570295.1 Streptosporangiaceae bacterium
CCGCCCGATCACCGATCTGGGCATGGTGAAGAGCATCGAGGTCACACCGGGGGGCGTAGTACTCGTCGGCGTGTGGCTGACCGTCTCGGGTTGCCCCCTCCGGGACACCATCACGAGGGACGTGACCGCCGCGGTCGGCAAGCTGGGCGGTGTCACGGCGGTTCGGGTCGAGCTGGACGTGATGAGCGAGGGGCAGCGGCGCGAGCTGCAGACCAAGCTCCGCGGCGGCCAGCCGGAGAAGGAAATCCCGTTCGCCAAGCCCGGCTCGCTGACCAAGGTCTATGCGATCGCTAGCGGCAAGGGCGGCGTCGGCAAGTCGTCTGTAACTGTCAACCTGGCCGTAGCGCTGGCCGCGCTCGGCCATACGGTTGGCCTGCTTGATGCGGATATTTATGGACATTCGGTGCCGCGTATGCTGGGCGTCACGGACCGTCCGACCCAGGTTGAGCAGATGATCATGCCGCCGACCGCTCACGGTGTCCGGACCATCTCCAGCGGCATGCTGAAGAAAGGCAACGAGCCGCTGCCGCTGCGCGGCCCCATCCTGCACCGGCTGCTGCAGCAGTTCCTTGCGGACGTGTTCTGGGGCGATCTGGACATCTTGCTACTTGACTTGCCGCCGGGCACCGGTGACGTTGCCATCTCCGCAGCACACCTGGTCCCGGGCAGCGAGCTGCTCGTTGTGACAACGCCCCAGCTGGCCTCGGCCGAGGTCGCCGAACGGGCCGGATCGCTGGCCGTCCAGCTGCATCAGCACGTGGTTGGCGTGATCGAGAACATGTCCTACCTGCCATGTCCGCATTGCGGCGAGCGAGTGGACGTGTTTGGCGCGGGCGGCGGCAGCGCCGTCGCCGACACGCTGACCAGGCTTACCGGCGCCCCGGTGCCGCTGCTCGGCGAGATCCCGATCGAACCGAGACTGCGGGAAGCCGGAGACAGCGGCATTCCCCTGGTACTTTCCGATCCCGACGCGCCGGCGTCTCAGCAGCTACGGAAGATCGCCGAGAACTTGGCCGGCCGGTCCAGGAGCCTGGCGGGCCGCCAGCTAGGCCTGACACCCGTCTAGAGCCCTGGCAGGTCAGGTGGCCTCAACGTCATAGGGCGGGGTCTCGCCAGGCAGCAGTCTGATGACGGATGGCGCCCGGCTTGCTAGCGTCGCGGCGTTATTGCCGTTACTCCCGTTGCCGCCGATCACGACAGGATCGCCGGACAGCTCATCGAGCAGGTGCTTGCGGACGAAGTGCTTCGGGTTGATGTCGGCAAGGTCGAACTGGCTGAACTCGGGGCCGAGGTTTTCCTGCAGCTCCGATTTTGCACCGTCGGCCATCCTCCGCAGTTCCCGCAACGCGCGCCCGGCCTGGGCGGCCATACCAGGCAGTCGCTCGGGGCCGAAGACGATCAGCGCTACGACCCCGAGGAACAAGATCTTGGGCAGGTCCAAGTCAAACACCGGCAGGCTCCAAGGGCTGAGACCACGCAGGCTGCGGCCCGCCCTCACAGCGTAGCCCGTGACCCGCCATCATCAGAATCCCCGCGTAGCGGAGGCGATGCCGAAATTCAGCACCGGTCAGTGCACGTGCGGCGATGCCATCATGTACGGGGCAGCGTGAGATTCGCTGTGGCGGCGCAGGCGGCCGTCCCGAGCGTTCAGCTGCCCGTGCGGGACAACCAGTACGTCTACGCTTGGTGTCACTGGTAGTGACGGAGCCTGTGCCTGCGGCTCGCCCCCGGCAATGAACGCAGCCGTGCCGAGACCGGCCAGGAAGACCACGAGCGACCCGGTCAGGAAATACCGGCCGACTCGCTGCTCTGTTCGTGCCGCCTGGCGAGGGAACTGCCAGCCGCCCGGCGGGGGCGGAGGCGGCCACGCAGCTTCAGCCGCCGGCATCCCATCCGCCAGACCAGATTCCCTCAGGCGCATGAGCCGTCCGGTCAGTCCGGCGCCCGCGGCGGCCTCACCCAGGTCATTCATCCTGCGCTTGAGCATCCGGAGCGCGGCGACCTCGTCACGGCATGACCCGCACTTGCCCATATGCAGGAGCACGCGCTCGCGCTCGCTGCGATCGAGCTCACCGTCGATCAGCGCGGATATCCGCTGGCCGAGGTGCGTCAAGGCTGACCTCCCTGCGCCACCGGTACGTCTAGTTGCAGCCTTGGCTGCGGCACCGGCGCGCCAAGGCGCCGAGGCCGCCGGTGCTCGAGTGCCTGCCTGAGCTGCGCCCGGCCACGATGAATCCGGCTGCGGACGGTACCAAGCTTCACATCCAGAGTGTCCGCAATCTCCTCGTAGGACAGACCCTCGATGTCGCAGAGAATGACCGCCGCCCGGTACTCGGGTGCAAGTGCCATCAGTGCCGCGTGAATGTCCCCGTCGAGATGCCGGTCGTCAAACGCCTGAGCCGGCGTTGGCTCAGTGCCACCGAGCCGCGCCTCAGTTTCGTCTGCCAAGCCCTCGAACCTGATCCGCTGCTTCCGGCGCGCCATATCGAGGAAGAGGTTGGTCGTGATCCGGTGCAGCCATCCCTCAAACGTGCCGGGAATGTAGCTGTCCAGCGAGCGGAACACCCGGACGAACACTTCCTGTGTCAGGTCCTCCGCGTCGTGGCTGTTGCCGGTGAGCCGGTAGGCAAGCCGATATACGCGCGCGGAGTGGTCGCGCACCACCGTCTCCCAGCTTGGCGGCGTCCACTGGACGGCCTCTGCGGCTTCCTCGGCCGGGCCCGCCTGCTCTACCTTGTCCCCCTGCACCGGCTCACACCCTTCAACGCCCTACTCCTACCCAAACCTCTGGCGGGTCGGCGTTGTTCCGTCGATCCGGCCGCTGGCATAGCGTCCGCGCCCAGCCATCTGCTGCGGCGATGCCGCCGAAGGTAGATATTTCCCGCTTCCGGCAAGTCAACCCGCAGCCCTGCGCTTATGCTCCGCCTGCCTATCGCACCCGTTAACGCACAAGGTTACCTGGCTGGTTCCCGGATCGCCGGGCTGCCAGCTAGGCTGCGGCCTTGAGGCCCAGGACAGTGCGGCCCAGACAGCAGCCCGCGACAGCGGGCAGAAGACGGTGAACAAGGTCAGGACGGCCAACTGCCGGCAGCGGCAGGAGCCGGCCGATGCGGAGGTACTCATTTCGATCAGTGCGGGCACGCTCGCCTACGTCGACGACTTCTTGCCCGAGGATGACGCCCTGATCAACGCTCGGCGGAATGCAGCCGAGGTGGGTGGGGCAGCGCCGGTGAGCGCGCTGACCGGCGGCGCGCTCCGGTTCGTTGCTGCCGCTATCGGGGCGAGGTCGGTAGTGGAGATCGGTACCGGCTGCGGCACCTCCGGGATCTGGCTGTTGCGCGGCATGCGGCCCGCCGCGGTTCTGACGACGGTCGACTCCGAGCCTGAGCATCAGCGACTGGCACGCGCGGCCTACCTTGCGGCCGGCTTCCCGGCTAGCAGGTACCGGCTGATCGGCGGCCTGGCGCTCGAAGTACTCCCGCGGCTCGCCGATAGCGCCTATGACATCGTGTTTTGCGACGCTGATCGGCTTGAGCTCAGTGACTACCTGGCCAGCGCCCTCCGGTTGCTCCGGCCGGGCGGAATCGTCCTGTTCAACGCCGCGCTGCCGGGCAGCACTGGAAACGAGCGGCTGCCAACCGACGCCGAGGCTGCCGCGGCTGCTGAGGTACGCGAGCAGGTCAGGGCTGACGAGCGGCTGACTCCGCTGCTACTGCCGATCGGCAATGGCCTGCTTGCCGCCGTCAAGCAGGCCGGCAGCAGCTAGGCATCGATCGTCCAGGCCGACCGCACGAGACTGCGGGCTGCATGTCATCGGAACAGTGAAAGTGGGCTTGGCAACTACCGCAGATCGAGGAACCTCGTGGCCCGGGCAGCAGGGACTCCCAGGCCACTCACGGCAGCGGTCAGCCGACGCAGGTGTTCAGCGCCTCGCCGAGCGCGCGGGCCTCGTCCGGGGTCAGTTCGACCACCAGACGCCCGCCACCCTCAAGCGGCACGCGCATCACGATGCCACGGCCCTCCTTGGTGACCTCAAGCGGACCGTCACCCGTCCGCGGCTTCATCGCCGCCATCCTGCTCCCCTTCCCTGCCTTGGGGCCGCACCGAGGCGCAACCGCCGCACAGGCCCGACGGCCGTCGTCTGGCGGTACTCCAGCGAGCCACTTACATCTCGATCAGTCCCTCTATTATCCAGTGTTCGGCCGTCCGGCGCTAATGATCAGCGTTCCCACCCGCCGTGGCCCGATAGCGCCTGATACCGGGGCACTCGGCAGAACCCGCCCAGCACGCTCCCAGGGCGGGTTATTGAGCCCGTTCCCGTCGGACTTGACCAAGCCCTGGTTGCCCGCAGGCCAGCGACTCAGGCATGCTCAGGCTCGACGGTCCCGAGCCCGCGAGGACGGCCCATGAGGGAAGACTGTGCACCAGGGAAGGAAGGCCCAGTGACCGACAGCGTGCTTCATGAGGTCAACGGCGCAGTCGCGACGATCACGATTAACCGGCCCGCGGCCCGGAACGCTCTTACCGCCGATACCAAGGTCGCCTTGCTTGAAGCGTTGCGGGACTGCAGCGTGAACGACACCGTGCGCGCGGTCGTCATCACGGGCGCTGGCCAAGCGTTCTGCTCAGGCCAGGACCTGCGAGAGCACGCCGACTTGCTCGCCGCTGGCTCGGCGCCGCTCGGAACGGTCCGGCGGCACTACAACCCGATGATCGAAACGATCACCGGAATGCCCAAACCGGTGATCGCGGCGCTGCCTGGAGTGGCTGCAGGCGCAGGAGCGGCGCTCGCCTTTGCCTGCGATTTCCGCATCGCCGCCGAGCGGGCGAGTTTGCTGCTGGCATTCGCCAGGGTCGGGCTCGGCGCGGACTCAGGCGCGTCATGGACTCTCCAGCGGCTCGTCGGCCCGGCGAAAGCCGCCGAACTGCTGATGCTGGCCGAACCAGTCGACGCGGCTACTGCGTTGAACCTCGGTTTGCTGACGTCAGTCGTGCCGGACGCGGAGCTGCCCGCGGCCGCCGCAGCCATGGCCGCCAGATTGGCTGACGGTCCCACCCTGGCCTATGCGGCCATCAAGGAGAGCCTGCTGTACTCGAGCAGTCACGGCCTCGCCGAGTCGCTGGAGAAGGAAGCTGACCTGCAAGAGCGACTCGGGAGATCCGACGACCACCAGGCTGCGACGCTGTCGTTCCTCAACAAGCAGACTCCGGTCTACCGGGGCCGCTGAGGCCGCCGCCCTTCCGGTCCGCCCCCCAGCAGGTCGGCACGCCTCTCGTCGGCGCCGCGGGTCAGGCGGATCGTCGAGTCGTGTTCCGGCGGAAGGCGTTCCTGATCGAGGCGGCCACGTGTTCCGGCGTCTGGGTGATCTGCTGCCAGGTGAAGTGGACGACTTCGAAGCCTTCGTCGCGAAGCAGCGAGTCGCGGCGCAGTTGCGCTCGCGCGCGATGCGGGTCGGCGTACTTGAGCGCGCCGTCGACCTCGGCGATGGTCCGGTACTGCTTCCAGTAGAAGTCCACCCTGCCGATCGGCTCGACCGTGCCGCCGAGCCAGACCTGCAGCTCCGGCGGCGGCAAGCCGCAATCATTGAAGGCGATCCTGGCGATCGACTCCAGCGGCGACTCGGCCCGGCCGTCAGCGAAGTCGATGACCGCGGCGGCCTGCCGGGCTCCTGGCCAGCGGCGGCAGTCGGTGAGCACTTGCCTCAGTTCCGCCTTGGTGACGAGCTGGCGGTGCAGGGCCGAGTCAGTGGTGACGACGCCGGCCCGGAAGCTGAGCGTGCGGGCCAGGTCGACCACGGTCCTGGCGGGTGTGGTGACCGGAAGCCTGCCGAAGGCGGTCACATGGTCAGCCGACAACGTCGCCGTATGTAACCGGATCCCGGCCCTAGCGTTGCGGCCTCGTTGCGGCGGGCACGTCAATGTCGCCGCGTCCTGCCTCGAGAGGAGATCGATGGAGTGGAGATAGGCCGCGGATTCATGGCTGACCACGGCGCCTGGCCCGGTTACGGCGACCGCAGCGGCCAGTTGAAGCAGTTGCAGGCCATCTGCGATCGCCAGCATCTCGCTGGCCAACGTGCCGCTGGCATAGACGCCGCGACCGACCTGGTACAAATCGCCGCGGCGGGTTAACGTCCGGATTCTGTCTGCGGAGAAGCCAGCATCGGTCAGCTCGCCGGTGGTCACGATCCCGGCAATCCGGGTTGATCTCGGCATTATCGGCCCATTCATAGGGCCAAGGCTGCCGCGTGGCACTGACATCTGCCGGTGGGTTTGGACACCGTAGTTGTTTGATGGCCTCCGCCGGGAGATTTGTCCGTTTATGTTCCCAGCAAACAGCTACGGAGTGAACCGGATGCCGACAATCGGCCATGACGAAGTTCGCTAGACGGCAACTGGCTCGTGTAGCGCCGCCTCCTCGTGGGCGCAGACGATGTGCTCGGCCACATCGACGAGATCCATCAGGTCCATTCGCTCGTACCGTCCC
>DATMMA010000285.1:0-20571 GCA_035570295.1 Streptosporangiaceae bacterium
GGTCGGTCTCCCGGCGCCGGTGCTGCGCGCCAAGGCTAGCTATCGCGACCTGGTTACCGATCCAGAAGCTGGAGTCCTTTGTGAAGACCAGGTTCGGCAGCGGCTCGAGTACGAAGTCCTGCCGGTCCAGTAGCTCGTACACCACGCCGCGGCCGATCTTGAGCTCGTCCGGCTTCAGGCCGGCGATCAGTACCTGAGCCAGCTCCTCCGGACTCTTCTCGTCCAGGTAAGCGCGCAAGCGCGCGCGCAACTCATCCCCTAGCCCGGCATCGGCGACGGCAAGCCTGACTGCCTCCGCCCTGGCAGGCTCGTACTCCAGCGTGTCCTGCAGCAACTCAGTGAAGTAAAGGACTTCGGCGCCGCAGTCCCGGAGGACCTGGCACAGGACATCGTGTTCCTCCCTCGCCTTGCTGACCCAGGGCAAAGCGCGAAGGAGCAAGCCGCCGGAGTGCCGGGGGGTGATCCGCTGCAGTTCGCCGCCGGGTCTGTGCATGAGGACGGTCCCCAGCTGCCCTGTCTCGCTGTCGACGCCGTGCGTCTGAGTCACGACCATTCCCCCGCTCTGACCGCCGTGCCCGGCGGCGCTGATGACCGCCACTCCCGAGCAACACAGCGTCCCCGGTGACGGCCACGCGATTGCATCCGCTGGGGGAGGTATTACCGCCCTGGCACGCGCTTACGCCTGCCTGGCCCGCGCACCGGCGCGGCACAGCGGTGGTTCTGCCCGTCAGCCGGCGCGGCCACCACAGCCCAGACCGTCAGTCCGGCGTCGTCAGTCCTGACACCCCAGTTCCTGGCCAGGTAGTCAACGATGTCAAGGCCACGGCCACCCAGCGAGGAGACAGTCGCCTGCGCCGTCATCGGCCGGGTAGCGGCTCCGCCGTCAGTTACCGCAATCTCGACGGCGCCGTCAGTCAAGTCCCAGGAGAGTCGCAGATTCGAGCCAGGCAGCGGTCTGGCATGCCGAATGGCATTGCTGAGCAATTCGCTGACAACCAGCACAGCGTCGCCTACGACACCGTCGAAAATCCCGGCCGCAGTCAGCTCGGCCGCCAGCCGCTGGCGAGCCACCGCAACACTCACCGGGGCGCACGGCAGGACTACGGTGCCCGCTATTCTCACCTCCCTGCGCCGCGACCGGAGTTGCCACGCGCGCGGCACTGTCTGCCGCGGAAATGCCCCGCACTTGCTGGCCGGAAACCGCCCGCAGCCGGGAGCGCACCGCGGTCAGCGTGGCGCCAGCCCAGACGGCTAATCGTCGCTAGCGGTCGCCGCCGCGGGCTGATCGAGCAGCGACTCAGCTGCCAGGACGCGGACCAGGCCGCCCAGGCCAGCCGACAGGCCGGCTCGCTCATCGGCAGACAGGGCGGCCAGGATCCGCGCCTGGCGCTCCTGCCAGGCCTGCCAGAGACGTCCGGCAAGCTCGCGCCCCTGGGGCGTCAGGTAGAGCCTGACGTAACGCTGATTACTCTCATCGCGGCCGCGTCGGATCCAGCCCTTGCGCTCCAGGCCGGCTGCGAGCCTGCTCACCGTGCTCTTGTCCAGCGCCAGCACCGCCGCTAGCTCGCCCTGCGCGATACCGCGAGCAGACACAAGCTCGACCAGAGCACGTGCCTCCGAAGCCGAGACCACGGGCAGCGCGGCTTCGTCAGCCGGGCCGGGCCGCGCGTCCGCGCTCGAATCCCCGAGCGCAGGGGATACCATTCGGAGCAACTGAGCGAGCAGAAGCTCAAGCTCGGCGCCGCCACGCGACTCGTTGGCCATACAACAGTTGTATCGCACAACTGTACTAATGGTACAGTCTCGGGCGTGAAGGCAGCCCCGCGCAACCCGGAGTCCCGCAGGAGTACCGCGTGACCGACGCGAAGGTGCCGTTGTCGACCCTACTGTCGGCCGACGGCGATCCGGGAGGCCAGGCCGCTGTCATTTCGCCCGACTTCGCTGGCGAATCGCTGGGTGCCTACGCGGTCAGGCACGGCCTGCGGCCGAGCGCGGAGCGGCCGCCCGTCCTCGCCTACATCGCAGAAGTCTGGCGTCGGCGGCACTTCGTCATGGCTTTCGCCACCGCGCGCAACATCGCGATGTACACCGAAGCCAAGCTCGGGCAGATCTGGCAGGTACTCACACCGCTGCTCAACGCCGGCGTCTACTTCCTGATCTTCGGGCTGCTGCTGCACATCAACCGCGGCATCCCGAATTACCTGGCCTTCCTGGTGACCGGCGTGTTCGTGTTCAACTTCACCCAGCGGGCCTTCATCACCACCTCCTCGGTAGTGACCGAGAGCCTGCCGCTGATCCGGGCGCTGCAGTTCCCGCGCGCCGCCCTGCCGCTCGCGTACGTAGTCGTCGAGCTAGAGCAGATGGTCCTGGCCATGGCGGTCCTGGTGGTGATCGTGCTGGCGTCCGGGGAACCGATCACCTGGTACTGGCTGCTGGTCATCCCGGCGCTGCTGATGCAGACGATCTTCAACATCGGGATCGGGCTATTCGCGGCACGGCTCGGCTCTCAGGTCAACGACTTCAGCCAGCTACTGCCGTTCCTGATGCGCACCTGGCTGTACCTCTCCGGCGTGCTGTTTAGCATCCAGAATCTTGACCTGGCGAAGGACAGCTCTGTGCCGTCATGGGCAGTGCCGGTGCTGTCAGTCAATCCAGCCGCGGTGTACATCACCCTGGTCCGCAATTCGATCATGCGAAGCCAGCGGCTGAGCGCTCCTGGCAGCCTGCCTTACAACGCGGCGAGGTGTGGTCAGTGGCAGAACGCGGTGAAGAGCAACACCGCCGTGCCGCCCAAGCTGGAATATGACAGCGCGTACTGCCATGCACAGGTCGCAGTCGCTCATTTCTGGTATTTCGGAATCGGCTGGGCAGCGCTCGCCCTCGTGGTCGGCTTCTTCTTCTTCTGGCGCGCGGAGACGAGGTACGGCCGTGGCTGATCCCATGGTCGTCGTGGACGACCTGAACATCGTCTACAAGGTCTACGGCGCTGGCGGCGATCGCGGCTCTGCGGCTACCGTCCTGCTGCGCGCGCTCGGCCGGAAGACCCGCGGCAACATCCGCGAGGTCCATGCCATCCGCGGCATCTCGTTCATCGCCTATCGCGGTGACGCGATCGGCGTCATCGGCCGGAACGGCTCAGGCAAATCCACGCTGCTGCGCGCTATCGCCGGCCTGCTGCCACCCGAATCCGGGAACGTCTACACCACCGGTGGTGCGTCCCTGCTCGGCGTGAATGCCGCGTTGCTCGACGATCTCACCGGCGAGCGCAACGTCGTGCTGGGCTGCCTGGCCATGGGTATGAGCAAGCAGGAAGCGAGGGAAAAGTACCAGAGCGTGGTCGATTTCTCGGGTGTCGGCGACTTCATCAACCTGCCGATGAAGACGTACTCGTCTGGGATGGGCTCGCGCCTGCGGTTCGCGATCGCCGCCGCCAAGCACCACGAGGTACTGCTGATCGACGAGGCCCTGGCCACCGGGGATGCCGAGTTCCGGGTGCGCAGTCACAACCGGATCAACGAGCTCCGGGCCGCCGCAGGCACTGTCTTCCTGGTCGCGCACGACCTGGAAGAAGTCGAACTGACTTGCAACCGGGTGATCTGGATGGACCGTGGCGAGATCGTGATGCAGGGCGACGACGTTATCGGCATCATCGATAAGTACATTGACGCATCCGGCGGCATACCCATCGAACGAGACCCCCTCACCATGCGGCGGCTGCATCCGAGGATCGGTGCCGAGAGTTAGCCGGTTAGCTGGCTGCCGCCCCGGTTCTCGCGGCTCGCAGCCGCAGCCGCATGACCGTGCCGCCGCCGTCGTGCCCGTCGGCGGCGATGTCACCATCCTGTGCCTTGGCGAGCTGCCGGACGATGTAAAGGCCGAGCCCGATGCCGCCAAACCGGCGCCGGTCGCCTGCCTCGCCCTGGACGAACCGCTGGAACACGCGCTCCCGGTCCTCTGGCGGGATGCCGACGCCCTGGTCAGTAACCTCCACCACGATCGCCTCGCCATCCTGCCGGGCGTGCACGGTGACCGCGCCGCCCTCGGGTGAGTACTTGAACGCGTTCTCCAGCAACTGCCCGATGATGATGTCGGTGGCCATCGGATCGCCGTTGGCCTGCGGCAGGTCGTGGGCGATATCGATGCCGAGCGTGTGCTTGTCCGACAGCGGCCGGAATGCCACCACCGCACCGCGCAGGAGCCCGGCCAGGTCGAACGGACCGTTGCTGACCTGAAGTTGGTCAGCCCCGGCCCGCGAGCCGAGCAGTAGCTGCTCGACCAGCCTGGCTAGCGAGCCGGCCCGCTCCGCGATCGTCTGCACAGCCGCCCGGCGATCGGCATCGGCGAGTTTGTCCCAGCGGCTCGCCAGCGTGCTGGCAAAGCCCTGGACCACGGTGATCGGCGTGCGCAACTCATGACTGGTCGTTGCCAGGAACAGGTCTTTGGCCTCCTCCAGTTCCTTGGCTGCGGTGATATCACGGAAGTCGAGCACCTTCTCCCCGCGGCCGCTCAGCCCCGTGCAGAGCAGATCGATCCAGCGGCCGTTGGCAAGCTTGTGGGTGAGCTTCTCGCCTGGCGCCGGCAGCGGGAACGGCGGGCGCCGGCCAGCGGCAAGGTCCGGGGACAGACCAGTCAGCCGGTGCGCCGCCGGATTCCACTGCCGGACGAGGCCATCAGAGTCCAGTACGGCGATGCCGTCCGCGCTGGCGTCGATTACCGCCCGCTCGTGGGCGCGCTGCCGGACGACCTCCTCGAAAGCGGTCACGTTGGACAGTGCCACACTGGCGTGCCCCGCCAGCAGCTCGAGCAGTTCAAGCTCGACGTGGCCGACCTTGCGCCCGCTGTAAAGCGCGTACAGCGCGCCGAACGGGCGCCCTGCCACGTGCGACAGGCTGAGCGTGATCGTGTGCAGGCCCGGTAGCGCGGCCCAGATCAGGTCGTCGAAGCCGCCAGAGTCGCTGGTTGCCATCAGCACCGTCTTGCCTGACCGCATGAGCTGGCCAACCATGCTGCTCTGCAGGTCAGCCGTCCGGCCGCGCAGTTCGGCAGGCAGCCCGTCCAGGCTGACCAGACGCAGCCGGTCCTTTTCGATCAGGACGAAGCCGCCCGCGTCTGCCCGGGTGAGCTCGCGCAAGCTTGCCGCGATGCGGTCGAGCACCGCCTCAAGCTCGAGTTGCGCATTCATGTCAGCTACGACGTCGCCGAGACGGCGGACGACCCTGGCCCGTTCGGCCATATCGTGCCTGACCGGCTCGTCGTCGCGGCCGCGATGGCAGACGCAGACCCAGCCGGTCAGCTCACCCGCGCTGTCGACCATCCTGCTCGCGTCTATCCGCAGGTCGACCATGGAGCCGTCCTTGCAGGTCCGCCGGGTGGCGAAAGAGACCTGGCCACCACTAGCCACTCGCTCGAGTACCGCGTTGTGCTCGGCCCGCAGTTCCTCCGGAACGAAGGGCGGCTCAAGGCCAACCACCTCGGCAGCACGCCAGCCGAACAGCCTCTCGGCGGCCGGATTCCAGACCGCGATGCGACGGTCCGGGCCGAGCGCGATGATCGCGTCTGCCGCGTACTCGATCACAGCGCGGGCGGTGCCATCGATCCTGTCCCGGTCGCGCTGCGCCACGGAGAGCTTCCACCCCACCGCCTCATGGTGCCATTCGGGTCAACCCCACGGCCGGTGAACTGCGCAAACTCCCAGGTAGCGCGGCCGACCCCAGGTCGCGTACTGTGCCTGGAACCGATTAAGGGGGAATGCACGTCCAATGGCAATGACGCCACCGGCGCGCGACCGGCGCGCGCAGTCTCATTCCGGCCGGATTCTGTCGTGCTGGGCGGCTGCGGGCGCGTGCGCGTTGCTCGTGGCTGCCTGCGGCAGTGCAGCTGCACCTGGTAGTGGCACGTCAGCTGCCGGCGAGTCAGGTTCCAGCCCGCCTGCCGCGGGCAGCAGCGGGCCAGCCACAACTGCCACGGCAAAGATCTCGCTGGACGTGAAATTCAGCGGGTCGCCCACCACCGCCGCCGCGCATTACACGTTGCGCTGCGATCCGGCCGGCGGTACTGTCACCGATCCTGCCGCCGCCTGCGCGAGGCTAATGAGGGACACGAGCCTGTTCGGACCGCTCCCCGCGCACGTGGCGTGTCCGATGATCATGGCCAACGCCGGCCGCGCGACGGTGACCGGCAGCTACCTCGGCCATCGGGTGCATGAGACCGTCGTCGACGGTGGCTGCGACCTGGGCCGCTGGGAAAAGCTCAGGCAAGTGTTCAGCTAGCGGCCTGTTCAGTCAACGGGACGGCGTCGCCGCTACTTGAGCAACCGCGACAACCGGCGGTCGGCGAGCGGCTTGCCCCCGGTCTGGCAGGTCGGGCAGTACTGCAGTGCCGAGTCGGCGAACGAGACCTCCCGGACGGTATCGCCGCACACCGGGCATGGCTCGCCCGCCCTGCCGTGCACCCGAAGGCCGGCCTTCTTCTCCTTCTTCAAGTCACCTGCGGCCAGGCCGTCAGACCGGCCGATCGCGTCCCGCAGCGTGCTGATGATCACGGCATGCAGATCAGCGACCTCCTGCGGACTGAGGCTGGATGCGAGCCGGTACGGGGACATCCTGGCAGCGTGTAGGACCTCGTCAGAGTAGGCGTTGCCGATCCCGGCGATGAGCTTCTGGTCTCGCAGCACGCCTTTGATCTGGGTCCTGCGCCCGGCCAGGATCCCGGCCAGAACCTCGGTCGTAAAGCCCGGATCCAGCGGTTCAGGCCCAAGCGACGCCACACCAGGGATCTGCTCGAGATCGGTGACGAGATAGACGGCCAGGCGCTTCCTGGTGCCTGCCTCGGTCAGGTCGAAGCCCGAACCGTCGGTGAAACGCACGCGGAAGGCCAGCGGGCCCTTGCCCGGCTTGACTGGCCCAGCCGGCAGCGAGTCCCGCCACCGCAGCCAGCCGGCTCTGGCGAGGTGCGCGACAAGGTGCAGCTCGGGGCGGTCGCCGGCCGCAGCGCAACGCAGGTCGAGGAACTTGCCGCGCCGCGAGGTGCCACTAACCCGTGCCCCGTGCAGCGCGGACAGCGGCGGGTCATAGGTCTTCAGCACGGAGAACTCAGCCACGTCGGCGCGGTCGATCTCGCGCCCGACAGCGCGCTCGCGCAGGTCAGCGGCGAGCGCCTCAACTTCGGGCAGTTCCGGCACGCTATCGATTGTGCCTGATTCCGTCAGCAGGCAGCGCCAATCCGGAAGTGGCTGACTCTCGCCCATGAGCCCGGGCGGGCCTGCAGGGCGCCGCCTGGCAAAACTGCCGCATCATGATCTCGATCACATCGCAGGATGCGGCCAGGCGGGCGGCCAGAGGAGAGATATCGCACGACGACTCAAGTGACAAGCACTGCGCTGACCGCCTAAGCTTCGGCCAGCTAGCCGACCGCGAGGGGCGGGCTGCACGCGGCCGTCAGCAGGCACGCGTCACGGGTGGGCGAGGAGGGATTTGAACCCTCACGTCCTCTCGGACACACGGACCTGAACCGTGCGCGTCTGCCGTTCCGCCACCCGCCCCGGGAGCAGCAGTCAGGTTAGCACGTCCGCAAGCTGTCCCACATCGCCGATACGATCGGATACGCACGGAGAGGAGGGCGCCACGGTGGGAGTCCTGCAGCGCTTTGAGCACAGGCTCGAGGGAATGGTCGAAGGTGCCTTCGCGCGGGCGTTCAAGTCTGAGTTGCAGCCGGTCGAGGTGGCTAGCGCGATTCAGCGGGAGATGGACGACCGGGCCGCGATCGTGGCACAGGGCCGGACCCTGGTGCCGAACGATTTCGTGGTCGAGGTCGCCGAGGATGACTACGCGCGCCTCGACGTGTATGCCGACAGCCTCGGCATTGAGCTTGCCACGCTCGCTCGGGAGTATGCCAAGGAGCAGGGCTATTCGTTCGTCGGGCCGGTTCGGATGCGGTTTGAGGGCGTCCGGGATCTGACTACCGGGACATTCAGGATCCTGTCCGGGGTGATCCGGGGCACGACCGTGGAGGACGGCGAGATCCGCCGCCCGGTGAGTGACCTGCCGCAGCGGGCCGGCGGCTTCCACGGCAATCCCCGGCTGCTGGTTTCCGGCCCGGAGCCCGGCGCGGACGGCAACACCCAGCGGACTTTCGAGATAGCCACGCCACTGATCATCCTGGGCCGCGGTACCGATTGCGACCTGCGGCTGGTAGATCCCGGGGTGTCCCGGCACCATGCCGAGATCCGGGTCGAGGACGGTGAGGTCGTGCTCGTCGACCTCGGCTCGACGAACGGGACCTTTGTTAACGGCCAGCCGGTGCGGCGGGTCCTGCTTACCGACGGCACGCAGGTCACCCTCGGCCGGACCACGCTCGTATTCCGCCGGGACAGCATTTACTGACGGGACGCGCCGTCACGCCAGCCAAGGACTCATGACCCGATGAACGCGCTTGAGCTCACCCTCGTCAGGATAGGTTTCCTCGCTGTCCTGTGGCTCTTCGTCATCGCTGCCGTCGGCGTGGTCAGGACTGACATGTTCGGGCCGGTAAGCCAGCGCCGGCGGCGATCGGCGAATCGCCAGACCGCGCCGTCACGCCAGCCGCAGCCCAAGGCCAAGCCGGTCCGGCCGAACAAATCGGTGCCACAGCAGCTGCTGGTGACGGCGGGCTCGCTTGCGGGCACCAGTCTCGGGCTCACCGACCAGCAAATCACCATCGGCCGGGCCGATGACGCCACGCTCGTGCTAAGCGACGACTACGCTTCGACCCGACATGCCCGACTCTTCCCGCAAGATGGTCAGTGGCTGGTTGAGGATCTCGGTTCGACTAACGGCACGTACCTGGACCGGCAGAGGGTGACTCAGCCGACTCCGGTACCCGTTGGCGTGCCGATCCGCATCGGCAAGACCGTTCTGGAGCTGCGCAGATGACCCTGGCACTGCATTACGCGCTCCGCTCAGACGTGGGTCTGCTCCGCGAGGGCAACGAGGACTCCGCGTACGCCGGCCCGCGATTGCTGGCGATCGCCGACGGTATGGGCGGCCACGCGGCGGGCGAGGTTGCCAGCGCCGTGGCGATCTCGGCCATCGCGCCGCTGGACCGGCAGAACCTCATCAGCGATGACGACATGCTGAATGCCCTGGCCGACGCCGTAGCCTCGGCGCGCGCCACGCTCCACGATATGAGCATCTCCGATCCGGCCGTCGAAGGCATGGGCACGACGCTGACCGCCATGCTGTGGGCCGGCGCCCGCGTCGCCGTATGCCACATCGGCGACTCGCGCGCCTACCTGCTGCGCGACGGTGACCTGTACCAGATCACCCGCGATCACACCCTGATCCAGTCGCTGGTCGACGAGGGCCGGCTCAGCCCGGCCGCAGCGGCCAATCACCCGCAGCGTTCGCTGATCATGCGGGCGCTGCAGGGCAGTACCGAAGTCGACCCCGACCTGGCCATGCACGATGCTCTCGCAGGCGACCGGTATTTGCTGTGCTCAGACGGCCTCACCGACGTCGTCGCGGATCAGGCCGTGCACCAGGTGCTGAGCACGGCACCGGACGCCGAAGACGCGGTGAACCAGCTGATCACCCTGGCGATACGGAACGGCGGTCCGGACAACATCACCTGCATCGTTGCGGATGTGGTGGACACCGCCGGCCCGGTGCCGGCTACCACGGACGCCAGGCTGGCTGGTGCAGCCGCCGGCGGCGACATCAGCACCTTGCTGCGCGCAGCCACCGGCAGTGCGGCGGGCGCTGGCGGCGCGGATCCGGGGGCCGCACCGAACGCGAGCCTTAACGGGCACCGCGGCCGGGGCACGGCGAAGACCCGCGACGAAGACGCGGCGGACGACTTTGACGAGCCCCGCCGACGGTGGCCTCTGGTTACCTCGGTCTTGGTCGTGCTGGTAGTGCTGATCGCCGCGGGCCTTTATTTCGGCTACCGGAGCGTCCAGGGGAACTACTACCTGGCGGCAGACGGATCACACGTCAGCATCTACCGCGGGATCAGCCAGAAGATCGCGTTCGTGAGCTTGTCTAGCGTCTATCAGAAGACCAACGTAGCGATCACCGATGTGCCCGGCGACCTGAGCCTGCCAACTACGCCGACCACGCTGGCCAAGACCCAGGAAACGCTCACGCAGATCACGCACGACCACACCTGCAACGTCGTCGGTCAGCAGCGCACCGCCTGGCTATCCCAGCTCACTGCGAAGCAACAGGCTGCTAAGGCCGCCAGGAAAAAGCGGTTCAGGCACATCCCGTCGACCAAGATGCCATCGCCGGAGCCCTCGCTGCCGTCCTATTGCGCGGGCGGATCGGGGGCCGGGTGAGCGTCCCCGCAAACATTGACCAGCCTGTCCTGATGCCGCACGGGCGGCGGAGGACTGAGCTGGTGATGCTCGGCTTCGCGGTGGCAGTAGTGCTGTTCGCCTACGGCGCGGTCGGCCTCGGCCTGAAGGGCAAGCTGCCGCCAGGGCTGCCAGTCCAGGTCCTCGTCTTCGCCGCGCTCATGCTCGCAGCGCACCTTGCGATCCGCCGGTTCGCGCCCTATGCCGACCCGTTGCTGCTGCCGCTGGCCGGCCTGCTCAACGGCCTCGGTCTGGTGATGATCTACCGGCTCGTGCAGTCCGGCCGCAACGGGAATCCGGGCTTCCATGTGACTGACCTGTCGACCTCGGCTACGACGACCCAGCTGCTGTATACCACCGTCGGCATCCTCGCCATGGTGGCAGTTCTGGTGCTCATCTCGGAGCCGCGGGTGCTGCAGCGGTATACCTACACCCTGGGCGCGCTGGGCCTGGTGCTGCTGGCCATCCCGGCACTGCTGCCAGCCAGCCACAGCGTGGTGAACGGAGCCAAGGTCTGGATCATCCTGGGCGGAGGCTTCTCCATCGAGCCAGGCGAGTTTGCCCGGCTCGCGCTCGCGGTGTTCTTCGCGGGATACCTGGTGGCCAAGCGAGACGCGCTAGCGCTGGCCGGCCGCCGGGTGCTGGGCATTGACCTGCCCCGCGCCCGTGACCTCGGCCCGGTGCTGGCGGCCTGGGCTGCCAGCTTGCTCATCCTGATCTTCGAGACCGACATCGGCGCGTCAGCGCTGTTCTTCGGGATGTTCATCGCGATGCTGTACGTCGCGACTCAGCGGACCTCCTGGCTTCTGCTCGGGGTGCTGTTGTTCCTGGCAGGCTCGTGGCTGACGGCTCTGCTCTTCGGTCACGTGATGGAGCGGTTCACCATCTGGCTGCACCCGTTCCAGGGCAGCAACCCCACCAACTCCTCGTTCCAGCTGGTGCAAGGCCTGGAAGGGATGGCGTTCGGCGGGCTGTTCGGCACCGGTCTTGGCCAGGGTCAGCCGTACCACACCCCGCTGGTGCAGAGCGACTTCATTTTCTCCGCGTTCGGTGAGGAGCTCGGCCTTGTCGGCGTCATGGCCCTGCTGCTTGTTTTCGGCTTGCTCGTGCAGCGCGGCCTGCGGGCGGCCCTGGCGGTCACGGATCCGTTCTCGAAGCTGCTGGTGGGCGGCCTGTCGTTTGTGCTGGCGCTGCAAGTCTTCGTGATCGTAGGTGGAGTGACCGGTCTCATCCCGCTGACCGGGGTCACTACCCCGTTTCTATCTCAAGGAGGGTCTTCGCTCGTCGCGAGCTGGATCCTCGTGGGCCTGCTGATCAGGGTCAGCAATTCCGCCCGCAAGCCGGCCCCGCAGCCGATCCAGGACGAAGGCATGACCCAGGTGGTGCGGGCCGCATGAACCGCGCGCTGCTGAGGCTCTCGCTGGCCTGCCTGGCCATGTTCGTCCTGCTGCTGCTCAACATCAACTACGTGCAGGCATTCAAGGCCACCAAGCTCGCTGCCGAGCCCGGCAACATCCGGGTCTTCGACCAGCAGTTCTCCTACCAGCGCGGCGCGATCATGGCAGCCGGCGACGGGACCGACCTGAAGATCGCCGAGTCCCGGCTGATCAAGGGCACTACCACCTACCAGCGCTACTACCCGCAGGGTAAGGTTTACGCGCCTGTCACCGGTTACGACACCATCTACAGCCAGTCGGGCATCGAGCAGGCCGAGAACTCCCTGCTAGCCGGGACAAGCCCGCAGCTTGCCGTGCACAATCTCACCGCGCTGCTCACCGGCAAGCAGAAGCAGGGCGCAACGGTCGAGCTGACCGTCAGCCCCGCCGCTCAGAAGGCGGCGTACGACGCCCTGACCGCCGACGGCGGCCACGCGGCGGCTGTGGTAGCCATTCAGCCAAGCACCGGGGCGATCCTGGCGCTCGCGTCTTATCCGACGTTCAACCCGAATGACCTGACGACCTTCAACGGCAGCACCCTGAACAAGGTCGATCACCGGCTGCTGACTGACAGCACCCAGCCGCTGCTGAACCGGGCCATCCAGGAGACCTACCCGCCGGGCTCATCATTCAAGATCGTCACCAGCTCCGCGGCGTTCTCCCACGGCCTGGTCAAGAACCCGAATACGCTGGTGAACGCGCCAGAGCCGCTGCGTCTGCCCAACGGCAACGACCTCATCAACGACGGCGGCGAGATCTGCGGCGACGGCCACCCGCCGATCATCCAGGCCTTCTGGATGTCCTGCAATACCGCGTTTGGCGAACTCGGCATGAAGCTGACGGCCCCGACGCTGCGCCAGTACTCGAGTCAGTACGGCATGAACCGGCCGCTGTCCATCCCGCTGCCGGTTGTGCCCAGCGTGATGCCGAAAGGCCGGTACTGGCTTGACCCGTCGCTGACGGCCTTCTCGGCTATGGGACAGTTCAACGACGCGGTGACGCCACTGCAGGAGGCCATGTTCTCGGCGGCCGTCGCCAACCATGGCAAGCTCATGTACCCGTACCTGGTCCAGCAGGTAGTCGGCCCCGGCCTCTCGCAGATCCAGCGCGCGAATACCCGGCTGCTGAGCCAGGCCGCTTCGCCAACCGTGGCTGGCTATGTGCAGTCGATGATGTATCAGGTCACGAACAACCCAGGCGGGACCGCTTATGCCACGGCGGGTCCGCAAGCGACCGGGGGAATCACGATCGACGGCAAGACAGGCACGGCGCAGAACGGCCTCAACAACGGTAACCTCAATGACGCCGTATTCACCTGCTTCGTGCCAGGAAGCAACGGGCAGCCCTCGCCGATCGCGGTCGGCGTTATCGTGCAGGGCGGCGGGTTCGGGGCGGATGCGGCCGCGCCTATCGCCGTTCAGGTCATCAAGGCCTACCTGGGTGCGCATTCATGATCACCCGAACCGAAGGCGGCCGCAGAAGGTCCGGTGCGTGGCGCCAGAGCGACGCGCCGGGCGTCGACAGTGGCTGGTGCTCCGGGCTGTCATGCTGGTCGCAGCCCTCGATAAGCAGGACGGTAACTTAAGTGCGCGACATGACTCAGCCCCGGTTGCTCGGCGGCCGTTACGAGCTCGACGGCATCGTCGGGCGCGGCGGCATGGCCGAGGTGTTCCGGGCCCGCGACATCCGTCTGGACCGAATCGTCGGAGTCAAGACACTTCGCGATGACCTGGCGCGGGACCAGACCTTCCAGGCCCGGTTCCGCCGGGAGGCGCAGTCGGCGGCCTCACTGAACCATCCCTCGATCGTCGCGGTCTACGACACCGGCGAGGACATGGTCGGCAGCCTCCCCGTTCCGTACATCGTGATGGAGTTCGTGGATGGCCGGACGCTCCGCGATCTGCTGAGGGACGACCGGAGGCTGCTACCCGAGCGGGCCGCGGAGATCACCGACGGAGTGCTGCGCGCGCTGGACTACAGCCACCGCAACGGCATCGTGCACCGTGACATCAAGCCCGGCAACGTGATGCTGACCAGGTCCGGCGATGTCAAGGTGATGGATTTCGGTATCGCCAGGGCCGTATCCGACTCGCAGCTGACGATGACCCAGACCGCGCAGGTCATCGGGACCGCACAATACCTCTCGCCGGAGCAGGCAAGAGGCGAGCGGGTGGACGCGCGCAGCGACCTGTACTCGACCGGCTGCCTGCTCTACGAGCTGCTGACCGGCCGGCCGCCGTTTACCGGAGACTCGCCGGTAGCGATCGCCTATCAGCACGTCAAGGAGGACCCGCTCCCGCCCTCCCAAGTTGATCCGGAAGTGCCGCCCTGGGCCGACGCGATCGTTCTCAAGGCGATGCGGAAGGACCCTGCCGACCGGTACCAATCGGCCGGCGAGATGCGCAACGACATCCAGCGTGCGCTGTCTGGCGCACCGGTGGCCGCACCAATGCTGGGTGCCGCGTACGCCGGCGCGCGCCGGCCTACTGGCGCGCCGACCCAGGTGGCCGGGCGTACCGCCGCCATCCCGCCGCATATGTACGGGCCGGAGGACGGAGGCCCGGGCGGCCCGCCGCAACGGCAGCACCGGGCCTGGCCGTGGGTGGTCCTCGTCGTCGTCGTCGTCGTGCTGATCGCGGCCATCGCGGCGATCAAATACATCAACGGCGGCGGCAACGGGATTGGCGTGCCGACCGTGGCCGGCGACACGGTGCCGACGGCCAGGACAGCGATCGTCAAGGCGGGCCTTGTCGTCAGGGGCGTGCAGCAAACGCCGGACAACGCCGTCGCTAGGGGCCTGGTCATCCGGACGAGCCCGGCTGAGGGGCAGACCGAGCCAAAGGGCACTCCGATCACCATTATCGAGTCGAGCGGGCCGGCGACGCACCTGGTGACCGTGCCCGACGTGACGAACCTGAAGAGGGGCGCCGCGATCACCAAGCTGCGGGCGCAAGGGTTTGTGGTGCGTGTCACTTCCGTTACTTCGGCGGGATCTCCGGCCAACACAGTGGTGAACGAGACACCGCCGGGGGGCAGCCAGGCGAAGAAGGGGAGCACGGTCACCATCGCCGTGACTGCCAAGGCCGCCGCCCTAACAGTGCCGAGCAGTGTTATCGGCATGACGCAGGCGCAGGCTATGCAGTTCCTCCAGGCTGCGCCGTACAACTACATGGTGATCCCGAGCACCACGCCGGGAGGCGGCCAGGGACCGGTCGGCACCGTCTACGCTACGAGCCCCGGAGGCGGCTCACCGCTGCCGCAGGGCTCGCAAATCACTATCTTCATCGTCGGGTCGGCTAGTTCCAGCCCGCCGACGAGCTCGTCGCCGCCGCCCTCGGATTCGCCTTCGCCGAATCCATCGGACACGACGACGCCACCCGGACAGGGCAACAACGGAGCTGTCACGCCCAGCCCAGGCACTCCCGGCAAGGGCGCGAACGGGCTGGGCGGGCTCCTGGGCAACTTATGAGCGGGGCCGGGGGCGGCTAGCTGCGTAGCGGCCGCCCCCGGCTATACGCTCGGTAGATCCGCAGCGAGAATGATGAGTCGCCTGCGGGTGCGGTTATCGCCGCGGACCAACTACGCTTACGCCGACAGGCGCGCTCGGGTCGGCGCGCCGGCTCGACGGCCTGCTGCCGGCGAGCAGCAAGCAGCCATCTCAGGAGACGAAAGTGCCTAAGTCCCGCGTCAGAAGCAAGGCGGTATATACCCCTCCGCCCCGGTCCGCGAAGGCTAAGGTCAGCCCGCCCTGGCTGGTTCCGGTCATGCTTGGCTGCCTGATCGTCGGCCTGGTCTGGATCGTGGTCTTCTATGTCAGCCAGCAGGCGTGGCCGGTCGGCGCGCTGGGCGCGTGGAACCTGGTGGTCGGCTTCGCGTTCCTCGTCGCCGGCGTGGTGCTATCGACCAGGTGGCGCTGAGGCGCAGCCCGGCTGACTAAGCCGCCCTGGCTGCTGGCTGACGAGGCTGCTAGAACAGTCGGCCCTGGTAGAAGGTGAACGTGCCCAGCAGCTGGTGGTTCCTGACCACCACCGCGAGGATGAACAGCGCCACGATGGCCACGGTCGCGCCAACCTGGATGGCGGTCCGGTTGCGTCGCGGGGCGTAAGCATACGCAGCGGTGAGCAGGCCCCCGGCAATCAGCCCGCCGACGTGCGCCTGCCAGGCGATCTGCGCGACGGAGAAACCCAGTGCGAGGTTGATCACGATCAGCAGCACCACCGGGCGGACGTCGGCCTGCATGCGCCTGGCTAGCACGAACCAGGCGCCGAAGAGACCGAAGATCGCTCCCGAAGCACCAGCGGCCAGCTCTACCGGCACCAGGTAGTAGAGCAGAATGGAGCCGCCGACACCGCTAATCAGATAGACCGCCAGAAAACGGGCATGCCCAAGCACTCGCTCGACCGCCGGGCCGACGACGAACAGCGCCCACATGTTGAAGGCGATGTCCAGGAAGCCGAGGTAGCCGACCCCGGGTGGCGGGATGAAGGCGCTAGTGATCAGCCGGTACCACTGGCCCACCGCAACGCCGACAACCGGGCCGCCCTGCGTGAGCCTGCCGCCTCCGATCATGGCCCAGTCGTAGCCGAGCTGGGCGTGGGCCAGCTCGATGAGATAAAGAACGACGTTGAGGCCAAGCAGGATCTGGGTCACCCGCGCGTCACGAGTAACTGCCCCGCCGAATCGGCCAGAGGCCTGGCGCACGGTCCGGTTGCCCGACCTGATGCAGTCGACGCACTGGTGCCCGACGGCGGCGGGCCGCAGGCAATCGGGGCACGCTGGCTTGCCGCAACGGACACAGGAGACATACGTCGGCCGGCCCGGATGGCGGTAGCAGACGGGCGGTGCGGCCTGACCCTGGTCCGGCGGAGCCTGACCCTGGTCTGGGGGGATGGCCATGACAGGATTCAGCCTACTCGGTCTCAGCGCGTCCGATCTCGACAGACTCCAGCACCACGTCGGTGACCGGACGGTCACTGCGGCCGGTCTGTACCCGGCTGATCTGATCGATGACGCCGCCGCCCTCGATGACCTCGCCGAAGATCGTGTGCTTGCCGTTCAGCCACGGGGTCGGGCCCGTGGTGATGAAGAACTGCGAGCCGTTCGTGCCAGGGCCAGCGTTCGCCATCGCCAGCAGATACGGGCGGTCAAACGCCAGGTCGGGGTGGAACTCGTCGGCGAACTTGTAACCAGGACCACCGGTACCGGTACCCAGCGGATCGCCGCCCTGGATCATGAAGTCCGGGATCACCCTGTGGAAGATCGTTCCGTCGTACAGCCGCGCCTGGCCTGTCTTGCCGGTCACCGGGTTCGTCCATTCCCGCGCTCCCTCGGCAAGCTCGACGAAGTTACGCACAGTTTTAGGTGCGTAATCAGGAAATAGCCGGATAACCACACGGCCCTGGCTTGTCCGCAGCGTCGCGGTCAGCGTGTTGGTCATACCGGAATCCTGCCACGCCCCTGCTGTGCTCTTGCCACTTCGGTCCGGCTGCCGGGCTGAGGGGTCGTGATTGACCGTGCCTGCGAGGGGAAGGGGTCCAGCCTGGGGAGAACATCCAGGAGGTCTTTGTGTCTGTTCTGACGAAAAAGCAACCTGCCAGCGGCTCTCGCGGGCAGGCATTCCAAGCGGCACGCGTGCCCATGGCGCAGCTGGCCGCCCTGCAGGCCCAGGCAGCGCAGCAAGCCATGCCGCTGGCCCGGACAGCGGGCACATCCATCCGGCACGGTGCCGACGATGCAGTGGCGTGGGCCACGCCGAAAGTGGACGCCGCCCGGTCCTGGGCGGCTCCGCAGCTCGAGCAGTCCGCCCGCGCGATCAGCGAGAATCTAGCGCCGATGATCTCCAGCGCGCTGATTTCCGCAGCGCACAAGATAGAGGTTCCGAAGCGGAAAGCACATCAGCGTGGCCGGCTGGTAGCTGGCTCGATGCTGCTCGCCGCCGCCGGCGGCCTGGCGGCGGCCCTCGTCATGCGGCTGCGTCAGCAAGCAGATGGCTTCGCCGGCGCGAGCTCCGTCGCCGGCGCACCGACCGAGCCGGGTCCTGACAGCGCGCGCAGCGAGGCGGGAACGGGCATTGGATTCGAGACTGATGATGGCCCCGACCCGGATATGAACGGCCATTCAACAGTCACCTAGCCCCGGCAGCCGGCCTCGGCCTGGCCGTGACATATGTCATGACCAGGCCAGGACTGGCAGCGCATGACGCGCGATGGATCGGTGCCTAGCCTGGCATCATGACATCGCTGCCCGCTGCCGGCCGGAACGCTGCTGGCCAAGGCACAGGCCCTCAAGATACTGACAGCCCGTGGGCCTCTCGTGGCCGCATGATCCTGATCAGCCTTGTTGTGGGCGCCTTCTTGCTGGTGCCGGCCATCCGGATCGTGCTGCGTGGGCCGCATAGCGGCTTGCAGTGGTTTCAGCTCACTGGCGCGGTCGCGTTGAGCGGCATCGTCTTCTGGCAGCTCAGCTCTGCAGATGCCGACGACAGGCGGACCCATTGGGTCAGCCTGCTCGCCATGGACTCCCTGGCGCTCGCGTTGTTCATCGCCGGCGGCCCGAACTGGCTAGCAACAATTGCCGTAGCCGCTGGTGTCAGCGGCCGGTTTACCCGTGCTCCCGCGCCAGCCTTCGCCACGGCAGTGGCGTTCTCCCTGACGGGCTTGATCCTGGCCACCGCCCATCACTACCAGTCAGGCAACGTCTTCGCTGTCCTGTTGATCGCCCCTTTGGCCACCCTCTTCGGATACGGCAGGGCACATAGCGCGGTGACGCTCAACATGCTGCGGCGGACCCGGGCCGAACTGGCCAGGGCCGCCGTCGCGGAGGAGCGGCTACGGATCGCACGGGACCTGCACGACCTGCTAGGCCACTCACTCTCCCTGATCACGCTCAAGGCTGAGCTAGCCGGACGGGTCATCAGCACCGATCCAGACCGCGCAGCCAGGGAGATCGGGGAGCTTGAGTCGGTAGCGCGGCAGTCGCTGGCGGACGTTCGCGGAGCGGTAGCCGGGTTCCGCCAGCCTGACCTGGCCGGGGAACTGGTGGCCGCACGCCAGCTGCTCGACGCCGCTGGGATCATGGCCAAGATCACCTCCGCGGAAACTGCCGGACTGCCGCAGCAGGTCGACTCGGTCCTCGCCTGGGCTGTCAGGGAGGGGGCCACCAACGTTGTCAGGCACTCGACGGCCACCCAGGTGTCCATCACGGTGAGCATCAACCCGGCCACGGCGACCGCGGAGATCCGGGACAACGGCCGGCCGGTGCCGGACGAGACCGGTCCGCTGCACGCTACCGGTCCAGGCGCGGCGGCGCTGACGGTCGGGCTGGACGCGCGGACTGCCCTGCGCCAGCCGCACCAGGCCTTTGCTGGCTCGGGGCTAGCCGGGCTCGCCGAGCGCGTCCGCGGCCTCGGCGGCGAACTCGCGGCCGGCATTGCCGGCGGGCGCGGTTTCCTGCTCCGGGTGGCCGTCCCGCTCAGCAAGCCCGCCTGAGATGCGCGTACACGCGACAATGGACGTGTGATAGTGCGGATCATGATTGCCGAGGATCAGACGATGGTCCGCCAGGCGCTGGTGGCGCTGCTGGAACTCGAGCCGGATATCGAGGTCGTGGCTCAAGCCGCGGACGGCGATGAGGCGCTCGCGATGGCGGGCAAGTACAACCCGGACGTCGCGGTTCTGGACATCGAGATGCCGGGTCCGAACGGCATCGAGGTGGCCGGGCAACTGAGCCGATCCGGCTTCGACGGCAAGGTCATCATCGTCACAACCTTTGACCGGCCGGGATATCTGCGCGCCGCGATGACAGCTGGGGCCAGCGGGTTCTTGCTCAAAGACGCGCCTGCAGCCGACCTGGCGACCGCCATCAGGCGGGTAGCCGCAGGTGAGCGCGTCGTCGATCCGTCACTGGCGGCAGCAGCGCTCGCCCAGGGCGACAGCCCGCTGACCGACAGGGAGACGGAGGTACTGGCCGCTGCGGCGAGCCACGACGCGGTCGCCGACGTCGCCGCGCGGCTTCATCTATCCCCCGGCACAGTGCGCAATCACTTGTCTGCCTCGATCCAGAAGCTCGGGGCCCGCAACAGGGCCGAAGCCATTCAGATCGCGCAACGTAAAGGATGGCTGTAACGCCATGTTGCTGGACAGCGTGGTGCGCACGTCGGCGGCCGTTGCCGCCACCCCGGGCCGGCTTGCTAAGATCGACCAGATCGCCGGCCTGCTGCAGGACGTGCCAGCCGAGGAGATCGCGGTGGCGGTTTCCTTCCTGTCCGGCGACCTCACCCAGCGACAGATCGGCGTTGGCTACGCGGCACTTGCTGACCTGCTGGGCAGTTACGGCCCGCGCGAGCAAGCCGCGCCGGGCCTGGCGCCTCCGCCAGAATCGCCACAGCTCACGCTCGCCGAAACGGACCGGGCGCTGGGCCAGATCGGCGTGCTCGCCGGGCAGGGTTCGCAGGCTCAGCGGCGGCGGTTGCTGGCTGGCTTGCTGAACCGGGCCACGGAGGCTGAGCGGGAGTTCCTGGTCCGGCTGCTGGGCGGGGATTTGCGGCAGGGCGCCTTGGACGGAGTGATGGCGGACGCGATTGCCCGGGCGGCGGGCGTTCCCGCCGTGGAAGTCCGTCGCACCCATCAGCTGAGCGGTTCGCTACCCGCCGCCGCCGCTGCCGCGCTCGGCGCCGCCGACTCGGCTGCCGCAACCGCAGCGCTGCGCGCAGTCGGATTGCAGGTCGGGCGGCCGATCCGGCCGATGCTGGCGGCATCGGCGCCGTCGGTGACCGCCGCGCTGGAGCGAATCAGCCCGGCCGCCGTG
>DATMMA010000286.1:0-12593 GCA_035570295.1 Streptosporangiaceae bacterium
GCCGCAGCCAGCGCGGGCCCCTCGCCGCACTGGGCTCGGCCGGCATCGCGGGCACTAGGTCGAGCACCGCCATGCGAATCGGCAACAGGTCGGCTGAGTGCTGCCGCAGGATCTGGGCGGCGACGCCGTCGCCCTCCCGGATCAGGCCGAGCAGGATGTGCTCGGTTCCGATGTATCCGTGGTGCAGTTGCAATGCCTCGCGGAGCGCGAGCTCCAGTGTCTTCTTCGCCCGCGGGGTGAACGGGATATGCCCGCCGCCCACGGGCTGTTTGCCGGGACCGATCAAAGCCGTGACCTCGTCGCGGGCGCCCTGAAGCGTGACCCCGCAGCGCTCCAGTGCCCGGAACGCGACGCCACCAGGCTCGCCGAGCAGCCCCAGCAGCACATGCTCGGTGCCGATGTAGTTGTGCTGCAGCCGCCGGGCTTCCTCCTGGGCAAGCACCACGACATGCCTGGCGCGGTTAGTGAATCGCTCAAACATGCAATCATGCTGACCCAGTCTTCATACCCCGTCAATACCATGCTATTAACATGGTAAGAGTCGCCATCACAATGCCGGCAGTTACAATCAGGCACTATGGACTGGGACGACCGGCTCGACGAGTGGGAGCTTGAGCTCGACCTCGCCGCCCAGCTCGCCGGCTCGGACTGGGTCACGCTCGAGCGGGCGGCGGCGGACACTGGCGCTTCGCGCGCCGCGTTGCGCAACTGGTACCGGACCGGCCAGATCCCTTCCCGGCTGGTCGACGGGCCGCACGGGCCGCAGCGACTCGTGCCGCTCGCCGTCGTCGCGGCACGAGCGGAGGCATCGCCCCGGCTTCGCCGGACAGCGGAGCGGCGCCTGGCCGACGAGGCCCAGCTGGAAATCCTCCGGCACCGGATCGACCAGCTCGAGCTTCGGCTGGCCGCACTCGAACAGCGCCAGTCACGCCAAAGTCAAACCCAGGCAAACCACACCACCGGGGGAACGGGGAGTTAGCCCGCCCGGTCGTCTACCCGCGACTGCTGCGCCGGACCCGGAGCTGGCCGAGCAGCTTTGCGCACGCGTAGACGGCCCGAGTGTGCGGCACATCGACATTCAGGTGCCCGGCTAGCTCGATGATCGCTCCGGTCATGCATTCCAGCTCCAGCTGCTTGCCGGCCTCGAGATCTTGCAGCATCGAGGTCTTGTGATCGCCGACCGCCAGCCCGGCCTCGAGCCGCCGGTCCAGCGAAACCGGGAAGGTGATCCCGAGCCGGCCAGCTACCGCGGCGCATTCAGCGAACACCGCGCGCAGCAACTCCCGCATCTCGGGCAGCTCGCCTAGCTCTCCCAGCGTTGCCCCAGTCAGCGCCGTAATCGGGTTGAAGGCCGCGTTGCCGACCAGCTTCAGCCAGATCTGGTCACGCAGCCTGGCCTCGACCGGCGCGCGAAGGCCGCCGGCCGCAAACGCAGCCGAGATCAGCTTGCACCGCTCCGAGTCCGATCCGTCCGGCTCGCCGATGGTGAAGCGCGTTCCCTCGACATGCCGGATGACTCCCGGCTCGACGATCTCCGTCGAGCAGAACACGACGCATCCGACGTTGTGCTGCGCCGGGATCGACGCCGCGATGACCCCGCCGGGATCCACGGTTTGCAACCCGGTGAGCCCTGCGGGAGTCGGCAGCGACTGGAAATACCACCACGGCAGCCCGTTCTGTGCCCAGATGACCGCTGCACCGGGGCCCAGCATGGCACCGAGGTGCGGCGCTATCTCAGTCAGGCTGTAGGCCTTCAGCGCCACGAATACCACGTCAGCGTCCCGGACGGCTTCGATGTCACTGCTCACCTGAGGATGAGCAGTGAAATCACCACGCGGCGACAGAACACGGACGCCATGGGCGGCCATCGCCTGCAGGTGCGCTCCCCTGGCGATCAGTGTCACGTCAGTGCCGCCGCGAGACAGCGCGGCCCCGACGTAAGCGCCGATTGCCCCCGCTCCTAGTACCGCGAACTTCATGCGCCAGCCCGGCGTTGCGCGACGACCTCGGCGACCCGCCGTCGCTGCACCTTCCCGGTGGGCGTGCGCGGGATGTCAGGCAGCACGTCGATTCTGGCTGGCACCTTGAACGCAGCCAGCTGCGTCCGGCAGTGCTCGATCAGATCCCTGACCTCCGCGTCCGCTACCAGCGTTACCGCTGCGCCGACAAGCTCACCGTACTTGTCGTCCGGCAGGCCAAAGCAGACGGCGTCGCGCACCGCCGGATGCGTCATGAGGACCTGCTCGATCTCCGCCGGGGCGATGTTCTCGCCACCCCGGATAATCATCTCTTTCAGGCGGCCGGAGAGGAACAGATAGCCGTCTCGCAGCACTCCCTGGTCTCCAGTGCGGAACCAGTCGCCGAAAAACGCCTCGGCTGTTGCAGCGGGATTGTTCACGTAGCCGGACATGACTCCCGGACCACGGATCACGACCTCGCCGGCACTGCCGTCGGGCAGCAGGGTTCCCGCGCGGTCGGCAATGGCAATCTCAGTACCAGTCGGCACTCCGACCGACCCTGGCAGTCTGGCCGCCGGAGGCAGCGGGTTCGAGCTCATCTGATGGCTGGCCTCCGTCATGCCGTAGGCCTCGAGCATGGGTGCCCGATAATCGCTCTCGGCCCGGACCGCGAGCGCGGCCGGGAGCGCCGAACTGCACGATCGCACGAACCTCAGAGTCTCCGGCGGGCCGCCATCGTCGGCTTTGTCGAGAATCATCTGGTGCAGGGTCGGGCCGGCCGAGAGCCAGGTAGCGCCGTGCTCGCGAGCCTGCGGCCAGAACCGGCTCGGAGTGAACCGCCGCGGCGTGATGACCGCACCGCCCGCACCGAGCGCCGCGAAGGTCGATGCCACCAGACCGTGAATGTGGAACAGCGGCATCACGCAGAACGAGACGTCGGCCGGCCCTAGCCGGTAATGCGCGGCGATCGTCCGGGCGGAGGCCATCAGGTTGCGCTGGCGCAGCGGGACCTGCTTCGGCCGGCTAGTGGTGCCGCTGGTATGCAGCACAAGGGCTAGATCGTCAGGGCTGGCGTCCTCGAACGACCGCTCAAGCCGGCCCGGCTGGCCGTCGGCGAGCAGGTCTGGCGGGCCGTCAGCGCTTTCGGTGACGGCGATCAGCGTCGTCGCGGTCGCAGTTGCCGCCGCGCCGGCGGCCGCAACACCGCTGGCGGGCACCAGCATCAGCCGAGGTGCGATGTCGGTCAGAAAGAACCCGAACTCGGCCTCGGTGTACGCGGGGTTAAGCGGCGCCGCGGCGGCTCCGAGCGCGGTAATGGCAAGCAGGAGCAGTACCAGGTCCGGGCCATTGGGCAGGGCAAACGCGACGCGATCACCACGCCGGACGCCCAGGCCAGCCAGCCGGCGCGCGAGTGTCTCGACCCTCGTCGCGGTCTGTCCGTAGGTCAGGACCAGACCCGCATCGGGAACGATCAGTGCCGGGCTGGCAGCATCCCCGCCATCGAGCAGCGCGGTGAGCGTCTCGTCGGCTGCGCCGGGGGCAACCCGGCCGCCAGTGGTCTTGCCGTCAGTGTCGTGGGTGCCAGTGGTACCGGTGGCCGCGTTTCCGGCAGCCGGGTCGCCGGCGACTGGGCTGCCAGTGTTCGGGTTCGTGCTCATCCCCAGCTAACTCCCGCGGCCGGATCGGTTACGTTCAGGTGTCCCTGCACCCTGGCCAGGTGCAGCCGCATCGCTTCCACTGCCCGGCCCGAATCACGGGCACGCAGTGCGTCCACGATCGCCCGGTGATCTTGCTGATACTCCGCGCGCCGCTCCTGCGAGGCGCTGCGGCGCTTGAGGTCTCCCCAGACCTGACCGTGACGTGCCTGCTCGATTCCCTGGTACAGCGCGACAAGCAGCGGGCTGTGACTTGCCGCCATTATGCACCGGTGCAACGCCAGGTCCCAGCTCTCGAACTCCTCGAAGGTCGCGGCCTGATCACCGCCAGCCAGGCAGCGCTGCATCTCTTCCAGGTCGGCAGCTGTCGCCCAGGACACGACCAGCGACATGGCCGGCGGCTCAAGCAGCCGTCGGATCGTCATTACGTCAGCCGGAGCGAAATCCGCGCCCGCCGGTGCGAGCGTCCAGGGCAACGGGAACTCTTGGTTTGAGCGAGCACCGTCCGAGCGAGAACCGTCCGAGCGAGAACCGGCCGGGCGAGCGCCGGCCGCGGCCGGCGCGCCGCGCAGGAACGTACCGCGGCCTACCTCACGGGAGATCTGGCCTTGCGCCTCGAGTATCGCCATGGCATGGCGCACAGCCGAGCGGGTGACGCCGAGATCGATGCTGAGCTGCCGCTCAGTCGGAAGCCTGCCGCCTGCCGCCAGACCTGCATCTCGTGATCTCCGCAGTATCAGCTCGGCTAGTCGCTGCCCGCGCTCGGCGTGCGAGGTGATGCCAAGCCGCCCGTCTCCCTCGACACTGACCGCTGTTGTTGCGTCCATCCCCACTCCGCGCCCCGCCTGACTTGAGATAACCAATTCTACCAATCTTGGAGCGCCGCGCCGCAAATATCATGCGACTTCGTTATACAGCGGCCCCTTGACCCAGCCTAGTCGCCGACCTATGCTCAACCAATCGGTTAGGTCCAACCAATATCGCATTCATTCCGGCCAATGGATTCCGGAGGTAGCCTGATGAGGCTCGCGACAATGGCCACGCCGCGAGGACTGCGGTTGCATGTCAAGGGCCGCACGGGATACCTCGACGTAGCCGACGGAACCGGAGATCCGGCGCTGGCGACGGTCCGCGGGCTGCTGGAAGCCGGAGCCCTGGATGCCGCCCGCGCACTGGCGGACGGCGACGGCGCTGAGTTCAGCGAGACAGACTTCGGGCCGGCAGTGCCGGAGCCGAGGCGGATTCTGTGCCTCGGCGTGAACTATCGCGAGCACGCCATCGAAGGCGGCCGGGCGATCCCGACCTGGCCGGAGGCCTTCGTGCGCGGCGAGGGCAGCGCGATCGGCCCGTACGCCGACCTGGTCAAGCCGGCCCTGACGAGCCGGTTCGACTTCGAAGGCGAGCTAGGGCTGGTGATCGGGACCGGCGGCAGGTACATCCCGGCCGGCAAAGCACTGGACGCTATCGCGGGATACGTGGTGCTCAATGACGCCTCGGCTCGTGACTGGCAGCGGGCCGCCACGCAATGGACCGGCGGCAAGAACTTCGAGGGCACGATGCCGATCGGCCCGGAGCTCGTCACAACGGACGAGGCTGACGTCTCCGACGCCGCTCTGACCACAACCCTGAACGGCGAGGTCATGCAGTCTGCACGTACCTCTCAGATGATCGTCGACATTCCGAGCGCAGTCGAGTTCTTCTCGTCCTTCACCCGCCTTCGGCCCGGCGACGTCATCGCTACCGGTACCCCTGGCGGCGTCGGCTTCGCGCGCCAGCCACCGGTATGGCTGCTGCCAGGGGACGTCATCGAGGTTGCGGTTGAGGGAGTCGGCGTGATCCGCAACCGGGTGGTGGCCGAGGAGGCCGATCTGAGCGACTGGAAATGGCGCCCGCCCGGATCTGTATCCGTCGGCATCTGACGCGCGAGACACGGGGCGACACCAAGACCAGGGCGGAGGCAAACCGGATTCCGCACTGGACTCAGCTATCGACAGACCCCTGCCGTGGAGGCGACGAAGAATGTTCAGGGCCACCGAGCCCGTGGCCGGCGCCGCGGGATACACACCAAGTGCGGGGAATCGCAAGACGGCTTACCGCCGCACTAGCCGCCTGCTTGCCGCGGCCGCCGCGGTGGCCCTCGCTGGCGGCTTAGCTGCATGCGGCAGCTCGTCCGTGTCAGGGAGCGGCGGCACGCTCGTTTTCGCTGACGTCGCTCCGTTCAGCGGTCCTGATGCCGCGCTCGGGCCTACTTATCTAGTTTCCTGCGAAGGCACCGCGAACGCGATCAACAAGGCCGGCGGCGTCCTCGGTCACACCATCAGCTGCACCTCAGCCGATACCAGGGGTGATCCAGCGGACGCATACCCGGCAGCCGGCAGCCTGCTCAGCAGGACGAAGAACCTTGTGCTCGTCATCGGGTGCACGTCCGATGAGGCCGCGGCGGTCGTGCCGGTCATCAACAGCCACAAGACCGTGATGTTCTGCATGACCGGTCAGTCCGAGTTTGATCACATCCACTATGCCTACTTCTACCGGCTTGTGCCGCCCGACCTGGCTGAGTCCTACGCCATGACAGTGATCGCCAAGAACCTCGGGTACAAGCGCATCGCGCTCGCCTTCGGTAACGACATCGGCTCCCAGACGTTCGTCCAGCCCGCCCAGGCGGCGATCGCCAAGGCAGGCATGACTGTCGTCGCCAACGAGACCCTGGACCTCAATGCCACGACGTTCCGCACCGAGGCCGAGAAGATCGTACAGGCCCATCCCGACGCAATCATGACTGAGGCGCTCGGGTCGGCCGATCCCACCTTGTTGGCTGAGATCAAGCAGCTAAACGGCGGCAAGATGATCCCGATCATCGGGACTTCCGCCGCCATCTCGCCGGCCTTCTTCCAGGCCTGCACCCGTGCGGTCGGCAGCGCCGACTTCGCGTCCAACTTCCATGCCGACAACCTGGTTACGGCGACCAGTGGGCCCGCCTTCCAGGCCTTCACTCAGGCGCTGCTCGGCGTCAAGGGCAAGGTCTCCGGCGCGCAGACTGGTGACTTCAGTACCTACTTCACTGCGCCAGGCGCCGTTCACCTCTACGACGGGATGAACCTGGCCGCCCTGGCTATGATCGCCGCCAAGAGCACGCAGACCGCGAAGTGGCAGCCGTACCTTGAGACGATCGGCGACGGCGTGCCCGGCGCTGTCGTCGTGAACTCGTTCGCCCAGGGCGTCAGGGAGCTCAAGGCGGGCAAGAAGATTCGCTACATCGGCCCTGGCGGCCCGACGAGCTTTGACTCCTTCCACGACTCGCCGGGCATCTTCCAGATCGACACATACACCGCGTCCGGAACTGTCCAGGTGTCGGGCAACATCACTGCCGCCCAGCTCCGCTCGGTTTCCTGATGGCCGGCTGCACGCTCGCTCGTCCCGGCCGCCCGAGGTACGCACCCGGCTACCTCGGGCGGCCGGCCGGGGTGGCCGCTTCATGAGCATCTTCATGGCGTCGGTTGGCTTCGGGCTGATTACCTCAGCCGTCCTGGCGATCGCCGCGGTGGGCTTCACCCTGCAGTTCGCGGTGACCGACGTGCTCAACCTGGCGTTCGCGGCGGTCATGACGGCCGGCGCGTTCGTCGCTTACTGGATCAATCAGCTCGGCGTGTCGATCTGGCTCGCCCTGGTGGTTGCCATGATCGCGTGCTCAGTGCTGTCGGTAGCGCTGAATCTTGGCGTCTACGCGCCATTCCAGCGGCGCGGTACCTCGCCGATCACCATCGTGATCGTCTCCCTCGGGATGGCCCTCATCATCGAGTTCGGCGTCGAGGCCATCGTGGGCGGAATCAACGTGTCCTACACCATGAGCCAGGGAGGGACGCTAGAGGCCGGGGGCCTGATCCTGACAACGGTCCAGCTGACGATTATCGCGATCAGCCTCGTGGTGATGGCCGGCGCGCATGCGCTGCTGCGCTACACCAAACTCGGCAAGGCAATGCGGGCCACTGCGGCGAATCGCTCGCTCGCCCGCAACTGCGGCATCCGGACCGGCCGCGTCATAACTTTCACCTGGGCGCTGACTGGCGCCCTCTGCGGGGTGGCCGGCACGGTGTTCGCGATCGACGTCGGCAGCTTCGGGCCGACAAGCACCGACCTGTTCGTCGTCCTCATCCTGGCCGCGGTGTTCCTTGGCGGTCCTGGGCACGCCTACGGTGCGATGCTCGGTGCCGCGGCGATCGGGCTCGCCACCGAGGTCAGCGCGGCCTACATCCAGCCCGACTACAAATACGTGATCGCCTTCGTAGCGCTGCTCGCGACGCTCGCCGTACGGCCATCCGGCCTGCTCGGCGCGCGGACCTGAGCGCAGGCAGGGAGCCCGATGTCTTACCTCATCACGCTGGTGGTGTACGGCGCGGTGGACGTCATTGCCTGCCTGGGCCTGAGCCTGCAGTTCGGCATCGGCGGCGTGACCAACTTCGGCTACATCATCTTCCAGGCGGCCGGCGCTTATGTAGCAGCGATCCTGGCACTGCCGCCCGAGTCGGCCAACGGCGGATTCCAGCGCTACATCGGCGGTTTCGATCTGCCGTTCCCGCTCCCGTGGGTCGGTGCCGCTGTGGCAGGTGGGGTCCTCGCGCTGCCCTTTACCTTCCTTGTCGGCAGGCGGCTGCGCGGTGACTTCGCGGCGGTCGGCCTGCTGGTGACCGCGGTTCTGCTGAACTTGCTCGTGATGAACTTCGTCCCGCTCTTCAACGGCGACGCCGGCCTGGCGAGTGTGCCAGCGCCGTTGCAGTCGGCGGTGATGCCCGTAACCTCCAGCAGCTACCAGTGGGAGTTCGCCGTCGGTGTCGTCGTGCTTGCGGCCGCCGTTTTCTGGTTCATCCGGCACATCACCGAGTCGCCCTACGGCCGGGCACTGCGGGCGATGCGGGACAACGACAAAGTCGCCGACTCACTTGGCACGAACCTGCTGTCGCTCAGGACCGGGATGCTCGTGGTCGGCGGCGCGATCGCGGGTCTGTCCGGCGGCGTCCTGGTGACGTTCATCAGCGTCTGGTCGCCCCCGGCCTGGACGTACGCGGAGACGATCGTGCTGTTCGCCGCGGTCATCATCGGGGGCAGGGGCAACCATGTCGGCGCCGTGGTTGGCGCCGTGCTCGTGCCTGTCGGGTTCGAGGAATCGACCCGGCTGATCACGAACGCGAACCCGAGCCTGCCGCCGAATCTGCTGCCGTCGCTGCAGTGGGTGGCGATAGGCCTGCTGATCGCGGCGTTCCTGTGGTTCAGGCCAGCGGGGATCCTGCCCGAGCGGCGACGACTGATTGCCCTGCCAGCGCCGTCAACGCAACCACGGGCGCATGCGCAGCAGGCGCCGGCCGAACCGGATCGGGCTGGGGTGCCGGATCGGGCTGTGGTCAAGGTGCAACCCGCGCCACCGTCCGCACCAACCTCGCCGCCGCCTGCCGACACGGCCACGGCGCCTCCCGACATCGTCTTGGAGGCCACAGATGTCAGCCGCGAGTTCGGCGGGGTGCACGCGGTCTCCGGAGTGTCCCTGTCCGTCACCCGCGGCACCCTGACCGGCCTCATCGGGCCGAACGGGGCGGGCAAGTCGACGCTGCTGGCGTTGCTGGCCGGGACCGACCGCGTCTCCGCTGGAACTATCCGCTATCAAGGACAAGACGTCACGAATGTCGCGGCGTTCCGTCGCGCCCGGCTGGGCCTGGTCAGGACATTCCAGCTCGCCAGCGAGTTCAAGCGGCTGACGGTGCTGGAGAACCTGCTGTCCGCCGCGCCCGGCAACCGCGGTGCTGGCTTCTTCGGCGCTGCTGCGGGGCGACGGTACTGGCGCGACGACGAGGCGGCCGCGATAGCCAAGGCGGCTGACATACTGCGCAGGTTCGGCCTGGAGGGGCTGGCCAATTCCAATGCCGGTGACCTTAGCGGCGGCCAGCGCAGGCTGGTGGAGATCATGCGCGCGCTCATGACCGAGCCGCGGATGCTCCTGCTTGACGAGCCGATGGCCGGCGTGCATCCCGAGCTTGCCCGACGGATCGGCGATCTGCTCGTCGGGCTATGCCGGGACGGAATGACGATCCTGATGGTCGAGCACGAACTAGCCATTATGGATGAGTTCTGTGACCCGGTCATCGTCATGGCGGATGGCTCAGTGCTGGCGCAGGGCACCATGGCGCAGCTCCGGGACCGGACCGAAGTCGTGGAGGCCTACCTTGTCGGCTGACCGTACCGTGGCCGGAGCGCGGATCCAGGCCGAGGGCGTGACTGCGGGCTACAGCGCTGATCCGGTGATCCGTGCGATCTCGGTCCAGGCGCAGCCCGGCCAGGTCACCTCGATCGTCGGTCCGAACGGCTCGGGAAAGAGCACGCTGCTCAAGAGCCTTGTCGGAGTCGTGCGGGTGTCCGCCGGCCGGGTCCTGCTCGGCGACCGGGTCATCACGAACATGCCACCAGAGGAGGTCGCGCGGGCCGGCGTTGGCTACGTTCCGCAGGTGGACGACGTCTTCGCGCCGCTCACTGTCATGGAAAACCTCGAGATGGGCGGCTATCTGCTGGCCAGAGCGGCCATCGCGGACCGAGTCGAGCACGTGCTGAGCGTGTTCCCGCGCCTGAAGACCATGGCCCGGCGCCCCGCTGGCAAGCTGAGCGGCGGTGAGCGCAAGATGCTGGCCATGGGCCGGGTGCTGATGCTCGAGCCCAGCGTCTTCCTGCTGGACGAGCCCACGGCAAACCTGGCTCCGGCCATCGCCGGCGCGTTGCTGGAAGAGCACGTCCGGCAGCTGGCCGACCGCGGCGCCGCGGTCCTGATCGTGGAGCAGCGCGCCAAGGCCGTCCTTGCTGTTTCCGACCGCACCTACGTGCTCGGCGGCGGCGAGCTGCGGATGGAAGGAACACCAGCGGAGCTGGCCGGCAGCCCCGAGTTCGTGGACTCATTCCTCGGCGGCGGCCGTCCGAGGGCGTTGCCGTCGACCGAGACCTGACGCCGCGAGGAGCGTCCTCTCCAGCGCTTCAGAACGATCTGCCGCGCCGTTGCGACGGAGACGGCAGAGGTAGCGAGAGTCCACCACGCGAGGCGCGACCGGATACATCACGCGCTAGCTGGTCCTGCGCGCCAGCGGCGGCAGCCCAGGGAAACGAGTCGCACATCGCTGACATGACCCTGTGAGGGCCGGGCTTCTTTCCAGCTCAGCCCGGTAGCAGGACGCTCCGGGTGAGAAGTCCTTGTCACCATGGCCGGGTGGCCAGCCTGGTGGCGATTTCCTCGACTGTGTCGAGCCTTCCGTCTGCCACAGCCATGACCAGGTCGTAGGCCTCGTCGTTGGTCAGCGTCAGACGGCGGCCGTTGACGCCGTAAAAGGCGATGACGCCGGCCAGGGCCAGTCTCTTGTTGCCGTCGACCAGGGCGTGATTGCGGGCGAGTGAATGCATCAGGGCCGCCGCCTTGGCGTCCAGATCGGGGTAAGCGTCCGAGCCGAACGCGGTTGCCTGAGGCCGAGCCAGCGCTGACTCCAGCAGCCCGATGTCCCGGACTGGCGGCTTGCCTGCGAGGGTCCGCTCCGCGATGTGCAGTAACTCCGGCAAGGTCAGGTAGATCACTGCCCGAGCCGCTCCAGGGCCTCAGCGTACCGAGGCAGTTCCTCGTCCAGGACGCGGTCGAGCAGCTCGGCGCGGCTATGACCTTCGACGTACTCCCGGATCGCCTGGCGCGCCACTTCCTGCATCGGCCTGCCCTCAAGATCGGCCCGGCGGCGCAGCGACCGCGCCTCGTCGTCAGTGAGCCGCAATGTCATAGCCATGACACGATGGTATCACTCGTGATACCAGTAGCTAGCCTTGTAGTGAGCAGGGCCACATCCGCAGGCCGGAGCGTGCACGGCACTGGCTCGCTCGACGCGAGATAGGGTCTGCGTGTGACGTCGCCCGGATCAGAACATCTTGACAGCCGCCATCGGGATACCCTGCGCCAGATCTTCGAGCATCCCACCAGCCACAACATCGAGTGGCGGGCGGTGATGTCACTGCTGGAAGCTGTCGGTACGGTTACCGCGCGCCACGACGGCAAGGTCGCAGTCAAGCTCGGGCCCGAGCTGGAATTCCTCGTCCCGCCAGCCGGCAAGGACGTTGACGATCAGATGGTCGTGGACCTGCGCCGGATGCTGGCTAACGCTGGCTATCGCCCCGCATAGGGACAGACGGTCAGATCGACGCGAGGAAGGTGGCGCGCACCCTCAGCCGCCTGTGCCGCCACCTGTCGCGCGGCGAGTGCGCCGGGCAGAAGTCCTGCCGCTGCCGCTGACGAGGCACCTTGACGTTGACCTCCCAGCCGTCCCGCCGCAGGAGGCGCCGCAGCTCTTTGCGGGTGCCAAGCTCCCAGACGTCCGTGCTTCCCTGCTCCAGGCAGCCTGGGCCGTCGCACGTGACGGTCCAGTAGCTGTGGCTGATCGCACTCACTTCAGCCCGTTCACTGTCATGCCGGTCATTGTCGGCGCTCCCCCCGATTTTCATTCGTTAGCGGAAGCAAGATTGCTCTGCAGCGTTTCTGCACGTCAACCCGGCTAATTCGAAGAGTGACCGTGGCCAGCACGCCGCGAGCGTTCAGAGAGGCACGTTTCGGCAGGTCAGCAGCTAGGCAACAGTTGGTTTACGTGGCGGAATGTGACAGTTCTCACGTTCCTTTGACCAGCGCTTTTCTGTATCTGTCCTGCTCAAAGCCGAATTTCGAAACCAAAACGGGCCGTGCCGTGTCGTAAATGCCTGGGCACCCCGCCACCAGTCACGCCACTCAGTCACGCCAGCGTCATGAACGCCCGGCTGCCTGCAGCGCCTGCTCGACCCACGACCGCAATTGCGGCGCCGGGGCCGCTCCGACCTGGCGCGCGGCCACTACTCCGTGCCGAAGCAGCAGCAACGTCGGAATCGACTGGACATTGAACCGCTGCTGCAGCCGGGGCGAGTTGTCCACGTTGACCTTGACCAGCTT
>DATMMA010000287.1:0-2737 GCA_035570295.1 Streptosporangiaceae bacterium
CGATCGGGAAGTACAGGCGTGTCTGGAGCGTGGTGAAGGCCACGATGGTTCCGGCCGAGACGGCGTGATGGTTCGCGATGAGCAGGCCCGCGGTGAGGTAGATCAGGGCCGGGGTGATCGACAGGAATGACTGCACGACGGCGTAGAAGCCCTGGCCGATCATCTGCTGGCGGACCTCGAGGCCGACCAGGCGCTGGTTTTCCTGCCGGTAGCGGCCGATGTCGCGGGTCTGGTTGCCGAACACCTTGGCCAGCAGCACGCCGGATACCGAGAGCGTTTCCTCGGTGATCGCGCTCATCGCCGCCAGCGACTCCTGGGTCGACCGCGACACCTGGCGGCGGCGGTCGCCGACCGTTTTGGTCAGCCAGAAGAACGCCGGCACGGTGATCACCGCCACGAGGGTCAGCTGCCAGCTGATGATGATCATGGCGACGATGCTGGATATGAACGTGACAACGTTGGCCAGGATCGTCGAGGCGGTGCTGGTGACCACCGTCTCGACCCCGCCCACGTCGTTTTGCAGGCGGGATTGGATTTCGCCGGTCTTCGTATTCGTGAAAAAGGAAAGCGGGAGAGTCTCCAGGTGCGCGTACAACCGGTTCCGCAGGTCGCGCATGACCTGCTGCCCGACCCGGGTGGTCTCGTAGGTCTGCACGATGCCGATGGCGCCGTTCACGACCGGCACCAGGGCCATGACGCCTACCAGCACATACAGCAGGTGCAGATTGGGGCCGCCCGGGACGAACAGGGCCTTGTTGAACACCGCCTGGATCAGCAGCGGGTTGATGATGCCGATCGTCGAGGTCACCACGATGAGGACGATGACGGCGGACACCTGGAGCCGGTAGGGGCGGAACAGCGGCACGATCCGCCCGGCGCTGCTGCGGTCGGCGCGGGCAGGCGTCTTTGTCACCATGAGGCGACTCCTTCAGGGCACGACAAAGGCAGCTATCAGTAACGTCCCATCATGCTCGCACGGACCTGCGCCCCGGCCGTCAACTCGTCCCGGGCTGTGGTCGTCGCGGTCGCTGGCCCCCCGACAAGATATATTCCATGGAAGGCATCGAGTACAGTGTCGCTATGCCTCACAGGAGCCAGCGCCCGGCTGAGCGTGCCAGCGATGCCAGCCCTGAGCTGAGAGTCCTGTTCTCCCAGATGGTCCGGCTTGAGACCGAACTGTGGGACGCGGTCGAGGGTCGGCTCCGCGCAGATCACGGCATTAGCCTGCCGTTCTTCGAGTTCATGCAAATCATGTCCCGGCAGCCGAACTGCCGGGTGCAAGACATCGCCGCGGAGCTGAGCATCACCGTCGGCGGCACGAGCAAGATCGTCGACCGTATCGAAGCCGCCGGGTACTGTGCCCGGCGCGCCAACCCCGGCGACCGCCGCTCCTCGATCCTCACGCTCACCCCCGCCGGCAAGCGGCTGCTGCCCAAGATCACCGCCACCGTCGACGACGAGCTCTGCGCGCGGCTGGGATCAGCGCTTCCCGGCCGGTCACTGGCGCAGCTGATCGAGACGCTGACCAGGCTCCGGGCCAGCTTCTCGGCCGCCGACCGGGCTGAGAACCCAGCGTAGACAACGCCAGGCGGCGCTCGGATCCGCGCTGATCTCAGCCGTTAAGGACGAGGGCTAGCTTGCCACTTGGATGCGGTCCCATCAGCGTGGCGACAGCCTCCCGCGCGTCCTGGAACGGGAAGGTCCGGGCGATCGGCACCGCCAGGTCACCGGCGGCGGCCATCTCCACGAGACCGGCCCGTGCCTTCGCGCGGAACGGGGCGCTAGCCGGGTTGCCGGCGCCGATTGCCGCGAAACCGTCCGCGCCGGCGCGGCGAAACGCAGTGAGGGTCACGAACCTGCGGCGGTCCTGGAGCAGGGCGAGTGACGCGTCTACCGCCTCGTCGCTGCCGACGGTATCCAGCACCGCTGCAATGCCTTCCGGTGCGGCGATACGCACGCGGGCGGCGAGTTCGTCAGGGCCGCTGCCGTAAGGGACCGGAACTCCGCCGAAGCTCTCTACGACGGCGAAGTTGTCTTCGCTGGCGGTGCCGATCAACCGTGCACCGATCAGCCTGGCCTGCTGCAGCACGCTCAGGCCGACCGCGCCGGCCGCGCCGTGCAGCAGCACGGTATCGCCCCAGGACACGCCGGCCGCGGCCAGCAGTTCCGCCGCGGTGGTGCCGCCAAGCAGCAGGTTCGCCGCCTGCGCGAAGTCCACCGTCGCCGGCTTCGCGAAGACATCCGAAGCCCGGACGGTGAGGGCGGACGCGTAGCCGCCGCGGACCTGGAAGGCGATGACCTCGTTGCCTACGACTCCCGCGCCGGTGGCGATCGACGTGCCCGGCCCGACAGCGGCCAGCACGCCGGCCGCCTCGTACCCGATCGTGAGCGGCAGCAGGCGGCGGTCCTGCCCCGGCCCGAAGTGCTTGTAGTCGGCCGGGTTCATCCCTGCCGCGCGGACTGCGATCGTCACCTCGCCAGGCCCGGGCGGCGGCACGTCGACCTCTCTGAGCTGCAGGACCTCCGGACCACCGAAGTCCGTCGCGATCCATTGCCGTCCCGTCGTCATTGATGTTCCGCCCTCCAGGCAGGCAACAGCGCAAAACTCAGCCGCTGCCGATCAGGGCGTCGGGGACTTCACGGAGGAAGATCTCGGCGGTCTTGGGCCCAACCCCCTTGAACCGCTCCAGCCGCGCGCTCACCTCCGCGCGTGACCCGGCGGTGCGCACGAGACGCT
>DATMMA010000288.1:0-2868 GCA_035570295.1 Streptosporangiaceae bacterium
GTGACCTTCCGGCCCAGCAGATCGGCCAGCCGGCCGCCCAGCAGCAGCAGGCTGCCGAACGCCAGCGAGTAGGCGGTGACCACCCACTGCCGGTCCACCGTGGTGAAATGCAGCGCACGCTGCGCCGACGGCAGCGCGATATTCATCACCGTGAGGTCTAGGACAACCATCAGCTGTGCCAGGGCGATCACGCACAGGATCAGCCACCGCCGCCGGTCCCAGCCGACGTCGGCAGTCGTGGCATCAGACATCAGAATCACCACTTCTTTTTCTGTCGTTACTGCGTACGCACAGGAGCGCCGGTGTGAAGCCAGGCTGGCGTACGGCGAGGTGAGTCGGCATCACTCGATTTCAGTGATTGAGTCCGCGCAGCGACGAGCCAGATCCTGGCCTGCGACCGGGTCTTTCGCGCCTGGAGTTAGCGGGTTAAATCGGTAGGCTGTGAGCATGTCGCAGGCTGCTGCGCCGCTAGTACTGACCGATGAGGACCGTATTGAGCTGGCCCGTTGGTCGAAGGGCTGCCCGCCATGGCTAGTGGAGCGGGCGCGCATCGTGCTGGCGTGCGCAGAGCCGGAATCGGCTGTCGCGCGGGTGGCTGAGGAGCTGGGTTCGACGCGGATGACGGTGCGCAAGTGGCGCCGACGGTTCGCCGAGGATGGGCTGGCAGGGCTCACCGATCATGTCCGGCCGGGCCGTCCGGCGGCTGACCTAGTGCTGACTGGCGCGGAGCGTGACCAGCTGACCCGGTGGGCGCGGCGGGCCGGCAGCGCGCAGGCGCTGGCGCTGCGGGCCAAGATCGTGCTGGCGTGCGCGGACGGGGCGACGAACAAGCAGGCCGCAGCGCATCTGCGGGTCGGTCCAGCGACGGTGAGCAAGTGGCGTGCCCGGTTCTCCGCACGGCGGCTAGACGGGCTGGCTGATGAGCCGCGGTCCGGCCGCCCGCAGTCGATCCAGCCGGACAAGACGGTAGTGCTCGACTCACTGGCAAGATATAGAGCCCGGACTTCGGGCGGAGGACACCAGAGCGAAGGCGCCAGGATTGCGACACCGACGCCAGTTGTCGAGCGCAGATACCAAGGCAGGCCTTTGCCGGTGGCTGGGGCAACTGTCGGGCTGATCGACCGGGGTGATCTTCTCGCCGCTCTGGATCGCGCGGCGGCGAAGAAGGTGACGATCATCTCGGCTCCGGCCGGCAGCGGGAAGACGTCGCTGCTGCGCGCGTGGGCCGGCCGGCCGGGTCAGCCGCACCGGCTTGCTGTCGTCCAGGTGCAGCGCGATCAGCAAGATGCCCAGCAGTTCTGGCTGGCCCTGCTCGGCGCGGTCCATCAGGCCTCGGGTACAGCCCCTGACAAATCGCCGACAGGGACGCCTGACTTCGACGGGCGGGCGATGGTGGACAAGGTCCTGTCAGAGCTCGCCGAGGCTCCCGGCGGCATCACGTTGGTGGTTGATGATCTGCACGAGCTGAAGTCGCCGGATGCCCTCGCCCAGCTCACCCGGCTGCTGACCAGCCTTCCCGCCAATGGGCAGGCGATACTGATCACGCGTCACGATCTGCGGCTCCGGCTGCACCGGCTGCGCCTGGCCTGTGAGGTGGCCGAGATCCGCACGGCGGATCTGCGGTTCACCGAGCACGAGACCCGCGAGTTGCTGGCTGCCTCGGGTATCGCGCTGTCCGCGGCCGGGACGGCGCTGCTGCACGAGCGGACGGAGGGGTGGGCCGCGGGCCTGCGACTCGCAGCGCTCTCGCTGGCCGGCCACCCCGATCCCGAGCGGTTCGTAGCGGAGTTCTCCGGCAGCGACCGCATGGTCGCCGAGTACCTGCTGGCCGAGATGCTGGACCGGCAGCCCGCCGACGTCCAGGATCTGCTGTTGCGCACCTCCCTGCCCGACCAGGTCAACAGCGAGCTGGCGGATGTGCTGACCGGCCGCCCCGGCTCGGAACGCATCTTGCTCGGGCTGGAGGACGCGAACGCGTTCGTCGAATCGGTCGACCCCGGACGGGCCTGGTTCCGCTACCACCACCTGTTCGCCGATCTGCTCCGGCTGGAGCTGCGCCGGACGCTACCCGAGGAAGTACCCGAACTGCACCGGCGCGCGGCTGAGTGGTTTGCCCGGCATGGCAAGGTGGCCGAGGCCGTCCGGCACACTCAGGCGGCGGGCGACTGGCAGGGTGCGGCCCGGCTGCTCGCCGACCATTCGTTCAGCCTGACCCTCGACGGACAGGCGCAGACCATGCAGGCGCTGCTGCGGGCCTTCCCGCCGGGCGCGGACTTCCCTGAGCTTGCCGTGGTGCGCGCGACAGGTGACCTTGCTCAGGGCCGTCTCGACGAGGCGGCCGCCCACCTGGCGGTCACCGACGCATGCGCCGCGGCGGCGCCGCCGGGCCGCCGGCGCCGCCTCCAGATCGCGATCGCGGCGCTCAACCTGTCGCTGGCCGGGCGCCGAGGTAACTTTGCCAGTGTCGTCGAACAGGCCAGGTTCCTAGCCGCCCCGCTAACCGGGCTGTCCGAGGAGGACATCGCGCTCGGCAGCGACCTGCGGGCGGTCGCGCTGCTGAACCTGGGGACCGTCGAGGAATGGTCCCTAGGGCTGCCGGACGCCGAACGTCACCTCCGGGAGGGCGCCGTCCTGGCCCGCGAGATCGACCGCCCCTACCTGGAAGTCGCCTGCCTGGCGCAGCTCGGTTTCGCGTCCAAGTTCCGCCCGTTCGCCATCACCCGGCGGCGCTGCCGCGAGGCGATAGCGCTCGCTGACCAGCACGGCTGGGGCGCGGATCACATCACCGCACCAGCGCTGGTAACGCTGGCCATCAACCTGGCCTGGACGGGTGAGTTCGACGAAGCCGACCGATGGCTGCAACGCACC
>DATMMA010000289.1:0-12907 GCA_035570295.1 Streptosporangiaceae bacterium
TCCACAGGACCTGTTTCCGCCCGGCGACCGCGGAGGCCGGAATCGGACGCGCTCCGGTCGAGTAAGTGCCCACTATTGCCCCGGCGGGGACGGTCTGGGGCTCGACCGAGTCGTAGAACGCGTAGGGCTTGGACGGGCCGGGGCTCGCGCTGGCCGTCGGCCGGGCGGCTGCCTTTGTGCGGGTAGCTGCCTGGTGCCGGGCAGCTGCGCTCGGTTTCGCGGATGATTTCGGCGACGGCGTCCGCGGGGTGTCCGCGGATGTGCTGTGAGCCGGCGAGCGGGTTCTGGTCCGCCCCGTCTTAAGCCGGCTGGCCGATTCGGCTGCGGGGTGATTCTGCTGGTTCGCTACCGCCGCGGGCCGGGCTGCGGACGCGGAGAGCGCCGCCGACCGCGGCGCCGACCCCCCCGGGATGGCGCCTAGCGACACCCCGATGGTTAGGCCGGCAATGGCTGCCGCACCTGCCGTCGTCGCCGCGACGACGCGAAGCGTCAGCCGGGAGCGGCTGTGGCGACCGGTAGCGCCCGGTGTGGTATGGAATCGCCCGCGGTAACCATGGCTGGCCGCGTGGCGGGGACGGTGCTGTGCTCGGGGACGAGATGGCAAGACTGGCCCTGGGTCGACGCGCAGGCTGCGCTCGGTGTCACCCAGGGCAGTTCCGGCTGACAGCTGAGTGCCAGAGACCGGAAGAGCACGAGGATGTGACGCGGGTCAGGGCGACGTGTTGCTTCGGTGGCAACCATTCACATGCACGCCTGGGATTCTTGTGATGCAAGTGAAATACGAAAATCGGCCAGGCAGGTCGTAAACGCCTAAATTGCCTCCTGTGATCTGCGTCACAGCGAAGGGTCGGCCGGCCCGGGCAGAAGCCGCCCGCAGTTTGAACGGCATCGCTCGGGGGATGCCCAGCCACATCATCGGTTCAGCTCAGGGGGGATCGTCTGTGGGGAAACATGCGCGCGTTGGCCTGCTGCTAGCTGGGACGTGCTGTCTGCTGGCAGTCATGGTCGACTGGATCGTCGAAGAGCTTTAGCAGGAATATTGAGTGGCCACCCGAGCCGGAACCATCCGGTGAGGGTGGCCGTCTAAGCTATTGCGATGGTCGACCACCTGGAAATGCCCCGGCCAGCCCAGTTGGTACGGACCACGGGCTGGAGCCTGATCGAGTCTGCCGGATTGCCCGTACTGGCGCTGGCGCTCGGCGCCTGGCTGTGGGGGCGGAATGCCGGACTGCTGGCAGGACTGGCAGTCGTGTGGATCACCGCGGCGGTGCGGAAGATCCGCAGCGGGTCGGTGCCCAGCCTGCTGATAATTTCGGCCATCCTGCTTACTCTTCAGACCGCGGTGGCGATCTTCACTGGCCAACTGTGGATCTTCTTGCTGCACTTCCCGGCAGGCAATCTGGCTTTGTGCATCTTGTTCGCCAGGACAGCCAGCGGCCCGAACCCGATCATTGCCCGGCTGGCCGCTGAGGTAGTCGCCCTCAGGCAGCCAGCAACCCCGCACCCCGGCTTGCACCGCTTCTTCCAGGGGGCGACTTGGCTCTGGGCAGCCATCTTCCTGCTGCTCGCCATCGTCCTCGCGCTCCTGCTCGCCACCCAGCCGACTGCCAGCTTCTTGGTGATCTCGACCGTCGCTACTGTCGTGCTGATCGCCGCGGGGGCGGCAGTGTCGGCGTTGTGGCTCCGGGTTGTGCTCCGCAGGCACGGGCTGGGCTTCCGCTTCGCTGCTGCCTGACTGCGGCCGCCTGACTGGGGCCGGCCTCAACCGGGCTGGCTCACGCAGGAGTCACCTGACCGCGCCTGGGCATATCTGAGGCAGGTTGCTCGCGATACCGGCCACAGCTAGCGTTCCCGGTCGGCGCAAATGCGGTCACGGGGGGTGACGGAGTGCCGGATGCAGTGCTGCTATCCGGGTCGCTAGGTCTCGGGCACGAGATGATGATGCGCAGCAGCGCGAGCCTGCTTGAGCGCTCGGGGTGGCGCACCCGCAGCCTCGACAGCATGGCTCTGCTCGGCCCGCGCGGCGGGGCGGCGGCCGACCGGCTGTTCGGCAGCCTGGTCGCTATGCCGGGCATCTATGACGGCCTGCATTTCGCGCACCTTCGCACCGGCAGCAGGCTGGCTGATTTCATGAGCCGCCAGGCGACTGCCAGGCTGGTACCTGCCCTCGCGGCAGACCTGGAGCGTCGGCCCGCTGACCTAGTACTCAGCGTGTTTGCCACCGGGGCAACAGCGGCCGCCAAGCTGAAGGCCGCAGTGCCAGCGCGCCGGACCGTCGTGTTGTGTACCGATGTGACCCTGCACCGGATCTGGGTCTGCGAAGGTACTGACCTGTTCCTGGTTACCTCCCCTGCCGCAGCGGCGTCGGTCCGCCGGTTCCTCCCACGGGCCGCGGTATCGATCGTGCCGCCGCCGGTCAGGGCGGCCTTCTACGCCGCGCCGTCGCAACGGGAGGCCAGGCAGGCGCTCGGGATTCCGCCCGGTGACCCTTGCGTGCTGGTGATCGACAGCGGGTGGGGGGTCGGCCCGCTGGTGCAGAGCGTGGCCGCCCTGGCGAAGGCGGGCGTGCACGTGCTGGCCGTGGCCGGGCGTCAGCGCGCGATCGAGCGGCAGTTGCGAGCGCTGGCTCGCACATTGCCGCAGGTCAGGCCGTTCGGTTTCACCGACAGGGTGCCGGAGCTCATGGCGGCGGCCGATGTGGTCCTTGCCCTGCCCGGCGCCAATACCTGTGGCGAGGCTCGCGTGGTCGGCCGCCGCCTGCTGCTGCTCGACGTAATGCCGGGGCACTGGCGGGACAACCTGCAGCACGAACTGGAGATGGGCGGGGCCGACGTCTGCGGTCCGTCCGTTGCCGGGATCACTGCCAGCGCGCTGGCACTGCTCGAAAAGACATCCCGGCCGGTGTCGCCATCAGCCCCGGCACCGCGCTGGGAGCCCGCCGCCATAGCCGCTTTTCGCCAGATCGGCCTGGACCTGCGCCCGGACCATCATCCAGATGCCGCGGTCCCGGTTGCCGCACACGCCGCCGGACCCGACCACGGCGGCCCCGACAAGGCGGCCATGGCGGCACCTCAGTACGACATCCGCGGCTGACAGGAGGAATGTCCGGTATGCGCACACTGTTCCTGAATCCTCCATCCTACGAAGGGTTCGACGGCGGTGCCGGCGCGCGTTACCAGGCCAAGCGCGAGATCCGCTCGTTCTGGTATCCGACGTGGCTGGCCCAGCCAGCAGCGATCGTGCCCGACAGCCTGCTGGTCGACGCTCCCCCGGCTGGCCTCGGCGTTGCCGACGTCGCCCCCCTGGGACGCCAGCATGACCTGGCGATTCTGCACACCAGTTCGCCCACCTTCGCCGGCGACGTCAAGGTAGCCGAGGCTCTCAAGGACGCGAACCCGTCCCTGCAGCTCGGATTCGTCGGTCCCAAAGTGGCCGTCGAGCCTGAGTCCTCGTTGCGAGCGTCGGCTGCCATCGACTTCGTGGCGAGGGAGGAGTTCGACTTCACGATCGCCGAAGTCGCCGAGGGCCGCCCGCTGGCCTCCATCCACGGCATCAGCTACCGCACGGGCAGCGGCGAGGTGGTGCACAACGCCGACCGCCAGATGGTTACCGACATGGACAGCCTGCCGTTCGTGGTGCCGGTGTACAAGCGGGACTTGCGGCCCGAGGATTACTTCATCGGCTACCTGCGCCACCCGTACCTGTCCATGTACACCGGCCGGGGGTGCAGGTCCAGGTGCACGTTCTGCCTCTGGCCTCAGACTGTCGGCGGCCACCTCTACCGGACCCGCAGCGTAACCAGCGTGCTATCCGAAGCTGAGCTGGCGTTCCGCCTGTTCCCGCAGGTGAAGGAGCTGTTCTTCGACGATGACACGTTCACCGACGACCGCCCGAGGGCGGAGGCCATCGCCCGCGGTCTGGCCCGGCTTGGTATTACCTGGTCGTGCAACGCCAAGGCCAACGTGCCGCGCGAAACCCTGCGCGTACTCGCCGACAACGGCCTCCGCCTGCTGCTAGTCGGCTATGAATCCGGTAACCAGCAGGTTCTGAACAACGTGAAAAAGGGCTTGCGGGTCGACCGGGCGCGCCAGTTTGCCAGGGATTGCCAGGATCTGGGTATCACCGTGCACGGCACGTTCATCCTCGGCCTGCCCGGCGAGACCAAGGAGACCATCCAGGAGACGATCCGCTTCGCCCGTGAGGTCAATCCGCACACAATCCAGGTCTCGGTTGCGGCACCTTACCCGGGAACCGAGCTCTACCAGCGAGCGATCGAGAACGGCTGGCTGCCTGAAGACGACGGCGGCGCCCTGGTCAGCGACGCGGGCACCCAGCTGGCAGCGCTGTCTTATCCGCATCTCGGCCGCACCGAAATCCTGGACTCGGTCGACGACTTCTACAAGCGGTTCTACTTCAGGGCCGCCAAACTGGCCGAGATGTCGGCCGAGATGATCCGTCAGCCCAGCATGGCGGGCCGGAGGCTGCGGGAGGGTGCCGAGTTCGTCCGGTTCCTCGGTCGCCGCGGCCGTGCGCCCGCCCCCGAGTCACCAGCAGCACAGTCACCGGCAGCACAGTCACCGGCAGCACAGTGACTGGCAGCACGCCCGGTGGCGTCCGCCCAGGCGGGCTCGATCCCGGGGCGGCCAGCGGGAGGGGAGCGCAGTCCATGCGTGTGCTGCTCGTGCATCCCAGCGCCCTGATGTACTCCGAGATCTTCTTGCGACTCGAGCCGCTTGGCCTGGAGCGAGTAGCGTCGGCTTTGCTGGCCGACGGCCATGATGTCCGGCTGGTCGACCTGCAGGTCTACCAGCACGCAGAGCTCAGGCGCGAGCTTGCCGAGTTCCGGCCTGACGCCGTCGGATTCAGCCTGAACTACCTGGCCAACGTGCCCGAGGTCGTGGACCTCGCGAAGTGGATCAAGGTCGTCCTGCCCGGCTGCTTTGTCTTCACCGGCGGGCACAGCGTGTCGTTCGTCGCCGAGCAGGTGCTCGCGCACGCCGAAGGGGCCATTGACGTGGTGCTCAAGGGCGAGGGCGAGACGGGCGCTCCGGCACTTCTTGCCGCGATGCCGGACCGGGCGCTGGCGGAAGTGCCGGGAGCCGTCACCGCCGACGGGCCCGGCCGGCCGCCGCAGATGGTGCACAGCCTCGACGACCACCTTCCGGCGCGACATCTCGGCGGCCGCCGCCGCAAGTACTTCATCGGGGTGATGGACCCCGCGGCATCGATCGAGTTCACCCGCGGGTGCCCGTGGGACTGCTCGTTCTGCAGCGCCTGGACCTTCTACGGGCGCAGCTACCGCCGCCTGTCACCGGAAGCAGCCGTCGAGGACATGACCCGCATCGCCGAACCCGGCGTGTTCATCGTCGATGACGTGGCGTTCATCAAGGCGGAGCAGGGTGACGAGATCGCGAGGCAACTCGAGAACCGCGGGATCCGCAAGCACTATTACCTTGAGACCCGTTGTGATGTGCTTATCCGTAATGAGGAGGTATTCCGCCGCTGGAAGCGGCTGGGGCTCAACTACATGTTCCTCGGTCTCGAAGCGCTAGACGAGGAAGGCCTCACCGCGTTCCGCAAGCGGACTACGCCCTCAGTCAACAACAAGGCTCTTGAAGTGGCCCGGTCCATCGGGCTGTCGGTGGCGATCAACATCATCGCCGATCCAGACTGGGACGAGGCGCACTTCGCCTTCGTGCGGCAGTGGGCGATGAGCGTGCCCGAGATCGTCAACATCACCGTTCAGACACCCTATCCAGGCACCGAGACGTGGCTCACCGAGTCGCGGCGCCTGACCACGCTCGATTACCGCCTCTTTGACGTGCAGCACGCGGTGCTCCCCACCCGGCTGCCGCTGCACAGGTTCTACTCCGAACTGGTCAAGACTCAGGCGGTCCTGGCTCGCAAGCACCTCGGCGCGGCGGCGCTCGCCAAGACCACCGGGATCATCGCGCGGCAACTGATGCGCGGCCAGACCAACTTCGCAAAGATGATCTGGAAGTTCGACAAGGTGTACAACGCCGACCGGCAGTACGCCGAGCATCTCGAGCCGGTCAACTATCAGCTGCCTCCGCCAGCCGAGCACCCAGTGACGACGCCCGACCGGAAAGAACTGTACGTCCATCCCCCGATGCTGCGCAGGCCGTGACCGATGGGGAGGTCGTGACGGATGGCAGGCGCTGGGCAGATGATCGGGTCCAGGGGCCTGGCCGGGCTGCGAGCGGTAATCACCGGCGGATCAAGCGGCATCGGGGCTGCTACCGCGAGGGCGTTCGCCGCCCGCGGCAGCCGGGTTGCGATCGCGGGCCGCAATCTAGCGGCGCTCAAGCGGGTTGCCGCGGTCACGAACGCGGTGTGCCTGCCCGGCGACTTGGGCGAGCCGGGATGTGCCAGGCGTACTGTCGACACGGCCGTGGACGCACTTGGCGGTCTTGACATCGTGGTGTCCAATGCCGGGATCGGCTGGGCAGGCCCGTTTGCCTCAATGACCGAGACGGATATCGACTCGCTGCTCGACATCAACTTGCGCGCGGCAGCTCACCTGGCGCGCGCGGCGATACCGCACCTGCAGCGCGGACGGGGCCGCCTGGTCTTTATCGGGTCCATCGCCGGGCTGGTCGGAGTGCCGGGCGAGGCTTGGTACTCGGCCACCAAGGCGGGCCTGGCGTGCCTCGCGGATGCCCTTCGCGCCGAGCTAAGGCCGGCTGGTATCGGGGTGACACTGGTCAGCCCCGGCGTCGTCGATACCGCCTATTTCGAGCGGCGCAACGAGCCGTACCAGCGACGACATCCGAAGCTGATGAGCGCGGAGGCCGCCGCGGACGCCATCGCTGACGCGGTCTGCCGCGGTCGTGACGACGTCGTCGTGCCGCCGTGGCTGACGTTTCCGGCGCGGATGAAAGCCAGCTTCCCGCGCCTGTACCGGCTGCTGGCAGCTCGTCTCGCCTGACCAGCGGCCGCGCGATAGCGACGTTTCTGCGGGCCGTCAGCGGGGATGAGCCGTTGGCCAGCCGCCAAGCCGGCCCGGATTTTCGTCCGGGTTGTCAAGGTAAGCGAGGGTATGCCGATGAGCGAAGAGGTCAGCGCGAAGCACGGGCCAGTCGGGGACGACGCGATCAAGCGCCAGGACCGCAGCGAATTGCAGGCCCGCGGCGAGGAATGGCCGGACCCGGAGTCCGCGGACGCGGAGGCAGGCGCGGTCTGGGCGCCCGAGGGCAGGTTCGCCGGCTCGCGGCCGCCGGAGGACTGGCAGGCCATCGAGCTGCGCAGCGAGCTGGCTCGCAGGCTGAACAGGACCGCGTTCCCGGCGACGCGGTCGCACCTGCTCGCTGCCCTGGACACGCAGGAAGCCGGGCAGCGGCTGCTTGACCTGGTGTCCTCGCTCCCGGACGGGGCGTCATTCGGCAGCCTGGGCGAGCTGCTTCGCGGTCTGGGCCTGCCAGTGGAAGAACGGCCCGCCGGGTAGGAACGGGCCGGAAAGGTGCGGCAGGTTAGGCAGGCAAGCAGACTTTCAGGCCGCAATCGGCGATAGCGGCATCGCTGCTAGCGTTTCGCCCATGACGATCCCGCTCGCGCAGCCGACACTCGCTCTGATCGACGGCAAGAACTACGCGGTCCTGGCCACGCTGAATCCGGACGGCAGCCCTCAGACCTCGGTGATCTGGGTCGGCCGCGACGAGGACGGCGTGCTGTTCACGACCGTCGAGGGGCGGGTGAAGCACCGCAACATGCTGCGCGATCCGCGGGTGAGCATCACCGTGATCGACACAGCGGACCCGGAGTACTACGTCGAACTTCGCGGGCGCGTGGAGTCGATCACGCAAGATGCCGGCCGGCAGATGGATACGCAGCTCTCCTGGAAGTACGACGGCCAGGACCCGGCGCCAGAGCGCCCCGGCGCGGTCCGCGTCGTCGTCCGGATCGCGGTGGAGAGAGTTACCGGGCGAGCGTTGTAACTTCACCAAGACACAGGGTCAGCTAAGCACCGAGGCCGAGCAGCAGGCCGTCCGCCGCAACCGCCGGCGAGCTGGTCAGGAAGATGATCACGCCGTCTGCCGGTGCGACGATCTCCTCCATCACATCGGCGCCGTCGAGCGTGCTGACGGTGCCGATGACCTGGCCGGCCGAGACTGCTTCGCCAGCCTTGACGGTCGGCTCCCACCAGCCAGCGTCCTGGCAGCGCAGCCACAGGAACCGGCTGAGCTGTGTCTGTTCTGGCTGGGCCGCCGCCCCCGGCGCCGGCTCGGCCATGCCGAGCGACTCGAGCACGCTATTCAGGCCGGCCACGTGCAACGCCACCGCATGCTCTTGCACCAGGCCGCACTCGCCCGCCTCAGCGGTAATCGCGGGGATGCCGGCTGCGGCAGCCGCGCCGCTGCTCGTACCGGACACGGCCCGGTCCGGGCCGGGAACCTGCCTGATCACGTACGGCAGCCGGTAGGCGGTCGCCAGGGCATGGGCGCGATCCTCAGCCGGGCCCGACTCGTAGAGCGCGAACGGCTGCAAGGCTTCGACCATGTCGCCGCAATGCGCGTCGATGTAGGCGTCCGAGCCGGTGATGAGCTGCGTGAAAGCGTCGTATGCCAGACGGTCGGCGAGCGTGCCGGCCGGGTCGCCGGGGAAGCAGCGGTTCAGGTTCTTGCCGTCCTCCGGGACGACAAACGGGGTCCGGGCGGCGAACGCCGACACGTTCAGCACCGGCACCGCACGCACCCGGCCGCTGATATCCCTGGTCCCCAGCTCGCGCAGCCAGCGGCGGACGCCGTCCATCGACGCGTACTCGCAGCCATGCACGCCGGCGATGACAGTCAGCAGCGGACCGTCATTCGAACCGGTCACCTCGACGAGGGGCACGGTCAGCCCGGCGAGCTCAAGACTGCGGCGCGTTACGGTCGGCGGCATGGTTACTCCTTCGCTGCGATCGGTAGGTTCGGTGTAGGCAAGGCAGTCTCGTCACCCGGTCGCTGAAAACACGCGCTCAGCTGCTGCCGCGACCGCGAGCAGAGCCAGGTCGCTCCCCCGCCGCGCGGCCAGCTGCAATCCCACTGGAAGGGCGGGAACGGGCACTGGCAGCGACACCGCCGGGTGCCCCGTGAGGTTATAAGGGCCGGTGAACCGGCCTTCAGCGTTGTCGTCGCCGAGGCCGAACGGCGGGTCTTGCTCCGGGGCGCAGTACCCCACCGTCGGGCCGGCCAGCACGTCGACACCATCGAGGCTCGCGTCGATCGCGGCGAGCAACTCGGCCTGGTCGGCGATCGCCGCGGCGTACTGGTCCGGCGTGACGCCGCGGCCGAACTCCAGCAGAGCGCTGGTTCCCGCGGCGTACTTGCTGGTGTCGCGATGCTCATGCACCCGGAAGGCCTCGGACGCAACGATCACCGCCAGCGCATGCTCCCACCGCGGCAGTTCGTCCAGCCACGGTGCGCGGATCTCGGTCAGGTCGAAGCCGCCGGCCGCGAGTGCCGCGAGCGCGCCGTCCAGCGCCTGACGGACCTCGCTGGTGACCGACGGATCGGCGAGCTGTGCTGCCAGTACGCCGATCACCCGGCCCGGCGCGGCCGGCGGCGCTGGTGGCAGTCCGGCGATGACCGCGAGCAGCGCCGCGCCGTCAGCAGCAGTCGCGGTGAGTGTCCCGGCGTGGTCGCAGGAGGGCGACAGCGGGAAAACACCCTCCGCGGGAACGAGTCCGTACGTCGGCTTCAGTCCGGTCACCCCGCAGTAGGCCGCGGGGATCCGGATCGACCCGCCAGTGTCGGTCCCGATCGCCAGGTCGCACACGCCAGCCCCAACGAGCGCGGCCGAGCCGCCGGACGACCCGCCCGAGGTGCGGGACGGATCGCGCGGGTTGCGAGTGTCGCCGATCTCCGGATGTGCGAACCCGGCTGCGTACTCGAGGCACTGCGAGGTGGCGAACACTTCTGCCCCGGCCGTGCGCAGCCGCGCCACGAGCTCAGCATCAGCGCAGGCCGGCGCCGGATCGCTGGCCGGGCTGCCGCAGCGCGTCGGCAAGCCTGCTACCGCGATGATGTCCTTGACCGCCACCGGCCGTCCCGCCAGCGGGCCGGCCGGCGCACGGGACGGCGCACCTGCCACGGACACGACGGCATTCAGCGGCCGCCCGAGCCGGTCCAGCCGCTCGAACGTGGCGAGCAGATCCAGATTCGCTCGCGAGCAGGTGCGCTCGCCACGCTCGATCGCCCGGATCAGGTCCTCGATCCGGCGCAGCAGGAACCCGTCGAGAGGGCTGAGTATCGCGTCAACCTCGGTCTTGCGATGCCGGATCGCGAGGTCCCGGTAGATGCCCGAGTGCGTCTTGGCCGACTGCCTGTTGAACTCGGCCAGCAGGTCTAGAGAGCCGGGCAGGTCGGCGGGGTCGAACCCGTCCAGCGGCAGAGCCCGGACTGGCGCCTGCGCGAGTACCTCGGCGGCGACCGCGGTCAGCAGCGGGCGGTAAGCCGGGTCGGCGAACACCGCGTGGATGGGCAGGTCACTGACAGCGGTGGCGAACAGGGTCGCACCGTAGGCTTCCTTGGCCCAGGTGTAGCCGAGAATGCTGGTCGTCACTTCGGCGTCGGCGATGTCGGCCGCAAGGCCGGTTACCCGGTCGCTGAGGTGCCCGTCCAGTTCACCCACCAGGAACGTGGCCCGGTTGCCGCGCAGTACGACGCCGGGCTCGAGAGCATCGGCGCCGAAGTTCACCACTGCCCCGACGACTCGTTCCGGCCCGAGCGCAGCGGACAGCACCGGCGCGGTCAGCCCGTTCTGGAGCGTCACGGCGAAAGCGTCCTCGTCCAGCCGGCCTGCCAGGAGTGCCGCAGCCGCCTGCGTGTGATGTGCCTTGACCGCTACCAGTACCGGCCCGCCGATCCGGTCCGGCAGCCCGGCAGGTGGCACCGCCCGCACGCGTGCGGTGAACTGCTCGACCGGGCCAACGATCCTGATGCCGCCCGCGTTCACGGCGCTGACGATGGCCGGATCCGCGTCGCAGACCAGCACATCATGTCCGTCACGTGCCAGTCCGGCGGCCACCGTGCCGCCGATCGCGCCGCAGCCGAGAACGAGATATCGCACGGCGTGAACGTTACAACACCGTAACGCCATGTAAACAGCGCTACCGCACTATTTACAACTGGCTCACCCGTACCGCACATTGGGTTAGGCAAAGGTTTGCGTATCTGTTTGAGTGCGCCACAGCGACGTGTCACTCACTCCCGGCCGAACCCCCCTAAACAGGCCAATTCACCACAGCATCACAGCGGCGGCACTGCCGCCGCCCCGCATACCTCGGGAGCTGCATGTGAGACACCGATCCGCTCTTCTGAAGTCCCTGATTGTCGGCTCAACTCTGGCGGTGCTCGCCGGGTGCGGGTCGGCCGCGTCACCGTCCAGCAACTCGTCCGGCGGCAGTGGCGGGGCGGTGCATGGCGGCAACCTCGTGTTCTCCAACCCGCAGGACGCCCAGTCGATGGACGAGTCCACCGTCTTCGACAACAACTCGATCTGGATCCTGGAGCAGATCACCCAGCCGCTGTTCACCGTAACCAAGAACGGCAAGGGCGTCATGCCGTGGCTGGCCACCAGCTACACGGAGGCCCCGAACGGGCTCAGCTACACCCTCAAGCTGCGGCCTGGCGTCAAGTTCTCCAATGGAACGCCGATGACCTCGGCCGACGTGAAGTTCTCGCTCGAGCAGACGATGGCCGCCAAGGCGGGCTGGGGCTACATCGACGCGGCCATCAAGTCGGTCGATGACCCGAACCCGTCGACCGTCGTGGTGAACCTGAAGTACAAGTGGGCGCCCCTGCTGGCTGACCTGTCACTGTTCGCCAACGGCGTCGTGCCGGCCAACTACGGCGGCAAGACCGCGGCCCAGTTCTACCAGGCGCCCGTCGGCACCGGCCCGTTCAAGTGGGACTACTGGCACAAGAGCTCGGCGCTCAAGCTGGTGAAGAACCCCTACTACTGGGAGAAGGGCCCGGGTGGCGCCAAGCTGCCCTACCTGAACAGCGTGACCTGGACCGACGTGCCGAGCGACAACACCAGGCAGCTGCAGATCAAGGGCGGTCAGGCGCAGATCGACCAGTTCCCGTCCTGGTCCACTGTGTCCTCGCTGAAGTCGACCCCCGGCGTGACCATGAACCTTTTCCCCTCGACGGAAACCAACTACCTGGCCTTCAACGAGAACGTGAAGCCGTTCCAGGACGTGCACGTGCGCCGGGCCATCTCGTACGCGATCAACCGCCAGGCCATCATCAAGGCGGTGTTGTTCGGCAACGGCAAGCCGGCCAACTCGCTCTTCCCGCCCCAGGTGCCGTACTACGACGCGAACACTCCGGGCCTGCAGTACAACCTCGCGCAAGCCAAGCAGCAGATGGCAGAGTCGAGCGTGCCGCACGGCTTCACCACGACGATGCTGCTCCCGTCCGGCAACTCCGACTACGCCACCATCACTACGATCGTGCAGGCAGAGCTCAAGCCGCTCGGCATCAACGTCAAGGTGCAGACGCTGGACCCGAACACCTCGAACGGGAACTTCCAGTCCGAGAAGTACGACATGAGCCTGACGCTCTGGACGATGGACATCCCCGACCCGGACGAGCTGGCGACATTCGGCCTCGACCCGAACTCGGGTGCCAAGTCGTTCTTCACCAGCTATAACAACCCCACAGTGGTCAAGGACGTGCACTCGGCCGAGCAGATCACCACCCCGTCCGCGCGGCAGGCGCTCTACAACACCGTCCAGACCGACGCGGCGCAGGACGCCTTCATGGCCTTCCTGTACTACTCGCCGTATGCGTACGTGACCACGTCGAACGTGCATGGCTTCTTCGTCACGCCGCTCGGTAACTACCACATGGAAGACGTGTGGTTGAGTAACTAACCCGCACACGGTGATCCACACGACCAG
>DATMMA010000290.1:0-28224 GCA_035570295.1 Streptosporangiaceae bacterium
GAGTCGGGTGCCGAGGACGTCGAGGTCGTGGACTATCACTGAAGGGAGATGACGCGGATGGCTCAGGTGAGGATCCCTGCTGAGCGGCCACCGACTCCGCCTGGCGAGATGCTGCTGGAGGAGTTCATCAAGCCGCTGGCCATGACGCAGGCGGAGCTGGCCGATCGCATCGGGGTCTCGTATGTGCGGTTGAACGAGATCGTGAACGGCAGGCGCGGCGTCACTCCCTCGACGGCATTGCGGCTGGCGAAGGCTCTCGGTACTACCCCGCAGTTCTGGCTCAATGGCCAGCTCGCACTCGACCTGTATCGGGCATCCCACGACGAGGAAGAACTCCGGCAGCTTGAGCTGATCGAGCCTGTGTCGCACTGAGTTCCTAGCCGTCGCTCAAGGCGTGGTGCACGAAGCAGCCAACTGGTTGTCTCAGTTGGCGTGGTGTGGCGATGCGGTGTGTGGCGTAGCCCGCCGGTCCGGGCAGCCTGTTTCGGCGCTAACGTCAGCGCATTCGACGCGAGCCAGGTCCGCCTGCCGGGGCATCTGCAGCTGCCCCGGCAGCGTCTGCTCGCCGGGCAGCAGTGTCAGGCCTGCTGGCTGGTGGCTTCGGCAACCTGGGCGATGAGGGAGGCGACGACGCCGGGCTGGGACACGTAGATGGCGTGGCTGCCAGGGTGCTCGGTGACGGTCGATCCGGCGCGCTCGGACATGGAACGCTGCGCTGACGGCGGGATCATCCGGTCGCTGGTGGCGACGAGATACCAGCTCGGCTTGATTCGCCACGCCGCCTCAGTGATGGCTCCGCCGAGCGCATTCACTCCCCACGGAACCTGGGAGTCGGCCATGAACTGTGCCTGCTCGCGCGACAGATCGCCGGCGAACGCGTCGTGAAACTTCTCCCGGTCCAGGAACAGGAACCCGTCCTTAGGCGCCAGGATGGGTGGCTGTGGCCCGTCGGCCGGGAATCCGGCAATGAGCGTGTTGACCGATTCGCCCTTGTCGGGCGCGAATGCCGTGATGTAGACGAGAGCCGCGACTTTCTCGTGCAGGCCGGCCTCGGTGATCACTGCGCCGCCGTAAGAGTGGCCAACCAGGACGACCGGGCCGTCCTGCTCATCGATGAGGCGGCGAGTGACGGCGGCGTCGTCGTCCAGTGCCAGAGTTGGGTTCTGCGCCACGGCCACGTGGTAGCCGTCCTTAACCAGCAGGTCATGCACTCCCTGCCAGCCGGATCCGTCAACGAACCCGCCGTGCACCAGGACAACGTTCTTTGCGCTCACGATGAGCTCCCTTCGACTGGTAACCGAACACGCCAGTCACGTTACGCAGGCGGGAGAGCTCATCGATTCGATCAAATGACGTAGATCAGGCCCGCTAGAGCCGCTCTGGTGGCTGGTCGGCGAGCGCATCGCGCAGCGCGGCGCGAGTGGTGACACCTAGTTTGGGAAACAACTGATGCAGGTGGGTCGCCACCGTCCGCGGGGAGAGGTAGAGGCGCTCACCAATCTGCTTGTTGGTCAGCCCGGTCGCGGCAAGCTCGGCGATCTGCCGTTGCTGCGGCGTCAGCGAGGCTGGCCCCAGTGCGGTTGCCTGGCCGATAGTAAGGCCGGTTGCTCGCAGCTCGTTACTGGCTCGCGTGGCCCACGGGCGGGCGCCCAGCCGCGTGAAGGTCTCCTGTGCAGTAACCAGATGGGCGCGCGCTTCGGTGGTCGCCTTCATGCGGCGCAGTCGCTCTCCGTAGGAGAGGTGGATCCGGGCAACGTCGAACGGCCATCGGTCCGCGCCGGGGATTGCAAGGGCGGCGTCGAAGAGATCGCGGCATGCGTGGTCAGTCGCGGCCATAGCGGCAGCGCCCCCGGCGATCAGCCCGAGCCGTGGTGAGAGTCCGGCGACACCTGCCGCGGCCACGGCGGTGACATGCGCTTGTGCCTCGGCCGTGCGGCCAGAACGGGAAGCAGCTTCGACGAGGTCCATGATGAGCCACAGCGCGTGCGGTACAAAAGGTGCCAGGGTGCCCGCGGGGCTGATCGCAGAGGCGTGGTTAAACGCAGCCTCGAAGTCGGCGCGGCCGAGCGCGGCAAGTGTCCGAGCGTGCGAGGCGTACATGTGCACTACCCGGACTCCGCGCGGCACTGACCAGGCGATCATCTGGTCGGCCAGCGAAGAGACGGTGTCGTCATCGCCGCGGGCGGCGGCTAGCAGCGCCCGGAGGAAGATCCCTGGCCAGGCGAGCAGCGGGTAGCCGTGCGTCTCGCACAGCATCAGCCCTTCTTCGATCACGTCGTCGGCCTGCTCCCACTGACCGGTGAAGTACGCGTCGTTGGCCACTAGGAACAGGGCCTCGATCGCCGAGGTGATCGCGCCTCCCTGTCGCCCGTCTGCCACGACTCGCCACAATGCGGCCCGGCACGCCGCCAGCCTGTCGAGATAGGAGCCTGCAATGCCGGTTCGGACGATGCGGGCCGGTATCGTCTCTTCGCTCAGCGCGGCAACGGCCGCATCAAGCCGGTCCAGCACTGTCACCGCGCGGCGGGCCGGGTCCGAGAATGTCTGACTGAGGATGGCCAGTAGCTCCGGCACCTGGGGTTCTAGCCTGCTCACCGCTGCGTCGAGTGGTCCCCACATGTCCGCGCGGCCGCTGAAGAAGCACACGAGCAGCAGCGTGTAAAGCCCCTCGATCAGTGCCTTGATGTGTGCATTCCGGTTGTCGGCCAGATTCTCAATCGCCTCGACCATAAGGCGGTGCGCAGTGTCGACGTCGCCGTCGGCGTTCAGCAGGTGGTAGGAGCCAGCCACCGCGGCCGCAAGCGTTCCGCCTTCTTGCTGGTCCGCTTGTTTCGCGGCCTTGAGCAGGCGGGGGGCATCGCGGAGATCGCCGGTGACGATGGAACCGAGATAGGCAGCCTCAGCGAGCCGGCTTGCCCGGTCAGTGCCGCCTGGGCTCAGTTCGGCGGCGCGCAGCAGCTCGCTGACCGCGCCGACTCCGTGGCCGCGGCGCAGGTTCGCATGGGCCACCCCCTGCAACAGAGCAGCAAGCTGCTCGTCTGGCTCGACGGCTGCCTCGGCCAGATGCCAGGTGCGACGCTCCGGGTGGTCGGCAAGCCGGTCAGCCAGGACCCGGTGGGCGTGCCGACGTTGATCGGCAGTCGCCATTTCGACCACGGCGGACCGGATAAGCGGGTGGCGGAATACGACCCGCCCAGTCGATGAGGCGACGCGTACCATGCCCGCTCGCTCCGCTGGCGACAGGTCCGCGATGTCCTGTCCCGCTGACCGCGGAGCCCGCAGCAGGCGCAGGTCGGCAGTGCCGCTCAGAGCTGCAAGCAGCAGAAGGTCGAATGTCGCCGCAGGCAGGTTCCTGATTCGTGCGGCAAATACGGTCTCGAGGCGCCGACTAAGCGGGAGCACAGGCGGCATCACGCCCGCAGCAGTCTGGCTGACGTCACCCAAAGCCACCGGCAGCTCTAGGAGCGCCAGCGGATTCCCCTGCGCATCGTCTAGCAGACGCTGGCGAACTCGCGGCGCCATCGCAGGGAAACGCACCTGAAGCAGAGCCGCGGACGCTGAGCGGCCCAGCGGCCCCAGTTCGTACCGCGGAAGGCCGCCTCCCTCGAAGAAGCTTCCTTCCTCCGGCCTCGACGCGGCAAGCAGCCCGATACGGCTGCCAGCCAGCCGGCGCGCCACGAATCCGAGGACCACGGCGCTTGCACGATCCAGCCACGGCACGTCATCAACAATCACGAGCACAGGGGTCACGACTGCCGCCTGGCGAATCAGGGCCAGTGCCGCGTTCGCTATCAGGAGCTGGCCGGGCAGCGAGCCCCCGCCGAGGCCGAGGGCCACTGTCAGCGCCATCGAGTGAGCAGCGTCAAGTTCAGAAAGCGAGCCAAGAAGCGGCTGCAGGAGCTGATGCAGCCCGGCAAAACCTACATCCGCCTCGAACTCCGCCCCGACCGCAGGCAGCACTCTTATACCCGCAGCCCGCGCACGATCGGCCGCAACTCCCAGGATCGCTGTCTTGCCTACCCCCGCTGCCCCCTCGATCCGCAGGGCGCCGCCCTCGGCAGCGGCCCGGTCTATGAACGCGCCAATGAACTCCGCCTCGCTGTCGCGACCGACAAGCGAGCCGTCGGATGCCACAGCACGGGGAAGGGCGCTATCACTCACGTGATACCTCCCCTTCCTGATCAGCCGTCGCGCCTGCACCAATCAGGCGGCGGGTGACTCCGACGTCGGGACCGAGTCGAGTGAGGTAGCTGGCCAGGTCGTCAGCGGCGGCGTGAAGTGCCTCGTCGGTCATCGGGTCGAGGGCGTCGAAGATGAACAGCGCCGTGTTGCTGTCCTCGCTGAGTCTCGTGCGGCGTCCCTGCCGCCAGTTCCAGCGCCGGCAGGTCACGTCGGCGTCGTCGCACCAGATCACCTCGCCGGCGTCGGGATGCTCGATCACGGGGAAGCCGTCGGCCACGGCATCGAAAGTCTCCTCGCCGGTCGCGCGGACCAGCCGCGGCGCACCTATGTAGCGGGTCAGATCTTCTCCGCCCAGCGGGATCTGGTGCAGCACCGACACGGCGTTGTAAATGTCGGTGAGGCGGTTCACTCGGGGCAGCCCGGTTGCCGCACGGCGCATCAGCGCCTCCAGGCTGTTGCGGGTGCGCTGCGGCTTGGCTCCGAACGCCCGGTAGGCCTCTCGCCACGCGGCCACGTGCGGGATTCCCTCCGCGGGCCGGTCACGCAGCATCCCGCGGGACATCGTCTCGGCCTCTACTAGCAGGGCTTCGCTTGACTGGTCACTCGGGCCGGGGACTATCCCGTCGACGGCCATCAGCACGACTCGGTAGTCGGGACGCAGCGCAAACACCGCTGCGTCGACCTGACTGCCGGCCAGGAACTTCTGGAGCAGATCGCGCTCAGGCATCGGCGACCCCCGACCGGGACCCTGACCCGACTCCCGGCTCGAACACGGCCAGGCAGAACCTCGCTGGCTGCGTACCCGGACTGGCATACGAATGCGCCACATCGCCGGGGAATGTGACCGCGTCCCCGGCGTCAAGCGTGATCGACTGGTCCGCAACCTCGATTGTGATCGTGCCCTGCTGGACGTGCACCAGCTCCTTCGTGCCCGGAGTGTGCGCCTCGCTCACGTAATGGTCGCCAGCTGCTAGCGTCCAGTCCCACAGCTCAACCACATCCGGTGGTTCCGTGCCGGCCACCAGCACCCCGCGTCCGCCGGTCGGGCTGCTCCACAGGCTGGCGCCATCACCATTGCGGATTACCCTGACCGGTTTGAGTTGTGGTGGTTCGACCAGCGCTGGCAGCCCGATGCCGAGCGCGTCGCTGATTCTCAGCAATGTCCCCACACTCGGGTTTGCAGCGCCCTGCTCGACGTTGACTATCATGCGCCGGCTGACGCCAGCAGTCTCCGCCAGACGGTCGAGCGTCCAGCGTCGCGACTGCCGCTCCTGCCTGACCCGGAAGCCGATCGCCTCGGCAAGGGCCAGCGTGCCCGGATCCATGCGTGCATGATACTGCACTCCAAGTGCACTTGATCCTGTCGGCCGATGGCCAGGTAGAACTCACGGAGCTGCGATCTCCATCGCATCTCCATCGCCCGCGCACTGCGCTTTCATGCCATTTGACTACAAGTACGACAGTGCCTTACTAGCAGGCCGCGATGTTCGCCGAGGTGATCGCGATGTTTTATGGCCAGCGCCCGCGCCAGCACACGCCGCGGACCGACGCTACGTCGGCGCGATCTCGCCGCTGGCTTGCCGCGGCCGCGGCGGGTTTAATCACGGCAGGGACAATCGCCGCTGTAGCGTCTGCCTTCGTATCGCCTGCGTCAGCCGCCAGCGCCGCCGCGTCCGCCGTTACCGAAGCATCAACGGGTGCCGCGAAGTTGCAGCCGTGGCCGGTCCTCAAAGAGGGCCGCAACAGCCTGTGGCCGCCCGTCACGATCCGGTCGCTGCAGTACCTGCTGAAGGCGCGTGGCGCCAGGCTGGCAGTCGATGGCCATTTCGGGTCCAAGACCAAGGCAGCAGTGATCGCATTCCAGCGCTCACACCATCTCCCGGCCAGCGGCGTCGTCAGGGCCCAAACGTGGAAGGCGCTGGTCGTTACGGTGAAGCGAGGCAGCACTGGGTCGGCCGTGCGTGCGGTGCAGGACCAGATCAATTTCCGGAACAACAAGAACGGGCACACGCTGACGGTTGATGGCGTGTTCGGCCGGAAGACCGAGGCTGCGGTCCGCGCATTCCAGCGGGCAATGTCAGCACAGGTTCCCGGGTTCGTGGTGGACGGCGTTGCCGGGAAGCAGACGTGGCAGGCGCTGGTGACGGAGGCCCTGTCTGGCTGATCCCAGGTCAGTCAGACATGGGCGAACGCGTCATCAGCGGTGCGGGCGGTACGCCAGCTAGAGGGTCCCGTTGCCGAAGACGGTGCCCGCGCTGCTACTTGCCGCATCGGGCACTCCTTTTCACCGCGCCGGGAGAAGGATCACCTCGGCCGCTGCGTGCAAGGGACGCGGCCGTCAGCTCACTGGCTGCGAAGCCAGGTACTTCTCGAGGCCATCGAGCATCTCGGCGGTGCCTTCGCTCCGCAATTGCGACGCGTCGGGCCCGTCGAAGCCGTCCAGGAAGGCGCCTTGCTCTGTCCAGGTCAGCGCCGCACCGTCGTCGGTCTTGGAGAACTCAATCGTGGCGACTGAGACTGAGATACGAGTGCCGTCGGCGTACATCTCGTAGCTGTAAACGATCCGCTGGTCAGGGACGATGTCGTAATACAAGGCGTCGTACCGGTAAGTCGTGCCCTCAAACTTGACGCCGAAGCGCTCGCGCCCCCCGATCCGGAAGTCGAACTCGCTCTGGGAGTCCGCGGCATCGGTCGACTCGAGGTTGCCGGTGTCGCCCCAGATGCTCTTGGCCTCCTGCGAGGCGAAGGCGCCGAACACTCGGGACGGGGTCGCCGGGTAGGTGCGCGCGATCGTGAACGTGTCGTGGATGACGGACCGCTGGGTCATTGGAATTCCTTCGGCTAGGGGGTTGGGTTACCTGGCGGATTCGGGGCTGCAGGCCCTGTGTCCGGTGAATCCGCCGTCTCGGCTAGGTATTCGCCGAGCCGGTCGAGGCGGCGCTCGACAAGGGTGCGTCGCTCCGAGATCCAGTGCTCGGCCGACCGGAGCGTCGCCGGGTTGAGACTGCAAGTGCGGACGCGACCGAGCTTCTGCGACCGGACGAGCCCGCTCTCCTCGAGAACCTGCACGTGCTGAACGACGGCGGCTAGGGACATGGCGAGCGGCTTGCCGAGTTCGCTGACCGAGGCCGGACCTTTGCTGAGTCGCTCCAGCATGATGCGGCGTCCAGGATCGGCCAGGGCATGAAAGACCCGGTCCAAGTCCGTCACTTGGTTAAGCACGTATCGGAGTATGCTCCGCCGGATTCACACAGTCAAGTACTTACTTTAGTATTGCGCAGTTCCGCAGGAGGCAGATCAACGCGCTGCGGATCGACACCGACGGGTGCACCGTCGCCGGAGCCGCCGACTTGATCGCGGCGGCGACTGGATTCCCCGCTCGTTAGATCAGGCCTATCCTGTCCCGCCAGTCCGGGGCACGGCCGACGCCGGAAAGATCCTTCGAGTACAACCAGAAAGCCCGGCCGATAGTGGCGTGCACTGCGCGGGCGAAATACGCCAGCGGGCCAACCCATACCAGCTCAGCAGCAACCACCCCGCGGTCGTTCTGCTCTGCCAGGCACCGCTTGAGCAGGACCCCGCCTATCCCTAGCCCGCGCTTGTCCGGATCGGTGCCAATCGGACCGACTTCGTGGACACGGTTCACGCCGTAGCAGCAAAAGCCGACGTACCGCCCGCTCTGCACGGCGACGTACAGGCCCGCATCGCTGCTGCGGAGGGCCTCAGTGATCTCCGCAATCCAGCCAGCCTGCCAGGTAGCGCCCAGGCAATCCTGCAGCCGGCCGTCGTCATCGCCATCCGCGCGGCGCACCTCGATGCCCTCAGACGCGAGCCGGTCCTCCGATGCACGCGTGTCCAGCGGCACGCTCAGCAGATCAACGTCCATGTTGACCTCGCAGCCTTGCCGTTGATAGCCCGAGACCTCGGCGAGGCATACGGCCGCGGTGTAGTGAATATCTACGCCGGGCCACGCGTTATTCGGGCTGATCCCGGACAGGTCGATCCGCTGACAGCCGCGTGCAGCGAGTAGCTGTTCCATCTCGGCTGCTAGTTGCCGGCCAATGCCTCGCCGCTGGTGCGCCCGGTCGACGACGAGAAGATCGATGTATCCTTCCGCGTTCCCGTCATCGGCCTGAGCGATGGAGCCGATGCAGGCGCCGACCGTCAGGGAATCCTGAACGGCTACCAGGCCGACGTACGGTTGGCGTGTCACGATTCGCGGAATCGAGCCGGCCCAGCGGTCGAGCGTAAGTTCCCGCTCACAAAGACGGCTGACGTGGCCGAGCTGATGTGGCCCCAGCTGGCTGATAGTCATGCGGCTCATCGGGCTGACGTCACTAGTCGTGGTTGCTGACGTCCGCAGGCGTGGCCATGCCTGCGGCGACTACGTTGAGGAACGAGCTCGCGCAGCTGAACGTGGCCACCACGGCGCGTCCGGCCAGGCGGGACTCATAGGCCCGGTACCGCTCCATCTCCCACGCCAGGCCGCGCGGTGACAGCGACTCGCACGACGGTTCCGGCAGCGGTGTCCAGGCCCAGTCCTGGGCGCGTCCGCTACCAGCGGCGACAGAGCCCGGCTGGATGAAATAACCCCGATCGATCTCGTTGCCTACCTGATTGCGTACGAAGCGCAGGCCCGCCAGGGTCTCTTCGATGAGCAGCCGCTCCACCTCGGGGCGGCTCGCGAGCTCGCAGTCGTACAGGTCAGGGTGATAGCGCACGAGGTTCGCATCGACAATCGTGACCCACCAGACAGCCTCGCTGACAACGGCGAACGCGCGTGGCCGGTCTAGCCCGGCCACCCGCGGCAGTCGCGCGACCGCATCCGACATCGCCGCTATCGCCCAGGCCAGCGCGCTCTCATCGGCCGCTGGTTGTGACCGGTCCGCACGATTCCAGGCCACGCGACACCGTGCTGAGCAGAAGCGGGCATGCTCCCGGCGAGGGGTAAACCGGGCACCGCACTGCTCGCAGTCCCGCACATCGATCATGTCACGATGTTACGCGTAACTGGTCCTGGCTGGTCATCCGGCATCACGAACCCGGACTCGTACGCGACGACAACGGCCTGCACTCGATCCCGGAGTCCGAGCTTCATCAGGATCCTGCTGACGCGCGTCTTGACCGTGCTTTCCTCGACCACGAGTTCCGCGGCGATCTCGTTGTTGGTCAGCCCGCGGGCCACGAGCCGCAACACGTCTAGTTCGCGCTGAGTGAGACTCGCCAGCTGAGCAGGCTGCCTGGAAGGCGGCCGGATAGCGTGCGCCAAGCGGCCGATCAACCGCCTGGTTATCGACGGATCGATCAGCGCATCGCCTGCCGCGATGCTGCCGAGAGAGTACGCGAGCAGGCAGACCGGCACGAAGCCGAGATCGGCGGGCAGCACCGCAGGCGAACCGAGCATCATCAGCCCTAGCAGAAGCGCCGGCGGCTGACCCTGGCCTGGTCGACCAGGGCCAGCCACCGGGTCACGCGTCACCCGGTCACGCGTCACGCAGGGCCATCACCAATCCGCCGGCCAGCAATGCCACCGCAGTCCAGATCGCCAGCACGCCAAGGCCAGCCCACGGGCCGATGGCCAGGCCTTTCAGGCCCGTTGTGGCCTGGATGTTGAGGCCTGCCATCGGGCTGTAGCGCTCGAGACGCCGCTGCCAGACGGGATTGCTGACGAACGCTTCGACCACAGGGAAGAGGTACAGCAATCCGAGCGCCGTCCCGATCGCCACCGCCGAGTCGCGCACCAAGGTCCCGATGCCGAGGCTGAGCAGTGCTATCAGCCCGAGATAGAGCACAGACCCGGTGGTGGCACGCAGCACCGGGCCGTCGGCCAGCGACAGCCCCGTGAAGCCGCGGGCGGCGGTGAAGCCGTGATCGGGCAGGATCAGCCACCCGGCCAGCATGCTGGCACCCACGGCAACGACCGCTGCTGCCAGCACCAGCACGGCGATCAGGAGTGACTTGGCGGCGAGGAGCATGCCCCGCCGCGGCATCGCAGTCAGCGTTGTCCTGATCATGCCCGTGCTGTACTCGCTAGTGACGGCCAGCACGGCGAGCACGGCCACGACTACCTGCCCGGCCTGGATGCCGGTGAGGCTGAGCTTGACCGTATCCACCTGGCAGGTCGTGCCCGCGGGGCAGCGGTTGGCGGCCATGACGGCCGCGCCGACACCGAGCGTGAGTGCGACCACTCCGGCCAGCAGCCACGCCGAGCTGGAAACCGTGCGTAGCTTCAGCCATTCCGCCCGCAGCGCGTCGCGGCTGACGGTCAGAGCAGGATGCGGCAGCGCCCGCCGTCCTGCCGGCTCCGGAACCGGCCGGTCGCCTGCCTGCCTGGTGGGTCCGGGCCGTTCGCCGGGCAGTGCCTGCGTCATGCGTCCCTCCTGCGGAGCAGAACCGCCGCCAGGGCGAGCGCGACGACTGCGTACAGACAGAGCACTCCGAACCCGGCCCACGGTGTCAGCGGGTAGGCGCCGCCAGCCGGTCCAGCGACGCTGCCTACCTGCGGGTAGTTCGGGATGCTTTGCTCGATGGCCAACCCCGCCGCGGGCGTGAGTCGCAGCACCCAGTCCGCAGCCGCAGTGGGCAGCACCGCCACCGACAGCAGGAACGGCAGCACGATGAGAACGATCACCGTGGTGACTGCGGCTGCGCTGCGGCGCAGGATCGCGCCGACGGCCACTGCCAGGATTGCCGCGACGGCGACCAAGGCAGCGGTGCCCAGGAGCACGCGCACCTCTGTCAGCAACGGCACGGGCAAGACGAACTGGCCCTGGTTGCGTGCCCTGGAGATGCCAATCGGCACCGTGATGACCGATGCGACCAGCCCCGCGACAAAGGCGGCACTGGCGACGACGACGGCCTTGGCAGCCAGGACACGGCCGCGGTTCGGCGTGGCCGCGAACGTGACGCGGATCAGGCCGCGCCGGTACTCAGCGGTGACGAACATCGCGGCCACCACGACAACGGCGATCAGCCCGATGAAGATAACCGAGAGAGGCCGCTCGATGGTGGCTGTCGGGTAGAAGGACCCCGGTCCCGGCACTAGCGGCGCGATGTTGCCAGAACCGCTAACAGTGACAGCACCGCGAGACTGACGGAAGTAGCCGACGCCGGTGCCCGGCGAGTTACCGTGCCCGCCGATGTTGTCTCCGGTCCATTTTGACGCCAGCCAATGCCCGTGCCGCGTGATGTCGTCCATGACTGCGGTCGCCTGGCTCGGGCCGCCCTGGATGTGCTCGCCGCCGAAGAATGGCTGCAACTCGTTGTAGATGGGTGACGTCGCGAACGGGCCCGCCTGAACCGTTCCCGGCAGTCCCGCCAGCGTCGCCGTTCCGACCAGGTCCCAGTGCTTGCCGTCGGCAGAGTCGTAGCCGGAAATCACATCTCCGTTTCGAGTCAGCCGCAGCCAGCGCGGCGCGGCCGAGCTGATTTCGCCAGCCAGGCCCGCTGCGTCGTGGACGTAGTCGTACTGCATCCGGACGCCATGGCTGCCGGTGACCATGATCGCGGCGTAAGCCGAGCCTTGCCTGGTACTCGCGGTGATGATGATCCCGGCCTTGGCCCATGGCACTGTGCCCTTGTACATGTTCGCGAGCGGGTTCCGCGGGCCCTGGCCGACCGGACCTGCCTGGCCGCCAGCGGAGATCCGGGTGGCAAGAGAGGTGACGCGGACAGTGAGGCTCCCGTTCCCTGCCAGCGGCTGACGAACGAAGTAGAAGGTATCGGTGACTGCCTCGCCGTCCGCCCCGATCGGAATTTTGGGCAGGCAGGCGCGGCCGCTCAGGGTGGCCCCGCAGCCGATGTTCGCGTTCCCGGCCAGGAACACGCCGAGGAGCAAGGTCAGCAGCGCTGCCACGATCATGCCGATGACCCAGCCGCGGACGCTGCGGAACTTGATCCACTCGGCGCGGACCACATAGCGGAAGCCGCCACCCTGGCTGCCTCCAGCCTGGCGGCTGGCAGCAGGCCGGCCGTGCACGATGCTCGCGGGAGTCACTGTGCCACCTCCTGCGCGGGCTCGGCGCGGAACTCGACCACGTCCCTGGTCAGTTCTAGGTAGGCCTGCTCAAGCGTGACCCGCTGCGCGGACACCTCCGAGAACGGCACGGCGTTCTCGCTCAGCAGCGTGACTACGCGCTCCGCCGGCAAGCCGGAAATTGTCAGGGTGTCCGGGCCGGAAGGGGTGATAGTGGTCCCCGCGAGGTCAAGCACTGTCACCGCTTCCGGTACCGCCGCCGTCCTCAGCGTCACCCGGCCGCCGGCCGCCGCGGCCAGCAGTGCGGCGACGCTGGTGTCGGCGACGACCTTGCCCCTGCCGACCACAACCAGATGGTCGGCGGTGTCCTCGAGCTCACTCATCAGGTGGCTGGAGACCAGCACGGCCCGGCCATGCCGGGCGAGCGAGCGCAGGAATCCGCGCATCCACACGATTCCCTCCGGATCGAGGCCGTTGAACGGCTCGTCCAGCATCAGGATTTCCGGGTCGCCCAGCATCGCCCCCGCGATGCCCAGTCGCTGCCGCATGCCGAGGGAGAATCCGCCGGCCTTCCGGCGGGCTACGTCCTGCAGGCCGGCCTGCTGGATCACCTCCGTCACACGGCTGGCGGGCAGGCCCTGCGAGCAGGCGAGCCAGCGCAGGTGATTGCGCGCGGACCTGCTGGGCTGCAGCGCCCCCGCGTCCAGCATCGAGCCCAGGTAGCGCATCGGCTGCGGCAAGCTCGCATACCGCCGCCCGCACACCAGCGCGCGTCCCTCGTCCGGTGCGTCCAGGCCGAGAATGACCCGCATAGTGGTGGACTTGCCGGCCCCGTTGGGCCCGACAAACCCGGTCACCTGCCCCGGCTGGACGGTGAACGACATTCCGTCCAGTGCCACGGCTGACCCGAACCGCTTGCGCAGGCCGGCCACCTCGATTGTTGGTTCCACGTTCCTGCCCTTCTCCAGGGATTGCCAGTGACCTGGTTGTATGGCAGCGGCGATAACACGGGCCGAACCGTCGTTGTTATTTCGCCGTTAGGTGCGGCAGGCCATCCTGGAACAGGTAAAGGCAGGACAGTTGCGTCGGCTGGTCGCGGAGGCAGGACAACCCGCGGGCGCACGGTACGCGAAAAGGACAGGTGAGCATGCGACTGGCGGGCCTGGCAATCCGGCCGTTCGGCCTGCGCCGGACCGTGCGGTCCAGGATGACTCTGCTGTATGGCGCGCTGTTCCTGATGTCCGGCGCGGTGTTGCTAGCCATCGCCAGCGGCGTGGCCACGGCCCGGTCGACCACCAGGGTGACGAGCGCAAACCAGGGTGTCGCTGGCAGCCAGAGCTCACCCGCAGGCCAGTCGCAGCTGGCTCAGGCTGACAACAGGATCCGCCAGCTGCAAGGCCAGCTGGCGGCCGCGCAGCACAGTCAGCCTCCGTCGGTCACGCATGAGCTCCTGGTCGGATCGCTCATCGCGCTCGCCGTGATGGCCGCAGTGTCGGCGCTCCTGGGCTGGCTCATGGCCGGGCACGCGTTGCGTCCGTTGCGGACGATCACAGCGACCGCGCGCCGGATCTCCGAGGACAACCTCCATGAGCGGCTGGCCTTTGCCGGCCCGCGCGATGAACTTAAGGATCTGGCCGACACTTTTGACGGACTGCTCGAGAGGCTGGAAGCGGCGTTCGCGGCCCAGCGCCGCTTCGTTGCCAACGCATCGCACGAGCTGCGGACGCCGATGACCACTATGCGCGCCGCGCTGGACGTGGCCATGGCCAAGCCCGACCCGCCGCCAGCTCAGACCATCGCGCTGGCCGACCGGCTGCGCGGTGAGCTGAACCGGGTCGACGAACTGCTCGAGGGCCTGCTCGTTCTCGCCCGGACGCAGCATGGCGCGCTCCCTGCCCGCGAAATCCTCGTCCTCGACGACGCGGTCGCTGCCGCCGTGGCTGCCAGGGCCCCGGCGATTTCCGACGCAGGCCTGACGCTGCGCCAGGCGGCCATCTCGGGCGCAACGGTCGCGGGCAGCCAGGCGCTGCTCCGGCGGATGATCGATAACGTCGTCGACAACGCAATCGTGCACAACCAGCGGACTGGCTGGATCGCAGTCGGCACCTGGGCAGGCCCGGCAACCGCGCGCATCGTCATCGAGAACGGCGGTCCGGTGCTTCACCAGACCCAGGTTGACCGGCTAGCTCAGCCATTCACGCGGCTTGGCGCCGACCGCATCGCGTCAGACCGCGGGTCTGGGCTCGGGCTGTCGATTGTCGCGGCCATTGCCGCGGCGCATGGCGGCGTGCTCGAACTGCGGGCCAGGTCCGGCGGCGGTCTGCGGGTCACGATCGAGCTGCCCTTGGCTGAGCGGGCGGTCCCGGCCGATCTCGCGGGGGTACCCGGATGAGAATCCTGGTTGTCGAAGACTCCAGGTCGCTGGCGGACGTCTTGGTCGAGGGCCTGCGCGACCAGGGCATGGCGGTGGACACGGCTCATGACGGCCTCACGGCAGCGGCCAAGCTCGACGTCAATGCTTACGACGTGGTCGTGCTCGACCGCGACCTGCCCGGCATCCACGGCGATGCCCTCTGCCAGATGATCACAGACCGGGACGACCGGGCGATGGTGCTGATGCTCACCGCGGCGGGAACGCCCGGTGACCGGGTCGCCGGGTTGACCCTCGGCGCGGATGATTACCTGACAAAGCCGTTCCACTTTCCCGAATTGGTACTGCGGATCCGCGCCCTTGCCCGTCGCCAGCCAGCCGCCCGTGGCCGGGTTCTGCGTGCGCAGGGCATCGAACTCGACCCGCTCCGGCACGTTGCGAGCCGGGACGGCCGCCAGCTGGACCTGTCTGTCAAGGAGTTCGGCGTCCTGGAGGCGCTGCTACGGGCCAGCCCGGCGTTCCTGCGCGCCGAGGACCTGCTGGAGCAGGTGTGGGACGAGTACGCCGACCCGTTCACGAATACAGTGACCGTCACCGTCGGCCGCCTGCGTCGCAAGCTCGGCGACCCGCCCGTCATCACGACCACCCCAGGGGTGGGATACCGCATCGCTGACTCATCAGGCCAGGCCAGCTAAGCCAGGCCGGAACCGCTGACGGCCCTGCATCCGGTCAACGCAGGTATCGGTCTGCCTGGCTCCGCGACGTGACTACACTGACAGGCAGACCCCTCGCACGGCGTTCATCCCGCCAACCCCCCCAGGGCCGGAAGGCAGCAAGGGTACGCGGGCTCTGTCGGGTGTGCGGGGGGTCCTTTTTTACCGTCATGGCGAGGGAATCCCGGCGAGAATGAGGTCATGACAGGCGACGCCCGGCCCGCCGCTGGCCCAGCCGGCCAGTCAGGTAGCCCGCAACCCCGCCTCCCGGCTGCGCCGCTGGCGCTGTACCGGAGGTACCGGCCGGCCACGTTTGCCGAGGTCAAGGGACAGGATCACGTCACTGAGCCGCTGCGCCAGGCGCTGCGCAGCGGACGGGTGCATCATGCCTACCTGTTCAGCGGGCCGCGCGGCTGTGGCAAGACGTCTAGCGCCCGGATCCTGGCCCGTTCGCTCAACTGCGAGCAGGGGCCGACGCCCGATCCGTGCGGAGTCTGCGCCTCATGCGTATCCCTGGCCCCCGCCGGGCCCGGCAGCATCGACGTGATCGAGATCGACGCCGCGTCGCACGGCGGCGTGGACGATGCCAGGGACCTGCGGGAACGCGCCTTTTACGCGCCGGTCTCGGGCCGTTTCAAGATCTACATCATCGATGAAGCGCACATGGTGACCAGGGAGGGCTTCAACGCCCTGCTCAAGCTGGTCGAGGAACCGCCACCGCACCTGAAGTTCGTCTTCGCCACGACAGAGCCGGAGAAGGTCATCGCGACCATCAGGTCGCGGACGCACCACTACCCGTTCCGGCTGGTCCCGCCCGCGGTGCTGCGCGAGCATCTGGAACAGATCCTTGCCGCCGAGCAGGTGCCGTACGAACCGCCGGTGCTGCCAATCGTGGTCAGGGCCGGGGCAGGCTCGGTGCGGGACGCCCTGTCCGTGCTCGATCAGCTGATAGCCGGGTCAGACTCCGGCGGCCTGCGCTACGACCGGGCCGTCGCGCTTCTCGGCTATACCGACGACCGGCTGCTGGACGAGGTGGTCGGCGCTTTCTCCGCCGGTGACGGCGCGGCCGTGTTCCACGCCATCGACCACGTGGTGGAGGCCGGTCACGACACTCGCCGCTTCGCGGCCGACCTGCTGGACCGGCTGCGCGACCTGATCGTACTTTCGGCGGTGCCCGACGCGGCGTCGACAGGCCTGATAGAGGCGCCGGCGGACCGGCTGGAGCAGATGAGCGCGCAGGCGGCCGCCTTCGGTCAGGTCGGCCTGACCAGGGCTGCCGAAATCGTCAGTGCCGGGCTACTGGAGATGCGCGGGGCAACCTCGCCCCGGCTGCTGCTTGAACTGATGTGCGCCCAGGTCCTGCTGTCGGCCGGCACCGACAACGCCGGTCTGGCGGAGCGGCTAGACCGGCTGGAGCGCAGGCTCAGCTCGGCGCCGCAGTCCCCGGCGCCGCGACCGGACGCAACTCGCGCCGCTCAGCGGCCGGAACCACGCCAGGCCGCTGAGGCGACGGAACCGGCTCGTGCTGCCCGCCCGTCGGTGGCCCGGCCCGCCCGGCCGGTAGGGCCCGCATCAGCGGCGCCGCCGGAGCCCCCTCACGTTGCCAGCTCTGCCCAGGCAGCCAGCGAAGTCCCTGCAGCAACCGCTTCGCTGGCAGATGCCGATGCGATCCGGGCCCGCTGGCCGGACATCCTTGCTGCGGTGCAGGGCAAGCGACGGGTCGCCTGGATGCTGCTCAGCAATGCGAGCGTGGAGTCGTACGCCGACGGGGTGCTCACCGTGGCCTTCGCCAAGCCGGGCGACGCAAAGGGGTTCGTGACAAGCGGCTCGGATAAGGACCTGGCCCAGGTGCTGTCCTCGATGTACGGCATAACAGTACATATCAGCACTACGGCGGCGACGGCTAGCGCTTCGCGTCCGGACATTGAGCCGGGAACGGCGCCGTCCTCCTCGCAGCCGTCCCGCCAGGACGCGCACCAAGATGAGCGCCGGGGCGTGCGACCTGGTGGCGATGGAGCGAGCCAGGCCCGTGCCGCGAGCCGGCCGCAGCAGGCGGCTGCAAGCAGACAGCGGGATCCGCTGGCGGGCCGGCCCTTGGCCCCGGCTGCTGGCAGCGATCCAGAGCCCTCAGATCTGCCCGCACCGGACATACTGACCGGCACCGACCTCATCGAGCGCGAACTCGGCGGCCGGATAATCCAGGACCTTGACGGATCCTGATCTTGCTGCGCCCAATCGATTCGGCCCGATCTATTGGACCGCGCCAGCGCGGCAGGCCGGCCGCTACGTGCCGCGGCTAAGTGAAGGCCGTAGGCTCGGGGTTATCTAGCCAATCGGACTTGGGAGGTCGCGTGGAGCCGGGTGGCCAGCTCGACATGCAGCAACTCCTCGCAGCGGCCGCAGCCATGCAGAGCCAGCTCATGAACGCTCAGCAAGAGCTCGCCGAAGCCGAGATTGAGGGCACAGCTGGCGGGGGCCTCGTCCGGGCCACCGTTAACGGCCAGGGCGAGCTGGTTGATCTCTCGATTGACTCGGCGGCGATCGATGCGGCCGACCCGCAGGAATCTGCGCAAACCATCTCCGACCTGGTGCTGGCGGCGTACCGGGATGCCTGCCGGGCTGTGGACGACCTGCAGCAGGAAACGATGGCGCCGTTCGCGGCGGGTTTTGGCAGCGCGGGCGAGGGAGGGGGCCAGGGTCTGGGCGGATTGCCGGATCTGACTGGCCTGCCCGGCTTTCCCGGCGCGGGTGCATCTGGCGGCAGTCAGCGGTCTGGTCCGGTACCTCCGTCTGCCGTGCCTCCCGGTACTGAGCCGCCTGGCCGGTCCGGGCCGGCAGACGAACCTGAGCCGCCAGCCGAAGACCCGCCTGCCAGCGAGCGCTAGGCAGGCCCGCGGTGTACGAAGGCGTTGTCCAGGACCTGATCGAGGAGCTCGGCCAGCTACCGGGTGTCGGCCCGAAGGGCGCGCAGCGAATCGCCTTTTACTTGCTGTCCGCTGATCCGGTGGACCTCAAGCGGCTTGCGGCTGTGCTGCTCGAGGTCACCGAACGGGTCAGGTTCTGCCGGGTGTGCTTCAACGTGGCTGAGGATGACGAGTGCCGCATCTGCAGGGACGCGCGCCGGGATCTGTCGGTGATCTGCGTCGTCGAGGAGCCGAAGGACGTTGCGGCGATCGAGAAGATCCGCGAGTTCCGCGGGCGCTATCACGTGCTGGGCGGAGCGATCAGCCCGATCGACGGCGTCGGGCCTGATGACCTGCGGATCAGGGAGCTGATGGCCAGGCTCGCGGACGGTGCGGTGACTGAGGTCATCCTGGCCACCGACCCGAATCTGGAGGGCGAGGCGACTGCGACGTACCTGGCGCGGATGATCAAGCCGCTCGGGCTACGGGTCACCAGGCCCGCAAGCGGACTGCCAGTCGGCGGCGAACTTGAGTACGCCGACGAGGTAACCCTGGGCCGGGCGTTCGAGGGACGGAGGCAGCTAGATGTCTGACTCACCGGAGTGGTCAGCCGACGTGCCCCCTGTATCGGCTGGCACGGTGTCTGCGGGCAGTGTTCTTGCTGGCGGCGGGGCAGCCGCCGCCGACCTTGCTCCTGGCCAGCCAGCCGAGGACTGGCGTCCGCTGGCCGACCGGGTGGCCGGGAACGCACGCGACTTCCTCGACGGTCTGACTGCGGTGGCGCGCGGAGAGGGCGCGGAGGAGACCGTGCCGCTGCTGCTGCTCGAGACGGCGCAGGTCATGCTCGCGGGCGCCCAGCTCGGCGCGAGCAAGGACGTGATCCTGCCCAGCAACTGGGAGCCTGACGTTGGCGCCGACCCGGATGTTGACCTGGACGCGCTGCGTACTGGCCTGGCGGCGAGGCTCACCGGCTTTGATGACTATGCGGAGATTTTCGATCCGTTCGCCGATACCCAGGCTACCCCGTTCCGGCTCTCTGATGATCTTGCTGCTGTGGCCGCTGACCTCGTCCACGGGCTCAAGCATTACGAGGCAGGACGAGTGGCCGAGGCGCTCTGGTGGTGGCAGTTCTCTTACGTGAACCACTGGGGCACGCACGGCGGCGCCGCGCTGCGCGCGCTCCATTCGGTGGTTGCGCACGCCAGGCTGGACGTAGCCGAGGAACCGGCCGCGCGCTAGCAGGCGGTCACCCCGATAGAATCAGGTTCCGGCCAGGCACGCGCCGGTCCCTGTGGCAGGGCCCGGTAGGACCTGCCGGTCAGCTACGCCGATACGGAGGAGCGCGCGCAGCCGTGGCCTTGGTCGTGCAGAAATACGGTGGATCGTCGGTCGCCGACGCGGACGGCATCAAGCGGGTAGCGCAGCGGATCGTCGCCGCCCGGAAGGCGGGGAACAGCGTCGTCGTCGTGGTGTCGGCCATGGGCGACACCACTGACGAGCTCAGGGACCTGGCGAATCAGGTGAGCCCCGCGCCGCCGGGCCGCGAGCTGGACATGCTGCTGACGGCTGGTGAGCGGATCTCCATGGCGCTGCTGGCGATGGCGATCGCGAACCTCGGACTGGAGGGCCGTTCCTTCACCGGGTCCCAGGCCGGCGTCATCACTGACTCCGCCCATGGCAAGGCGAGGATCATCGACGTCACGCCAGGCCGGATCCAGGCGGCGCTCGACGACGGCGCGATCCCGATCGTGGCCGGTTTTCAGGGTGTCTCGCAGACCACGAAGGACATCACGACGCTTGGTCGCGGTGCCTCCGACACCACCGCGGTGGCGCTGGCTGCCGCGCTTGGGGCGGATTACTGCGAAATCTTTACCGACGTCGATGGCATCTTTACCGCCGACCCGAGGATCGTGCCGACGGCCCGGCATATTCCGCGTATCTCCTACGAGGAGATGCTGGAGATGGCGGCCTGCGGCGCCAAGGTACTGATGCTGAGGTGCGTCGAGTACGCGCGCAGGTATCAGATCCCCATTCACGTGCGCTCCTCATTCAGTAACAGGGAAGGCACCTGGGTCGCTGACGCAGGCGCGGCCACGGAAGGCGAAGCGATGGAACAGGCGATCATCTCGGGCGTGGCGCAGGACCGTGGCGAAGCGAAGATCACGGTTGTCGGTGTGCCGGACAAAGTCGGCGAGGCTGCCCGGATTTTCCGCGCGATCGCCGAGTCTGGCATCAACATTGACATGATCGTCCAGAACATCTCGGCGGCGGCGACTGGCCGGACAGACATTTCCTTCACGCTGCCGCGAGACGACGGTCACGCCGCGATGACCAGGCTCGGGCAGCTGCAGGCCGAGGTTGGCTTCGACTCGCTGCTTTATGACGACCGGATCGGCAAGGTCTCGGTTATCGGTGCCGGCATGCGGTCGCACCCCGGTGTCAGCGCGACTTTCTTCGGTGCGCTAGCCGAGGCTGGCGTGAACATCGAGATGATCTCGACGTCGGAGATCAGGATCTCGGTCGTCGTGGACCAGAACGATGTGGACATGGCGGTGACGGCTGCGCACGAGGCGTTTGATCTCGGCGACGGCGAGCAGGCCGTAGTTTACGGCGGGACCGGCCGGTGAGCGCCGTCAGCGGGCGGCCCGTGCTCGCGATCGTCGGCGCAACGGGCGCCGTCGGCACCGTGATGCGCGACATCGTGTCCGAGCGCGCCGACATCTGGGGTGAGGTCCGGCTGGTTGCCTCTGCCCGGTCAGCCGGGCGCATGCTGCCGGTACGCGGTGAGGACATCGAGGTGCGCGCGCTCGCGCCAGAGGTCTTCGACGGCGTCGACCTTGCCATGTTCGACGTGCCAGACGAGGTGTCGGCGCAGTGGGCGCCGGTGGCTGCCGAGCGCGGCGTCGTGGTGATCGACAAGTCGGGTGCATTCCGGATGGATCCGCTGGTGCCGCTCGTGGTGCCTGAGGTCAATCCGGACGCGGCCTTCGACCGGCCTCGAGGAATCATCTCGGTGCCGAACTGCACGACGCTCTCGCTCATCGTCGTGCTGGGCGCACTGCACCGAGCTTTCGGCCTATCCGAGCTGGTTGCGGCCTCGTACCAGGCAGCGTCCGGGGCGGGTCAGGCGGGGATTGACGCGCTGTATGACCAGCTAGCCAAGGTTGGCGGCAATCGCACGCTCGGCCAGCGTCGGGGTGACGTGCGGGCAGAGATTCCGGACGGCGGGCCATTCGGCGCCCCGCTCGCGCTCAACGTGGTGCCGTGGGCCGGCTCGGTCCGCGATGAAGGCTGGTCGTCTGAGGAACTGAAGATCCGCAATGAGACTCGCAAGATTCTCGGCATGCCGGACCTTAAGGTCACCTCGACCTGTGTGCGCGTGCCGGTGATGGTCGGGCACTCATTGGCGCTGCACGCGGTATTCGATCGCGAAGTAAGCCGTGAGGAGGCTCAGCGAGTGCTGAGCGAGTCGCCTGGCGTGGTGCTGGTCGATGACCCGGCCCTCGGCAGGTACCCGACTCCGGCGGATGTCGCGGGCCTGGATCCGACCCTCGTCGGGCGCGTCAGGCAGGACCAGGACAATCCGCGGGCACTTGAACTGTTCGTGTCTGGCGACAACCTGCGTAAGGGCGCGGCGCTCAATGCGGCCCAGATCGCGGAACTGCTGGCGCCGACGCTGGCTGCCAGCGTGGCGTCGTAGTGCGCAACGCTGCGGGCGGGCCAGCAGCCGAATCAGTTTCGCCGCGGGCGCACTGTCTCCTTCCGGACCCGGCTCGCTGTTGAGCGGCCTGATCCGAGACAGATTCTGATCGGGGCAGCTGCGCGGAAACAAGCCCCGCTTCAGCAACGATCGCCGACGCGGCAATCGAGGTAAAGCCCGCAGCTTGCAGGAGCGCGGTCCAGGCATCCATCGAAATCGGGCACTCCTGGACCCGGATCAGATACCGCACAACGTTCTTGGTGATCCGCCACCATCCGCCCGGCCCTTTCCGTGCCAGCGTCAGCAGCTTGAGTCTGATGATCTCGCGGTCCCGTCGGGAGCCGCCGCGGCCGAACATCATGTCGGCGATGACGATGCGACCGCCTGGCCTTAGCCAGCGTGCGGCGGCCTGTACGAGCTTCGCCTTGTCGGGATCGCGCAGATGATGAAGCGCATAGCTCGACACGACCACGTCGATGCTGCCTGCGGGCAGGTCGAGCTCCTCGATTGGCATGCTGATTGCCTCTAGCGTGGGCAGACCGCGCCGACGAGCCTCGGACCTGAGCACGCTCACCATGCCCGGACTGACGTCGACACCCAGTACCCGGGCGCCGTGCGTGGCCAGCGGTAGACTCACCTGACCGTTGCCGGCGCCGAGATCGACGACTGCATCGCCGGGCTGAACGGCTGCAACGGCGATCACCGCGGCTGTCACGGTTGTCAGATTCGCCGATCCGTGCTTGTCCCAGCTGGCTACGCGTCCGGACCACACGCGACGCTGCCGTCGCACCGCTTGCCTGGTCGCGAGATCCGCAAGTCTGACAGCGGGTCGTCGCCCACCATATGGTGCACCGTCGCCAGTCTCTTTTTTGCTTGGCATTCATGCAGGGTAATGTTCGCAGCAATTCAGATCTGACTTGAATCTGGTTTAGAACCAGTTAAGATTTCTGGCTTCATGAAGAATTCATGAAATTATGGACGGCCGAAAGTCAGGTCGTTAACGTAACCTGGATGTCAGAACGCGACGAGGAGGCTATCTCGCCAAGCAGTAAACCGCGGCCGAGTGGCTGGCGGCACGCCCGGTACGCTCATCAGATCGCCGGGGGTGAGCCGGCCGATCGCCGCGCTCGCCCAGGCCGCAGACGGCAGCGCGTTCGGCCAGCAGCACTGGTCGCGCTGACGGCTGTCTTCTTTGCCGTGCTCGGTGGCGTCTACCTTGGTGTTCATTACGCTGCAACCGGGTCTGCCGGGCGTACCACGACGCGCCGACTGACTCAGCCGGCTGTCCGAGCTAATGCCAGGCCGGTGCTGCCGACGCCCGAGACGAGCAGTTCACATCGGGCCGGACAGGCCGGTGATTATCCCATCGCCACGACTCGTTACACATTTACCGAGCACTCCGCTGCAGCCGGAAGCCGGACTCTGCCGGTCACCGTTCGGTCCCCCGATATAGCGGCTGGGAACACTGCCGCGGACAGGGAATTCCCGCTGCTAGTTTTCGCCCCTGGATTCCGGCAGTGCGCCGCTAGCTATAGTCACTTGTTGCGACAATGGGCGAGCGCTGGATATGTTGTCGCCGCCGTGGACTTTCCGCTGACGAATTGTCACGTCACCGCCCCGGACGAGTCGGACCTCTCGAATCAGCCGGCCTACATGGCTTTCGTGATCCAACGCCTGCTCAGGCTTTCTGACCGCTCGGGCAATCGACTGACTGGCCTCATTGCGGCCGACCGTGTGGCAGTGGCAGGCCACTCTGATGGTGGCGATACGGTGGCGGCAATGGCAGGGGCGAGCTGCTGCCGCTACCGCGGGCTCCGGGCTGTGATCGTGCTCGCTGGCGCGGAATGGCCGCCGCTGCCGGGCAGGTGGTTCGCGGCGCCGGCACCGCCGATGCTCTTCGTCCAGGGCACCGCCGATACCTGGAATCCGCCCGCCGCTAGCATGCAGCTTTATCACGCGGACACCACGGGCATCCGCTACTACCTGGAGCTTTTCGGCGCGAACCATTTCGCACCGTACGAAGGCGGCAGAGAGCCGGAGCCGGTGGTCGAGCAAGTAACGCTCGACTTCCTCGACCGCTATCTGGCTGGCCAGTCGGGTGCTCCTGGCGCAATGCGCAGGGCCGCCCGCAATCCTGGAGTTTCTGAGCTGGTCAGCGGTGGCCGGGTGCCGTGAGGTGACCCGGCGGTTGGACGCTAACCGGCGAATCAGGCAGGCTTACGGCTATGACTCGGGCATTCACGCTGGCGGAGGCGCGCGAGCTGATGCCCGCCCTGCTGGCCCGCGCCGACGAACTGATCGAGGTGCGAGCCAGCCTGGTCGAGGTTCAGGCTGCGCTGGCCAGCGGCGAACCATCGCTGCTCGGCGGGCTGCCTGAGGCGAAGGCATACCAGGCCCGGCTGAGTGAGCAGCTCGGCTGGTTTAGCGAGAAGGGCCTCGAGCTCAAGGGCATCGCACCGCTCCTGCTCGACTTCCCGTCTGAGCTCGACGGCGAGCCAGTGCTGCTCTGCTGGCTCGAGGGCGAGCGCGAGCTTGACTGGTACCACAAGCTGCCGCACGGCTTCGCGGGCCGCCGCCGGATCAGCTGACCGGGACGATCACAGGCCAGATCGGGCCGGTCGCTCAGCGATCTACCTGGCACCTGACTCCTGGGGCAGAGGCCTCGGGCGGGAGCTCATGACTGCTGCGCTGACGTACCTGGCAGACCTCGGTTATGACGAGGTCACGCTCTGGGTACTGGACACCAACGCTCGCGCGAGGCGGTTCTACGAAGCTGCCGGATTCCGGCCCGATGGCGCGATCAAGGTCGATGACAGCCGGTCATTCCCGCTCCGGGAGGTCCGTTACCGCCGGTCGCTGCGTTGACCGGCGCCGGCCGACGGGCGAGCGACGAGCTGATCGCCGATGAGCCGCATCACGCGTCGGCGCTCGTCCTGCTCGAGGCCGTCGATGAAGAGCTCACCGTGCAGGTGGTCGGTCTCGTGTTGTAGCGCCCTGGCGAGCTCTCCCGTACCCGTCACGTTGACCTGCTGCTGTTCGAGGTTTACCCCGGCGGCCGTGACCGTCGCCGGCCTGTGCCGGAGCGCGCTGAGACCGGGAATCGACAAGCAGGCTTCAGGCCCGTAATCGTCTCCGCTGTGCTCGACGATCCGCGGATTGATCAGGTAGCCGAGCCGTCCGTCCACGTTGTAGGAAAAGGCAGCCAGGCTGGAGCCGATCTGATTCGCGGCTAGCCCGGCCCGCCCTGGCTCCTGCAAGGTGTCCAGGAGATCTTCGATGAGACGGGCCAGGGCGTCGTCGAAGCGCATCACCCGGTCGCTTGGTGTCCGCAGCACCGGGTCACCCAGGTAGCGCAGCGGCCGGACGCTCATGCGCGGCGCTCGCGCTGGTCGCTACTGGCGGTCAGCTTCGGAAGCCGGTCCGCGACCAGCTGGTGCCAGCTGATCTCGGCTTGTACTCGCAGCCGTGCGTGCTCGACCACGAGATCGTCGGCGACGGTCTGGTCCGGCCAGATTCGCTCATGATGATGGTCAAGCTGACTTGCACGTGCCGAAAGCACCCGGATCCGGTCCTCAATGTAGCCGCGCAGCGCGTCTTCGCTGAGATCCCCGCTCATCGTCAGGGCAAGGTCCACGGGATCAGGCTGAAGCCTTATCTCCTGGAGTGCCTCAGCGCGGAGGACGCGCAGCTCACGGTGACCCTCCGCGGTGATGCCGTAGACAGTCCGCGCCGGGAACTGGCCGTCCTGCTCAGTCCGCAGCGCCTCGATCAGTCCCTCAGCCGCAAGCCGGTGCAACGCGCTATACAGGGAGCCGGGCTGAACTTCGGACCACGTCTCGGTCCGGTCGATGCGCGCGTCACGGCGCAGCTGGTGCCCGTACATCGGACCGTGCTTCGCGAGTGCGCCGAGGATGAACAAGCGAGTCGGATTCACATAAGTAGTAAAACACGACTACTCAAATTTGATCAGCCATCCGTCGCGGCCACCTCGAGGTCGTCGACCGAGACGCGGACGCCGGGGCCGCGGCGTTACCGCCAGGTCGCGTGCTGGCGGTCATGCGCCTGCCGTAACTCGGTGCCCGGCACCTCGCCTGGAACCGCCGATCGAGTCAGAGCGCGCAACTCCTCACGCGCTCTCGCCAGCTCGGTTTCGCACCGCTTGATAGCGACCTCGGTACGGTCGGGCGTGTCCTCCAGGGACTCGTCCCACTCGGCCCATGCGCGTGTACCGTTTGTCAGACCTTCGAGCAGTACCTCGAGCCATGCAACAGCTGAGGCGGCCATGGCCACCTGTTCGTTAGCGCTCAGGCCGGAGCTTTGTGAAGGCTCCGCTGGCAGGCCGGGTGCGACCAGGTCATCTCCGTCCACAGAGGTTGATTCGTCAATTCGCCTCGTGGCGTTACGGAATCTCAGCGGGCAGGAACTCCAGGTGGAAGATGCCGAGACCGAACGCGACGAACAGCGCGGCGACTAGCCAGAACCTCATGACCATCGTGGACTCGTTCCAGCCGACCAACTCGAAATGACGCTGCAGCAGGGGGCTCTCCGGAACCCGCGCCGTCGCCGAACTGGCACCTGACCAGGCGAAATCCCGGCCCGGATACACTCCAGAGAATGGCGGCCTTGCCTGGGCGACCCGGCGGTGACCGGATTGCGGGGGAAGAGGCGGCGTTGCGGCGGGTGGCGACGCTCGTGGCCCGTGCCGCACCGCCTGAGGAAGTCTTTGCCGCGGTCACCGAGGAAGCTGGGCGGTTGCTCGGCGCCGATTACGCGACGGTGGTCCGGTATGGCGCGGACGGCGCGAGAACGGTGCTCGCCGCGTGGAGCAGGACCGGCCCTGCCTTCCCCGTCGGCAGCACTGCAAGGATCGGCGGGCGGAACGTGCCGACGCGGGTGTTCCAGACCCGCCGGGCGGCGCGGATCGACGACTACTCCGGCGGCTCTGGTCCGATCGCGGACGCTGTCCGCGAGGTGGGCGTCCGCGCGGCTGTTGGCGTGCCGGTCATCGTCGAGGGACGGCTGTGGGGCGTCATGCTTGTGGGATCTCGTTCGAGCCCGTTCCCGGGCAGCGCCGAGGAGCAGCTGGCCGGGTTCACCGAACTGGCCGGTACCGCGATCGCGAACGCTCAGGCGCGCGTGGAACTGCGCGGGTTCGCTGAGGAGCAGGCCGCGCTGCGCCGGGTGGCCACGCTGGTCGCCCGTGCCGCGGCGCCTGAAGAAGTGTTCGCCGCGGTCACCGGGGAAGCCGGGCGGCTGCTGCGCGCCGATTACGCGACGATGCACCGGTACGGCCCTGACGGATCGATAAGGGTAGTTGCCTCGTGGAGCAGTGCCGGCGCTGCGTTCCGCGTCGGCGCCGAGGCAAGGCTCGGCGGGCGGAACCTTCAAACAATGGTGTTCGAGTCCCACCGGCCTGCACGGATCGACGACTACGCCGGCGCCTCGGGCCCGGTCGCGGAGGCCGCCCGCGAGTTTGGCGTCCGCGCGGCCGTCGGCGTGCCGGTCAGCGTCGAGGGCCGGCTGTGGGGCTTCATGGCCGTGGGATCCCGCGCGGAGCCGCTGCCGGCGGGCACCGAGGCGCAGCTGGCCGGGTTCACCGAACTGGCCGCCACCGCGATCGCCAACGCCGAAGCACAAGGCGCACTCACCGCCTCCCGCGCACGGATCGTGGCCACCGCTGACGCCACCCGCCGTCGCATCGAACGCAATCTGCACGACGGCGCCCAGCAGCGCCTGGTCTCCCTCGCCCTGGACGCGCGCGCCGCCCGGGCAGCCGCGACCGGTGTGGTAGCACAGCAGCTAGACCGCCTGGCCGCGGGAATGGATGAGGTGCTGGCGGAACTGCGCGAGATCGCCAGCGGCCTGCACCCGGCCATCCTGGCCGAAAGCGGCCTCCGCCCGGCCCTGAAAACCCTGGCGCGCCGATCCGCCGTCCCTGTCCGCCTCGACATCCAGGTCGAAGGAAGGCTGCCCGAGCCGGTCGAGACCGCCGCTTACTACACCGTCGCCGAAGCCCTGACCAACACCGCCAAGTACGCCCGCGCCACCACCGCCGACATCGACGTGACCGAAAGTGACGGAGTCCTGCACATACACATCCGCGACAACGGCCGCGGCGGCGCGGACGTCAGCCACGGCTCCGGCCTGGTCGGCCTCAGGGACCGGGCCGACGCGCTAGGCGGCCACCTCCAGCTCCACAGCCCGCATGGCGCAGGCACCACCCTGCAGATCGAACTGCCCCTCCACGACCCCAGCGGGCCGCCGTTGCCTCCCGGAGCCGCCGACCCTGGGCAGCAGTTCGAGGCACTCTGACGCACCAGTGACTCACGACACGAAAGAGGCCCGTCCCTCATGATGAGGAACAGGCCTCTGATCTGGTC
>DATMMA010000291.1:0-6113 GCA_035570295.1 Streptosporangiaceae bacterium
CTCGTAGCGCAGCAGCCTGCACGAGAATGCAGATTGGCTGCCTGTCGCATTGCTCTGGTGATCACGATACACGTCCCGGCTGCGCCAGTGAGATCCCATCTGAGATTTCGCGGCTGTTATTTGTGTCATGCACTTGCGTGCCATGCACCGTCACATCATTATTGAGCTCGAAGGCGCGTTGCCCGCGCCGTCTTGCTTCTGCCGGGGGCCACCCGCCAATGTTGCAAAATGGCTGATACGGCGTTCTTGGGTGGAAGTTCCGGGCACCGCGCGGGAGGGAGCGGCCGGGATGGCAGCCAAGACCACCCGGGCAGGCGCCAGATCCGAGCACTTGCCCGTGGTGGAGGGGCCCGTGGTGGAAGCGCCCGTGGTGGAAGCGCCCGTGGTGGAAGCGGCCATGGTGGAAGCTGCCGTGATGGCAGGTGCGGCAGTCCTGGGCAGTCTCACGATCCCCGGCCGCGCCGAGCGCGTCCGGGAGGCACGCGCGTTTGTCGCTAAAGCCCTGGGCGATTTACACCCCAGCCTCGAGGACGCGGTACTGCTCACCTCTGAGCTGGTCACGAATGCCGTCATGCACAGCGCATCGCACTGCGCCGGAGGCACTGTCACCGTGCAGATCTCGGAGTCAGCGGGCGGCGTGCGGGTCGAAGTAGCCGATGCGGGATCAGATCTCAGTGCTCCGGTCGTCCGCGGCGATGTATACGCATCCGACGGTCACGGACTCTTCCTCGTGCAGACGCTCTCGGACCAGTGGGGTTACCTGCGAGACGACGACGGCACGACGGTCTGGTTCTGGCTCGGCGCCGCCGAGCCTGCCAGCCCGGTCGTCCCTGGTTAACTGTGCCTGGTTAGTTGGGCCTGGCTAGCCGCGGGCGGGCCCGCGACGCGCGGTCTCCCGGCGGGTCTGCCGGCTTTCGGCCGGGTGCCGGGCAGTGTCACTCCGGCCGTGTTTCTTCTCCCTGAGGCGCATCGTCACGTGCACCGGCGTGCCGGCGAAGCCGAACTCTTCCCGCAGCCTGCGCTCAATGAAGCGCCGGTAGCCCGCCTGCAAAAACCCGGTCGTGAACAACACGAAATGCGGCGGCCTGATGCCTGCCTGCGTCGCGAACATGATTTTCGGCTGCTTGCCGCCGCGAACCGGCGGCGGTGTTGCCGCGATCAGCGCCGTCAGCCACGCGTTCAGCCGTCCGGTCTGGACCCTGGTCTCCCAGCCGTCGAGTGCCTGTTCCAGAGCCGGCACCAGCCGGTCTACGTGCCAGCCAGTCTTTGCCGACAGGTTGACTCGCGGCGCCCACCGGGCGTTGTGCAACTGCCGGTCTATCTCCTTATCCAGGAACTCCCTGCGGTCGGCGTCGACCAGGTCCCACTTGTTGTAGGCGATGACCAGGGCCCGCCCGGCCTCGATCACCATCGAGATGATCCGCAGGTCCTGCTCGGCGAGCGGCTGGCTGGCGTCGACGAGCACGACGGCCACCTCAGCCCGCTCCAGTGCCCGCTCGGTACGCAGCGCAGCGAAGAAGTCGGCGCCCTGGCTTTCCCGCACCCGTCGCCTGATGCCCGCGGTGTCGACGAACCGCCAGGTCTTGCCGCCGAGGTCGACGAGTTCATCGACTGGGTCCCTGGTCGTGCCCGCCACATCATCGACCAGAACCCGCTCCGACCCGGCGAGCTTGTTGAGCAAGCTCGACTTGCCGACGTTCGGCCTGCCGATGAGCGCGATCCGCCGCGGGCCGTCCTCGGCCTCGTACCGCTCAGCGGGAGCCTCCGGCAACGCGTTCAGGATCGAGTCCAGCAGGTCGCCGCTACCGCGGCCATGCAGCGCGCTCACCGGCACCGGCTCGCCAAGGCCGAGCGACCAGAGTTCATGAACGTCCGGCTCTCCGGGAGCGTCGTCGACCTTGTTGGCGGCAAGTACGACGGGCTTCCTTGACCGCCGCAGCACCGCGGCCACCGCCGCGTCCGCGTCGGTGACGCCGACAACCGCGTCGACGACGAACAGCACGGCGTCGGCTGCGTCGACCGCGATCCGCGCCTGTGCCGCCACCCGCGCGGCGAGCGCCGGGGTTCCTTCCACCGACGGCTCCCAGCCACCGGTGTCGACCAGCGTGAACGCGCGGCCGCGCCACGTCGCGTCATAGGTGACCCGGTCCCTGGTAACGCCCGGCGTGTCCTCCACGACCGCTTGCCTGCTGCCCAGGATCCGGTTCACCAGGGTGGACTTGCCAACGTTCGGCCTGCCGACAACGGCGAGGACCGGCGCGGCTACATCGGCGGCCAGCTGGCTCTCCTCAGGCTCAGCCATGTGATACTGCCTGCCGCTGCCTGGCCATCGCGACCACGCGCCTCACGACATCGTCCGGGCCGAGTCCGCTGGTGTCGATCTTGACTGCGTCATCCGCCATTGCCATCTGGGCAGCGTCCCGCTGATCGCGAAGCGCTTGCTCACGTCTTGTTGTGTCCACCGTTGCCGTCGGGTCGGCCGCCAGGTCGACAGAGCGCCGCTTCGCGCGGACGTCCTCGTTGGCGGTGAGGTACACCTTGACCGCCGCGTCGGGAGCGACCACAGTGCCGATGTCGCGGCCTTCGGCCACGATCCCCGCGCCGTCCGCGACGGCGGAGGCGATGATGTCGCGCTGCATGCCGATCAGCAGCTGGCGAACCTGCGGGATCGCCGCCACGGCGCTCACCGAGTTGGACACCTCGCGGGTCCTGATGTCCGCCGCGACATCCTTCCCGTCTACCGTGACCTGCGGGGCCGCAGGGTCAGTCCCGACCGCGATCCGCGGCTCGGCAATCCGCGCCAGCACAGCCGCGGTGTCGGTGAGGTCCACTGCGTTCCCCAGCAGCCACCAGGTCAGTGCCCGGTACATCGCGCCAGTGTCCAGATACCGAAGGCCAAGCTCGGCCGCGACGCGGCGGGCCGCCGTCGATTTCCCAGAGCCGGCCGGGCCGTCCATCGCGATCACGGGGCCAGGCTGCCCGGCATAACGCTGCATTTGTCCCACACCGGTAGATATCGTCCAGGCAGCTGATTCAGTCACCAGGCAAGGTTACCGGCGAACTGGCCAGCCGCTGGCCTCCAGCGCCTCAGACAGCCGGGCGACTTCCTCTGGCCGGACCCACAACTCCGCGACGCCCACCGGCAGGCCCGGCGAGTGCTCAATGGTGATGTCCTCGATGTTGATGCCCGCAGCGCCCGCTGCCTGAAACAGCCGCGCCAGCTCGCCTGGCCGGTCCGGGATGACGACCTGTACTGGCGCGAAACCCCTGGCAGGCCCGCCGTGCTTACCGGGCAGGCGCCCGACTCCGTCAATTCCTCTTTCCAGCAGGTCGGCTACCTGCTTCACAGCACCCTCGTCGCCCGCTGCCAGGCAGTCGAGCGCGTCAGCGGCCTGCGTCAGGTCCGCAGCCACGGCGCGGAGCACCGCTCCAGCCGGCCCGGCATTGGCGGTCAGGATCTGCAGCCACATACTCGCGCCCGAGGCCGCGATCCGGGTGACGTCCCGCAGCCCTTGACCGGCCAGCGCAAGCGCGTTCGCCGGGGCCTGCTCGAGCCTGGCTGCCATCGCCGCGGCGACCACGTGCGGCGCGTGCGACACCAGAGCCACCCACTGGTCGTGCTCAGCCGCCCCGGCCGAGACCGGAACGGCACCACAGGCCTGGGCAAGCGCCGTTACCAGAATGATGGTTTTCTCATCATTGCCTGGCTGCGGGCAGAGCACCCACGGGCGGCCGACGAACAGGTCCGCCTTCGCAGCCGCCGGCCCGGACCGCTCACGACCGGATAGCGGATGGCCGGGAACGTAGCTGGACAGGTCGCAGCCGAGTGCTCGTGCGCCGGCGAGTGGCAGCTCCTTGACGCTTGCCACGTCGGTGTAACAGCGTGCCAGGCGACGGGCCTGGGCTGCGTGCAGCTCACCCGCGACCGCCGCGGGCGGGACCGCCAGCACGGCTACGTCAGCCGGCCCGCCGGGCACTCCCTCGTCGGGCAGGGGCTGCCCGGCGCCGAGGTCGGCCGCGAGCCGGGCAGCGGCGGGGTCGCGATCAGCTAGCCAGACGCTGACGCTCCGCTCGCGCAGTGCCAGCGCCACCGACGTGCCGATCAGCCCCGTCCCAACGACGACCACGCTGGCCGGCGGTACCGAGTCGGTAGGGGCCGTCAGATTCACTGGGCGATATCCAGCCGCAGCGCAGCTGCGCCGTGCAGGTACACGTGCTGCATCGCGGACCGTGGCTTGGCCGTCTCGATGTACATCATCAGCCGCACTACGTGCGGCATTGCGTCCGGCACGGCGATCTCGGAGGCGCACAGTAGCGGGACTTCCTGGAAGCCCAGCTTGCGCGCGGCGAGGGCCGGGAACTCGGTATTCAGGTCGGGCGTCGCGGTGAAAATGACGCTGATGACATCGTCAGTGCTGAGCTCGTTTCGGTTCATCACCTCGGTGACCAGCTCGGCTGTGCCCGCCAGGATCTCCGCCCGGTCGTTCCCGCCTACCTGGACAGCTCCGCGGACTGCACGGACAGCCACTTATCCTCCTCTTGCTCCTGCTGACGTCTCGGTCGTGCGTGGGTGGCGCCGGGCGGCGGCCTACAGGCCTACCGCCGCGTACAGGTCGCCGACTTCCTTCGTCGTCAGCCGCCTGGTCGTGCCCGGCCGAAGCGAGCCGAGCGAAACCGGCCCCACCTGAGTCCGCACTAGCCTGCTCACCGGGTGCCCGGCGGTTGCCAGCATCCGCCTGACGATGTGCTTGCGACCCTCATGCAGGGTAATCTCCACCAGCGCGCGGCCGCCCACCTGCTCCACCACCCGGAACTTGTCGGCGCTGGCGACGCCGTCTTCCAGCTCGATCCCGGAGATAAGGCGGCGGCCCAGGTCTTTGGGCACCGGGCCAGGCACGTCGGCAAGGTACGTCTTCAGCACGCCGAAGCGGGGGTGGGCCAGCCGGTGCGCCAGCTCGCCGTCATTCATCAGCAGTATCAGGCCCTCGGAGTCGTAGTCCAGCCGGCCCACGTGGAACAGCCGCTCGGCCGTGTCGCCGAGCAGGTCTGTCAAGGTCTTGCGGCCACGGCTGTCCGACATCGAGGTGAGCACGCCAGGTGGCTTGTTCAGCGCGACATAGACCAGGTCCTCGCTCGCCGGGATCCGCCGGCCGTCCACCCTGATGACCTGATGCCTCGGGTCAACCCTGGCCCCGAACCGGCGCACGACCTCGCCGTCGACTTCCACCCGGCCCTCGCCGATCAGCTCCTCGCAATGCCGTCTGCTGCCGACTCCGGCCGCTGCCAGCACCTTCTGCAGGCGGACGCCGCCAGGCACATCGGTGAGGGAGTCGCGCTCGCCCGGGGCCTCGGCGTCCTCCCAGTCGTCGTCAGCGAAGTCCGAGCCCAGGCTTGCCGCTGCCGCACGCGCCCGGGCCAGGTCCGCGGCGCTGAGCGAACGGCTCGCCCCGTACCGGTTAGCACTGGGCTGGCTGCCAGGCCCGCTGGCACTGTGCTGGCTGGCACTGTGCTGGCTGCTGGGTCGGGCGCGCCGGCTACCGGACGGCGTCATGGCCGAAGTCCAGCTCCTCGTCAAGGTGATCAGGCAGGAACGGCGTCAGGTCCGGCAGGTCAGCCAGCCGGGCCAGGCCAAGCCGCTCCAGGAAGTAGCCGGTCGTCTGGAACAGGATCGCGCCGGTCTCCGGGTCGCTCCCGGCCTCTTCGACAAGCCCGCGCAGGACGAGCGTGCGCATGACCCCGTCGCAATTGACGCCGCGGACGGCAGAGACCCGCGCCCGGCTCACCGGCTGACGGTATGCGACGACAGCCAGCGTCTCCAGCGCGGCCTGGGTGAGCCTGATCTCCTGCCCGTCGGTGACGAACCGCTCGACCACGGCTGCGCACTCGTCCCTTGTGTATAGCCGCCAGCCGCCGGCGACCTCCCGCAGGTCGAAGCCCCGCTGCTGCGCGGTGTATTCGCCGGCTAGGTCGCAGAGCGCTGCCGCGACCGCGGCCTCAGGGTGCCCGGTGATATCGGCCAGCGATCCCGTCGGCACCGGCTCGTCAGCGACCAGCAGCACCGCTTCCAGACTCATCCGCAGCCCAGGCGCCGACGTGGAAGGGTCCGCCGGCTC
>DATMMA010000292.1:0-16428 GCA_035570295.1 Streptosporangiaceae bacterium
CCGGCGAGTGACGGCGCTGTGCTGCGTCCCGACCCTGCTGGCCACTCTGGGCGACGACCTGCCCGGTCTGCGGTTCCTGCTGGTATCGGGCGAGTCGTGTCCGCAGGACCTTGTGTCGCGGTGGCACCGGCCGGGCCGTCGGTTCCTCAACGTTTACGGGCCGACCGAGGCGACCGTGACCGCGACCTGGACGGTCCTTCATCCTGAGCGGCCGGTGACGATCGGGAAGCCACTGCCCACGTACTCGATCGTCGTGCTTGACCCCGAGGAGGACGTTGCGCTCCCGGCCGGCGCACTCGGCGAGATCGGCATCGGCGGGATCGGCCTCGCACTCGGGTACCTGAACCGCAGGGACCTGACCGAGCAAGCCTTCGTAACCGACTTCATCGGCCTGCAGGAGAATCCTTCCGGGCGCATCTACCGCACTGGCGACCTCGGCCGGATCAACGCGGACGGCGACATCGAGCACCACGGCCGGATCGACGCTCAGGTCAAGATCCGCGGCTATCGCATCGAGTTGACCGAGGTCGAGTCTGTTCTGCTCCAGGTACCGGAGATCGCGCAGGCAGTAGCCAGCACCTATGAGCCCTCCCCAGGCGTGGTTGAGCTGGTCGGGTACTACACGACGAGGTGCGATTACGAGGACGTCGACGTCCGCGCCATCTACCAGCACCTGCGCGACATGTTGCCCGGCTACATGGTTCCTGCCTACCTGGAGCACCTCACAGCGATCCCGGTGCTGGTCAGTGACAAGGCAGACCGCGCGAGCCTGCCCGCACCGCAGGGCAGCAGGATGCTGGCGGGCGGCGAGCAGTTCCAGGCTCCTGCAGCCGGGACGCAGTCGCTGCTGGCCAGCCTGCTGGCGGACACGCTCGGCGTCGGGCGGGTGTCAGCGGACAGCAACTTCTTCGCCGACTTGGGCGCGAACTCGCTGCTCATGGCACGGTTCAACGCGGCAGCGCGGCGGCAGCCGGGGATGGCACCGCTGTCGATCAGGGACGTATACCGCTATCCGACGGTGCAGCTCCTGGCAGCCGCCGTTGACGCGCGCACGACGGCGGCTATGCAGGACGCGGAAAGCCAGCAGGCATCTGCTGGCACGCCCGGCACTGTCACCGCAAGCCGGCCCCGATCGAGCCGCGTGACGCTCACCGGGCCGGTCGCCCGCCAGCGATTCTTCCTGTGCGGGCTGCTTCAGCTGGCAGCCTTCATCGGGTACGCCAGCCTGGAGGCGCTGGTGCTGGTCACGGCCTTCAGCTGGGCGACCGGCGGTCACGGCGCGTTGAGCGTGTACGTCCGGCTGACCCTGGTCGCTGCATGCCTGCTACTGGCGGCCGGATCAGTGCCGCTCGTCGCGAAGTGGCTGCTGGTCGGGCGCTGGAAACCGCAGCGCATCCCGGTGTGGAGCCTGGCCTACTTCCGGTTCTGGCTGGTCAAGACCTTGATCATTACCAGTCCGGTGCGCCTGTGCGCCGGCACCCCGCTGTACGGGCTGTACCTGCGAGCTCTCGGCGCCAAGGTCGGTCCAGGCGTGCTGATACTCACAAAACACGTGCCAGTCTGCACCGACCTGGTCACGATCGGCGCTGGCAGCGTCATCCGGAAGGACAGCTACCTGAACGGATACCGGGCCAGAGCCGGCCACGTCGAGACCGGTCTGATCACCATCGCCGCTGGCTCGTTCGTCGGGGAGCAGACGGCACTCGACATCGATACCGGGATCGGGTCTGGCGCACAGCTCGGGCACTCCTCCGCGCTGCTTGAGGGCCAGGTCATCCCGGCCGGTGAAGTCTGGCACGGGTCTCCGGCTGAGCCGGCCGGATCGGACCGCTCATATCTGGCTGTCGGTCCGGCCCGCTGCGGCACGCTGCGCCGTGCCAGTTACGCGATCATCCAGCTGATCGTGATGCTGGCTGTCGTCGCGCCGGTCGCGATCGGCGCTGAGGGCCTGGAAGTCTCGCATCCGCGGCTGCTAGATCGGCTGCTTCCCGCTCGGCAGTATGTAACAAACTGGACATTTGACCGGGACCTGCTCTTGATCGCGGCGGCACTCATTGCGCTCTTGATCCTGGCCGCAGTCCTCGTGGCCGCTACGGTGCTGCGGCTGGCAGCCTGCGCCCTGAAGCCAGGCCAGGTCTACCCGCTCTACGGCTGGCGCTACACCCTGCAGCGCGGTGTCGCGCGGCTCACCAACATCCCGCTGCTGGTCGCGCTGGTCGGGGACAGTTCGGTGGTCGTTCACTACCTGAGGGCCGTCGGCTACCGGCTGCGGCCAGTTCTGCAGACCGGATCGAACTTCGGTACGGCCGTCAAGCACGAGATGCCTCGGCTCACCACGGTGGGTTCCGGGACGATGGTCTCTGATGGCCTGTCGGTCATGAATGCGGAGTTCTCCGCCAGTTCCTTCCGGGTGCGGCCCGCCACCATCGGTGCGCGGAATTATCTCGGGAACAAGATCGCCTATCCGGCAGGCGGCCGGACCGGCGACGATTGCCTGCTCGCGACCAAGGTCATGATTCCGGTAACCGGGCCCGTCAGGACCGGCACCGGCCTGCTGGGATCGCCCTGCTTCGAGATTCCGCGGACGGTGTGGCGCGACCGTCAGTTCGAGCAACGGACCACATTCGCCGAGCGGAGGCGCCGGCTTGCCGCAAAGAACCGGCACAACGCTGTCTCGATCGCACTGCACCTGCTCGTCCGCTATCTCTATGTTCTCGGGCTATTGCTCGTGGCCTTCTGCCCTGTGGCGGTATGGGACTGGCCGGACTGGGCTAGCACGCTCGCGGCGATTGTCGGGACCCTTGCCTTCACGGTCGGCTATTTCGTACTCGTCGAGCGCGTGGTGACCCTGATCCACCCGCTGCGGCCGCGGCTGTGCTCCATTTACCAGCCTGAGTTCTGGCGCCACGAGCGTTACTGGAAAGTTCCGGCTACCGGTTACCTCCACATGTTCAACGGAACTGCCGCCAAGGGCGTCATCTTGCGAATGCTCGGCGTTCAGATCGGGAGCCGCGTCTTCGATGACGGGTGCAAGCTCACTGAGCGGTCGCTCGTGCGGATCGGCGACGCGTGCACGCTCAACGTCGGCAGCAAGCTCCAGTCACATTCCATGGAAGACCGCGTCTTCAAGTCCGACTACATCAGCATCGGCACTGGCGTCACGATCGGCACCGCCGCCTTCGTGCACTACGGCGTGTCGATGGGCGACGGGTGCGAGCTGGACTCCGACGCGTTCTTGATGAAGGGCGAGTACGTCCCGCCGGGTGCCCGCTGGCGAGGCAACCCGGCCGTCGAAATACCGGGCGCAAGCGAGCGCGAGCTCGCGTTGCACGGTTCTCCTACGGCAGAAACAGGATGAAAGCAATGTCAGCGACAATCTTTGCCGACCGCGAATCTGCCGTCCGCAGCTACTGCCGGAGCTGGCCGGTGGTTTTCGACCGGGCCGCCGGCAGCTGGTTGTATGACGAGAACGGTCGCGGCTACCTGGACTTCTTCGCGGGCGCGAGCGCGCTCAACTACGGGCACAACAACCCCGTGCTGAAGCGCGCGCTGCTCGACTACATCGCTGCCGATGGCGTCACGCACTCGCTGGACATGTACACCGCCGCCAAGCGCGAGTTCCTGAGTGCGCTCGACGAGATCATCTTGCGCCCGCGCGGTCTCGACTATCGCGTGCAGTTCCCCGGACCGGGCGGCGCCAATGCGGTCGAGGCGGCGCTCAAGCTTGCACGGAAAGTCACCGACCGGACGGACATCGTGGCTTTCGCCGGCGCGTTTCACGGCGCCACCCTCGGCGCCCTGGCAGTGACGGGGAACGCGCTGCTCCGGGGCAGCAGCGGCGTGACACTCACGGACGCGTTGTTGCTGCCCTTCCCCAGCACCGGCCAGCACAGCACCGGCCAGCACGGTGGTGACGATGCCGCGGAGGTCGGGCCGGGCTGGCTGGAGCGGCAACTCGCGGCCGCCAGCCTGGACGGCGACATTCCCGCCGGGGTCATAGTGGAGGTCGTGCAGGGCGAGGGCGGCATCAACGTGGCCCGGATGGACTGGCTACGCGGGCTCGCGGCGGACTGCCGGAGGCATGGGATCGTGCTCATCGTCGACGACGTGCAGATGGGCTGCGGTCGTACCGGCCCGTTCTTCAGCTTTGAGCCGGCTGACCTGACACCGGACATCGTCTGCCTCTCCAAGTCCATCGGCGGGTACGGCCTGCCGCTCGCTCTCACGCTGATCCGGCCGGAGCTGGACATCTGGAAGCCGGGAGAGCACAGCGGCACCTTCCGCGGCGTCAATCCGGCGTTCGTCACCGGCGGCGCCGCGCTGCGCGCGTACTGGTCCGATCGGGCGATGGAGCGTCGCACGCTCGCCAGGGGCGAGCGGGTCGCTGCTGCGCTGGCGGAGCTAAGTGCCTCGATGACACGGACCCGGATCGAGCCGCGCGGGCGGGGTATGGCTCACGGCCTGGCTTTCGAACACGGCGGGTTGGCCGGCAAGGTAGCGAGCAAGGCTTTCGAATGCGGTCTGCTCGTGGAGACCTGTGGCGAGGCTGGCGAGGTGGTCAAGCTGCTGCCCCCGCTGACGGTCAGCGACTCCGAGCTTGGCCAAGGGCTAGCGCTGCTGGTCGAAGCCGTGCGAGCTGTCTGCTGAGACTGGCAGGCCGGCAGTTCCGCTCCACTGCGCGTTCCCGGTCGGGAGCGATCGCTTGCTTCGACCGGGTCGTTCGTCGCTCCCGGATGTGGCGCGAAACGTGGGACGATACTGCGAATAGCAAGGCAGCGTTCCATGAGGCGGTGAGTAGGCGATGGCCGAGCCGCAGGTGCGGAAGCCGGCGACCAGTGCCTGGCAGTGGGGGCGCACCGCGCAGACCCAGCGTGCGCTGCTGGACGCGGCTCGTGACGTCTTCACCCGGCAGGGGTTCGCCGAGGCGAGCATCGCCGACGTGGTCGAGCGGGCAGGGTCGAGCGTCGGCAGCCTCTATCACCATTTCGGCGGGAAGAGCGAGCTGTTCCTCGCGCTCTGGCAGGAGCATCAGCAGGCGTATGAGGAGGCCGCGAGTACGGCCGTCCTGGCAGCCAGGCAGGCCGGCGTCAGTGACCCGGCTGAGCTGTTCGCTGCCGGCGCGCGAGCCTACCTTGAGGGCAGCTGGCAGCGCCGCGACCTGGCGATGCTGTTCTCGTCCGGCGACGGCCCGCCGGGATTCGAGGTCATGAGGCGGCATCGCGGGCACGAGTGGGTCCGGCAGAACGACGCGCTGCTGCGCCTGCCGGACACCTCGCTGGACCGGCTCTACGCCGCCGTGCTGACTTCGCTGATCGGCGAGGGGGCGCGCGAGGTGGCCGCGGCCAGGACCAGGGCTCAGGCCATGCGCATCATCGACGCCGTCATCGAGTACATGGGCCGGTTGATGGCTGCCGGCCCGGCTCATCCCGGCGGATAAGCGCGCCGCGCCCTGCCGAGCCCGGCCGCGTCCACCCGGTGCTCAGCCCGGGAAGCTGCCGCGTCCAAGCTCGCGGAGAGCCGCCATCATGCGGTCATACTCTGCGGTGCCGATCTCGTCGCGCCATCTCTTCTCGACGGAGGCGATCGCCTGCTGGGCCGCCTCGGCCGCCGCGTCGCCCAAGGCCGTGCGCGACACCATGCGTACCCGGCCGTCGGTCTCGGGGCGGCGGCTGACGACATAACCAGACTCCTCGAGCCTGTCGACGAATTCGCCAAGCGCCTGCTTGGTCATGTCGGCGGTCGCCGCTAGATCGGTAATCCGGATGCCGTCCGGCGGAATCATCTGCAGTATGCGGCGGTGGCTTCCGCGCAGCTCAGGGAACTGCCCACGGGCCGCGACTCCAAGCTCTCGCGACAATCGCCTGCTCACCATCTCTAGCCAGCGTGGCAGATGGTCGGGCAACGGATCTGCCGGCGAAGGACCGCCTGGCGTCCGCTCCGCCGGAGTGGTCCGCGCCGAGGGCTTGCGCTCGGTCATAAGGCAACCTTACTATATGCCGGTAGACAGGTTACCTTACTGTTTGACCGGGGAACTGCCTCGGCGTCGGGTGGCCTTGCCAGGGAGGGGCGATGACGGTGATGACGCAGGCGGCGGAAGAGGTACTCGGTCCGGCCGCGCTGACGGGAGCCGAGATCGGCAGGATGACCAGCGCGATCACCGGCCTGCCGCAGCGCGCGGCGGACGTGCGCATGACTCCGCTTGACTGCGACCCAGGCTCGCCTGCTACCGGCGGACTCTGGCAGGTGGACGTTCTGGACTCGGCCGGCGCAGCGGTTTATGCCTACTTCGTCAAGCTACTGAGGCACACCCGGCTATGGCCGGGCCTGAAGTACCTGCCGGACGACGCTAGCCGCGCCGAGTTCATCGACTTCTTCCCGTGGCGGGCCGAGCTGGAGATGCATCAAAGCGGCATCGCCGCGGTGCTGCCCGACGGCATGCGGGCCCCAGTCCTGCATCACGTCAAGTACGCCGATGCCGATCACATCGCGCTCTGGTGGGAGTTCGTGCCGCAGCGGCCAGAGCCCTGGCAGTCCGCCGACTACCGGCGAGCCGCCTACCTTCTCGGCCGCCTCGCCGCTCGCCGCAGGGACGGCGCGGACGTCAACCAGGCGCTCCCGGCCGTGGCGCGAGTCCCGCATCCAGAGGGTTCAGCGCTGCGCTACTTCACCGAACGCCGGGTGTACCTCGGCGCGCTGCCCTACCTCCGGGATGAAGCGCTGTGGCGTCATCCGGTTCTGGCAGCGGCGCTGGAGCGCACCGGCGATCACGCATTGCCCGGCGAACTGCTGGCGCTCGGGGGTCGGCTGCCGCGGATCCTCGATTTGCTCGACACGCTGCCGCAGACGCACGCTCACGGCGACGCCAGTCCGCAGAATCTGCTGCTGCCGGCGAATGAACCCGACACCATCGTCGTCATCGACTGGGGATTCGGGACCTTGCTGCCGGTGGGCTTTGATCTCGGCCAGCTGCTGGCCGGCCTGGCGCAGGCCGGTAAGGCAGATCCCGGTGATCTGTCAGTGATCGATCCGGTCATCTTCGACGGGTACTTGGCGGGGTTGCACGCCGAGGGATACGAGGCGGAACCGGTCGTGGTGCGCACCGGCTATCTGGGGGGACTGGCGGCCCGGTCCGCGCTATGCACGCTACCGCTGGAGCTGCTCACCAGCGCGACGCCGACCGGCGAAACCGTGGCAAGCTTCGTGCACGGCCTTCGGCTGGCCCGCGTGCTGGTGGACCTGGCCTCGCAGTTGCCGTTACCCGCTCCTTGAGACCCCGGCTGACGTCCGTTGCCGATCATCGGCTACCGCCGTCCATGGAGTTAGCGGGCAAAACCGGACTCAGGCTGATTCGTGACGAGCGCGTCCGATAGCTCGAGCCAGGCCCGGAGAGTCGCGGCAGCGGCTCCGGAGTCGATGGCCGCTCGCGACCTGTCCAGACAGTCGGCCAGAACGTCCTCGAGATTCCCTTGTGTGAGGTCGTGGGTAGCAATGGCCGCTGCAGCGTTCAAGATCACGGCATCGCGCACCGGCCCCCGGCGACCATCGAGTACGTCGTGCACGACTCGGGCGTTGTACCCGGCGTCACCGCCGCGTAGCGACTCTGGCTCACTTCGAACGATCCCGTAGTCAAGGGGGTCAATGGTCAGCTGGCGGATACGCCTGCCGGTCACCGCCCAGAGCGTGCTCGCGCCAGTGGTCGTGAGCTCGTCGAGCCCGTCGTCGCCATGAACGACGATGGCATTGGCTCCGCGTTCGGCAAGCACCATGGCGAGCGTCGGAGCTGCCGCCTTACTGGCACAGCCGACCAGCGAGTGCGACGGGGCAGCTGGGTTCGTCAGCGGGGCGATGTAGTTGATCGCAGTCGGGACACCGAGAGCCTTTCGCACAGGGATTGCGTGACGGAGTCCGGGTACGAAGCGTGACGCCAGCGTGAAGCCAATGCCGACATCACGAACGCATTGCGAAATGCCTTGGGGACTGAGGTCCAGGGGGAGCCCTAGAACCTCGAGCACGTCGGCAGCCCCGGCCTTGCTGGACGCGGACCGGCCTCCATGCTTCAGCACCCTGGCTCCGCTGCCGGCCGCGACGATAGCCGCCATCGTGCTGACGTTCACTGTGTGTGCGCCATCGCCCCCGGTCCCGACCAGATCGAGCAGGCCGTGCCCGTCAATCGGGATCGGAACGACGTCATGCATCAGTGCATTCAAGAAGCCCAGCAGCTCCTGAGGTGACTCCCCCTTGCAGCGGAGAGCGATCAGGAACCCCGCCATTTGCGCCTGCTCTACGTTCCCGAGAGCAATTTCACGCATGGCCCACCACGCCTCAGCTGCGGAGAGGTCATCGCCATCGAGCAGGCGGGCCAGCAACCCCGGCCATGAGAGGTTGCCGGCGGTTCGGGTGGTGCTGACCGCATCTGCTCCCGTGACGGAGAAGGCGTGCGGCCGAACCGAGAGACTGGGATCGGACATCGGAGCCGTACCTTTCGAGTACCGGCAGGCCCGAACAGCACAGAACCCACCGGGTTGGCGGTGGGTTCGAGCAGCACCAAGAAGCGTCCCCACCTACAGGGGACGCCACCAGGCAGTGACTGGGGTGCGCACGCAAGGACCATAGCAGCGCTCGTCGGTGCTGTAACCGACCGAGCGGCCAAACGGCTGTATTGAGCGCAGCCCCGCCGCCGCGGCAGCGGCGTGATCCACGCAGATCGGGCTGATCAGTGCCGCCGATGGCTGTGGCTTCTGCCGAGGCACGCAGACCGCACGGCCAGGGTCGGCCGCGCTGCCTAGGCGCTGCCCCGCCGACGGGCTAGCCGCCCGCCGGCAGGGCCACGGTGTCCTCATGTGTCGTCAGCGAACGTGCGCGCTCGGCGGTGTGGCATGCGTCCTGATGGTGCTGGACGCTCTGGCAGCCTCGGGCGGCGCGGTGGGTGATGTGCGGCGGTTCTCGCGGCCCGGCAAGATCGTGCCGGCTGCGGTCCCGATGAGGGTAATGCCCGCAGCGACGCCGAAGGCGGTGACGAACCCGTGGCTGAAGGCGGCGGGGCTGGCGTAGCTTCCGGTGGTGGCGAACGCCGCGCCGAGGACCGCGACGCCGAACGCGCCGCCGAGCTGGCGCATGGTGGTGAACGCGCCGGACGCAGTGCCGATGTCCGCGAGCGGCACGCTACTGGTGACCGACCTGGTGACTGCCGGAATGGCAAGCGCGAACCCCAGCCCGACAATGGTCATCGGCGCGATCAGGGCGGGGTAACCGCTGCCGGGCCCGGCCGCTGCGGCAATCCAGGCCACCCCGGCGGCCTGCAGCAGCGACCCGGCCACGACCAGCGTGCGCTCGCCGATCCGGTCCGCCAGCGCGCCGGCCCGGGGACCGATAAGGAATGGTGCGATCCCCCACGGCAGCAGTCGCAGCCCGGCGCCGAGTGGGTCCTGGCCGGCCACCACCTGCTGGAACTGCGGCATCAGGAAGATAACGCCGGTCAGCGACGCGTTGATTGCGAAGATCGCGACACTGCCCGCCGAGAAGGCGGACGAGCGGAACAGCCGCGCTGGGATCATCGGCCGCTCCGTATGCCGCTCCCAGGCCGCGAAGGCGACCGCTGCGGCGGCCCCGCTGGTGAGCGTGCCTATCACCTCGGCGCTCTCCCAGCCTGCCGTGTTTCCCCGGACCAGTCCCCACACCAGTCCCAGCGCCGCGGCCGTGATCAGCGCCAGCCCCGGCAGGTCCACCGCACCGCCCGGACCGGCCGCCTCGCCGATGCGGGTGAGGACCAGCGGGATGGCCGCGAGCGCGACTGGCACGTTGAGCCAGAAGATCCACTGCCAGCCCAGCCCCTGGATGACCGCCCCGCCGAGAACCGGTCCAGCCACCGCCGCCAGCGCGGTCACGCCGCCGTAAATCCCGATCGCCCAGCCCCGCCGCGCGGGCGGGAACGCGGCGTTCAGCAGCGCCAGCGCCATCGGCATGATCGCCGCCGCGCCTGCGCCCTGCACCGCGCGCGCGGTGATCAGCGCGGCGGCATCCGGGGACAGGGCGCAGGCCGCCGAGGACACCGCGAATACTGCCAGCCCGGCGGCGAAGACCCGGCGGCGGCCGAGCCGGTCGCCGATGGCCGCCGCGGTCATCAGCAGAACGGCGAAGCTGAGCGTGTAGGCGTTGACTGTCCACTCCAGGTCCGCCAGCGACGCGCCCAGGTGGCGGCGGAGCGCGGTGAGCGCGGTGGCCACAACCATCACGTCGAGGATCACGATGAACGACGCCAGCGACGCCAGGCCCAGCACCCATCGCTGCTCCCGGGTCGTCCCGGCCGGCCGACCGCCTGCTGTTGTCTTCCTTTGCACGTGGCTTCTCCTTGCTACCGATTTGCTTCCGCAGTGTTAGTACTCGGCGCGGGCAGCAAACTGGTCGGCGGCGGGCCGACCAGTTTGCGGGGCGGACGGGGTCAGTACATGCGGAGGAACATCAGGCGGGAGGCGCCGTGCGAGAGACCGCTCACGTGACCAGGCAGTTGCTGGCCAGGGCCCAGTCGGGGGACGGGGACGCTTTCGCCGCCCTCACTGGGCCGTTCCGGCGCGAGCTTCAGGTGCACTGCTACCGCATCCTCGGGTCGGCCGCTGACGCCGAGGACATGCTGCAGGAGACGATGATGGCTGCCTGGCGCGGACTTGACCGGTTCGAGGGACGCGCATCGCTGCGCACCTGGCTGCACGCGATCGCCACCAACAAATGCTTGAACCACCTGCGCGCCAGCCGCACCCTGGCTCCGTACCCGCCGGAGGTCCCGCTGCCCGAGCCCACCCGCAGCGGCGAGCCGCTGTGGCTAGAGCCTTACCCCGACGCGCTGCTCGGCGACCTGCCCGACGACGCCCTCGGACCGGAAGCTCGATATGAGGTCCGCGAATCAGTGTCGCTCGCGTTCGTCACCGCCTTGCAGCATCTCCCGCCCCGGCAGCGGGCCGCCCTGGTGCTCCGAGACGTGCTCGGGTTTCGCGCCGCCGAGACCGCGGCCATCCTCGGCTGCACCGTGGACGCCGCGAACAACCTGCTGAAGCGGGCCCGGGCCACGATCGCCAGCCACCTGCCGCCAGGCGGCCGGGACCGGGCTCCGCTGCCCGGATCCGCGCGCGAGCAGCAGATCACGGCCCGCTTCGCCGAGGCGTTCGAGCACGGCGACGTTCAGGCCATCGTCGCCCTGCTCACCGACGACGCCTGGCTCACCATGCCGCCACTGCCGTTCGAATACCAGGGCCTGGACACGATCGCGAACTTCCTTGACGTCGTCGTGTTCCGTCACGGAACCCGGCGGTCGCGGCTCATCCCAACCCGGGCTAACGGCCAGCCTGCCTTTGGCCGCTACCTGGCCGACCCGTACACACCGGTCGGCCACGCGCACGGGCTGATCGTGCTCACCCTCGCCGGCGACTACATCAACGCCATCACCGGCTTCACCGACAACAGCGTCCTTCCGAGGTTCGGGCTTCCCCGCACCCTCCCTGAATAGCCCCCCATCGCCGGACGCGGCGACCAAGCGGCAAGGGCACCACCGGCCAATGCCGCCCTCCGCGTCGCCCGCGCCGGCGCGGTTGTTCTGGCGGGTGATGGTTACCGGCCGCGGCGGACTAGGCCTGGGGCCGGCCAGTTCGCCGCGTGCCAGGGCGGCCGGCCTGTACCCCGTCAGCAGACACGGCGCCGGCCGGCGAGCACCTCGTCGGCGGCGTGCTGCCCGGACCGCAGGGCGCCTTCCATCAAGCCGGCCCAGTGACCGGCAGTATGCTCGCCGGCGAAATGGATCCGGCCGGCCGGGGCGGCCAGGATGTCCGGGTCGCCCGGCGCTGCGTTGAGCGTGTCCGCCGAGTATGACTCACCCGCCCAAGGATCATCGTTCCAGGTGGTGAGGACGGCCCGGGCCTGATCGGCGTCTAGTTCCGGGCGTAGCGCCGCGGCCAGCGCTGCCCAGGTGGCCGGCCCGTCGGCGACTGCCAGCGCGGACAGGCCATGCTCGGTCCCGGCGAAGGCATGCAGGACGGGCTGGACCTGCCCGGTTGTGTCGGCCGCAGTCCAGGTCCAGAACCGGCCTGGCACACTCTGCACCGCCGATGCTGGGGCCGGACGGTTCAGCGGCATGTGCAGCTTGGCGTTGTGCGCGAGCCCGCTACGTTGCCAGGCGGCCCGCTGGCGTCCGGGGAGCGCGGGCACGATGGGCAGCCATCGCAGCACAGCCATCGGGACCGCGATGACCGCGGCATCCCCGGTCACGGTTCCGGCAGCAGTGGCTAGGTGCACACCGCGATGGTCGTGCTGCACTGCGCGGACCGGGCTTGCCAGCCGAACCGCCGGGCCGAGCCGCCCGGCCAGGACAGTTGCCACCTGCTGGTTGCCGCCAGCCACCCGCCAGCTTGGCCGCGCGCCGAATCCTGCGGTCGCGTCCCTGGCCACGGCAGCAGACAGCTGGCCGGCACTGACTCCTTCGGTTGTCTCCATCCGTGACAGGTAGGCAGCAACGGCGGCGGGTGCGCCCGCCCAGCGCGCGGCCACCTCGGCCAGCGAGGTTCCCGGCGGGGCAGCGGCCGCCGCTGCGGCCACCCAGGCAGCACACTCGCTCACCGCTGCCGCGCTCACTGGTGCGCCGTCACGTGGCTCCCGCTGGTAGTAGGACATCATCGTGCCTGCGAGTTCCAGGCCGAGCTCGGCCAGCAGTCCGCCTAGAACGTCATAGTCGTCCAGCACGAACTCGGCGCCCCGCTCGATCACCGTCCGCGGATCACCGGGAATCAGTTCCTGCGACCACACCCGGCCACCCACGCGGTCGCGTGCCTCCAGCACCACGACCTCGCAGCCACCCTGGGTGAGCCGCCACGCTGCCATCAACCCTGCGAAGCCTGCCCCGACCACCACGACGCGCACGCTCGCCTCCAGCCCTCACCCCGACCACCGGCTCCCCAGAGTACGGACACGCCTCAGCGCTTCGCAGATGACCACCGGAGTGTCGGCCGCTCAGTGATCCGCACGTCGGCGGCGGGCGGCTGATCCGAGCGATAGCGCGAGCCGAGGAATCCTGTGGCCGGATATGTCGCAGTCCTTTATCGTGCTCGGCATGCTGGACGCGGAGATCCTCGCTTACTACGAGCACGGCCTGGAGCGTGACCGGCTGGCCTCTGGTATCCGGCGGATCGAGTTCCTGCGGATACGGGACCTGCTGGAACGCTGCCTGCCGGCAGCCCCCGCGAGCGTCCTGGATGTCGGCGGCGGTGCCGGGGCCTACGCAATACCGCTGGCCTCAGCGGGCTACCAGGTGCACCTGATCGACCCGGTGCCATTGCATGTCGAGCAGGCGGCAGCGGCATCCCGGCAGGCCGGCATCCCGCTGGCCGGCATCTCGGCCGGCGATGCGCGGGACCTGCCGGCATCTGATCACAGTGCCGATGCCGTCCTGCTGCTCGGCCCGCTCTACCACCTGACGAGCAGGGAAGACCGCCTCACCGCACTGCGTGAGGCCCGCAGGGTCCTCCGGCCGGGCGGAATCGTGATCGCGAAGGCGCTGTCGCGGTTCTACCCGGTCTTCGAGGAGCTTGCCGGGGGCATGCCTGGCAGCCCCAGGGAGCTTGATGACACGGCCCGGTTCCTGGCTGACGGGCAGTACCGCAACCCAGGCGGTGACCCCGCGAACTTCACGACTTCCTACTTCCACCGTCCGGAGGAACTGGCCGATGAAATAAAGGACGCTGGCCTGGAGCTGCGCCAGTTTGTCGCCGCCAGCGGAAGCGTCAAGCTCATCCCGGGCCTGTCGCAGTTCCTGGACGTCCCGGACGGACGCCATCACCTGCTGTCCGTGCTTCGCCTCCTGGAGGCCGAGCCGTCACTGATCGGCATGAGCCAGAACTTCGTGGCCATCGCGCAGGCACCAGCCGGAAACTGAAGCGCGTTCGTCCCTCAGCCACGAACCGGCCTATCGAGCGGCGCGAGAAAGAGTGCCCGCTGAGCCCATCACGAACTGCCCGCTGGCGGCACCTCGCTCACTGACTGCCAAGTGCGCTGCGGCCGCGCCGATGTCCGCCGATATGCGCGGGCGGTGGGCCTCCTGCGCTCATGTTCTGAGGCACGTAGATCAGGTCCATCTGCGCCGTTCCGGGAACGTAGCAGTACCGGGACCGGAGGAAGACCGCAGATTTGCCGGATCGCCAGTCTGCCGGACGCAGGTCAGCGGGCCTGAGAGCGCGTGCGACGGCCAGGTGCCGCCCACCGCTGAGCACGCGCGATTTCCCCGCCAGCGCGACTGTGCCTAGGTCCACCATGGGATGTGGGTGTGGGCCTATGGCATGTCGTCCCGGCGCGGGCCATGATTGTTATCGGGTAGACAGAGGCCTGCACGTGACTTATGCGCGGTCCGCGAGGGTGACTAACGGTCCGCCGCTGATGAATGGTGCTCCGGGCAATGATCCACCCGCACTGAGGACGACGAGGTGACGGAGCGTACCGGCGCTGGTCCCGTACTGGCTGTGATATTTAGAACAGGCGGCGCCGACGGTGTCGTTCCCGAGAGTCTCATGAGAGAGGAAATAGCACGTGGAGAATACGAACGAGTTCTGGGCGAATGCTAGCGTGGTTGCTGTTTCTCCAGTGGCTTTTGCCGTTGGATTCGCCAAGGGTGCCTATGACGCCTCGACTGATAACGGGGCTTTCAGGGAAGGGTTCAATGCGGGAGCAGGTCCTATTCTGCGAGGGGCCAAAAAATTCGGTGCCGAGCATGGGACGACTATAACGAAGGGGGTGATTACTGGCGCTGCTGGCACGCTCGGCGCCCGCATCGTGCGCGGGGTGTTCAAATAGCTTTAACAGGTCGTGATGATCAACACCTCCCGGGGGAGAGGGACCGGTGCATCAGCCTCTCGGGAGGCGAGCGAAACATGGGCCTGCGCGAGCGGTCAACGCACTTCCCGCAGCTCGGCGAACTTCTCCCGGCCGAGCACGCGCAACAGTTCGAGCTTCTCGGCGGTGTCCGTGCCTGGCTGCGCGGTGTAGAGAACGAGTGACTGCTCTCCCGTGGAGTCCAGCAGCACCTCACTGGCCAGGGCGAGCGGGCCGACCTCCGGGTGCAGGATCGTTTTCGTGCAGTTGCGCATTACCGCGACGTCGTGCCGTTCCCACAGCTCGCGGAACTCGTCGCTGGCCTCGAGCAGGTCGTGGATGAGTGCGTTGACCTCCTCGTCGTGCGGGCGGCGGGCGTGCGTGGCGCGCAGGTCGGCGACGTGGTTGGCCATGAGGACCGACTGCAGGTCCTCGGGGATGAGCCGCCGCGAACCCCGGTCGACGAACATCCGCCAGATCGCGTTCCCGGCGCGGCCCGGCAGCGCGGGGGCGCCGAACAGCGCCTCGGCCATGGCGTTGCGCGCGAGGACCTGGCCGCTGTCGCTGAGCACCTGCGCGGGCGCGTCCACGAGCCGGTCGAGCATGAGCAGCAGGCCCGGGGAGACGCGCCGCGCGGACGTGCTGCGCCCCCACGTCCGGTATCCGGCCAGGCGGTGCAGGTAGTCGCTCTCGTCCTGGGTCAGCCGCAGCGCACCGGCCAACGCGCTGATCACCTGTTCGGAGGGCCGGGCGCCGCGCTGCTGCTCCAAGCGGGCGTAGTAATCCACCGAGATCCCGGCCATCTGGGCGATGTCCTCCCGGCGCAGCCCCGGCGTCCGCCTGCGGCCGCGCGGCGGCAGCCCCACCGAGGCCGGCTCGATCCGCTCCCTGCTGCGCCGGAGGAAATCGGCCAGTTCCGCGCGATCAATCCCGTTCATGGCTCTATTCTCACCCCCCTGCCGCGCGTAGCCAGGGACAGGGAGTCCGTGGCTAAGCCGGTCTCTGCAATTCCGCCGCGCCGCACGGCAGGGTAGCGAGCGCAGGACGAATGCCCCGCGGGAGAAGCGGGGCGAGACGAGATCGGAGCAGGACCATGGCGAACGAGACGATCCTGGTGACGGGGGCGACGGGGCAGGTCGGCAGGCGGCTGGTGCCGAGGCTGCTGTCCTGGCGCGAGCCCGGCGACGCGGTGCGGGTTCTGGTGCGGACCCGGGAGGCGGCCGAGCGCTTCGAGACGCTGGGTGCGCAGGCCGTGGTCGGCGACATCACCGAGGCGGCCGACCGCAAGCGCGCGCTGGACGGCGTGGCACTGGTCGTCAACACCGCGGCCACCTTCCGCGACCCGGGAGTCGGGGAGTCCGACATGTACGCGGTGAACCGAGACGCCGCCGTTGCTCTGGCACGGGAGAGCGGGCAGGCCGGGGTGCGACGGTTCGTGCAGGTGAGCACGATCCACGTCTACGGCCCGGGAGTCGGCCGACCGGTGCGCGAGGACGACGCACTGCGCGCGCCGGACGCCGGCGAGGGCGAGCGGCACCGCGTGTACCCGCACAGCAAGCGGGAGGCTGAGGAGCAGATCCAGGCCCT
>DATMMA010000293.1:0-3971 GCA_035570295.1 Streptosporangiaceae bacterium
GGCGGATGGCGGCCACCGCGGCAGCTTTGCGCTCGGCCAGCGCCCCGGCTAGCTCGGCAGTAGGCCAGCCGTCGTCGTTGGTCTCGGTTACGCCGCTCACTATGACCTCGGGATCGAAGCCGGCATCGCGAAGCAGCCGCAGCCGGCCCCAGGATCCGGACGCGAGGACGAGCACGGGAGCTGCCGGGGGCGTCATGCTGACACCCTAACTGCGCGGAAGGAATGGGCCAGGCTAGCGGCAGGTTGGTACCAGCATGGCAGCACCACACACGATCACGATCAGCCCGGCTAACCGCCACATCGAGATCTCGCTGGGCGGTGTCAAGCTCGCCGAGTCCGACCGGGCCCTCCGGCTGGCAGAGACCGGCCTGCAGGACCGTTACTATCTGCCGCGGGAGGACGTGCGTACCGAGTACCTCCGCCCGACAGATACCAGGACCACGTGCCCGTTCAAGGGCGAGGCGTCGTACTGGGCGGTCGACCTCGACGGCCAGGTTTATCCGGACCTGGTCTGGAGCTACGAGCACCCGATTCCGGCCGCCGCCGGTGTCGCCGGCCTGCTGTGCTTCTACGCCGAGCACGTCGAGCAGCAGGTCAGCTAGCCGCCCCGCTGGACGTCAGGTGCGGTTGCCGCGGGTCGGTGTTGTCCTGCACGCGGTGAGCAAGGTGAGCTAGTTCGGCGCGAATGTCGGCGGCCAGCTCCTTAGCCTGCTCAGTGGCACGCGAGCCGGCCAGCGCCTGGATGGTCGGCGTGAGTGATCGGGCGAGCGGGGGCAGCAGGCGTGAGCCAACGGTACCCGCGAGCGTGCTCGCGCCGGCCACGCCCCAGCCCACCGGCCCGATCGGGACACAGCCGAAGAACTGGCTTACGCCTGGTGTCTGCACGACAGCGACGAGAATGCCGAGGCTGACTAGGCTCCCGGCGGCAACGGACGGGCTGCGCCCGCCTACCAGCAAGGTCTGGCCTATCTCTGTGCCGACGAGAGCCGCCAGGCCGACAGTGCGGGCGCGCGCTGCGGTTCCGGTCATCCGGCCGGCAGCCCAAGCCCCGCCGGCGGCAAGGCCCGTGGCCACGGCGCGGACTGCGATCTCCTCGGTGAGCGCCGACCCGAGCGAGATGTCGGGTCCCTCGGCGAGCAGGCTGCCCGCGGTCTCTGGCGGCGGTGTGCGCAGAGCCACAGTCAGGGCAGGCACCAGGTCGGTCAGCAAGTTCACCAGCAGAAGCTGGCGTGCCGATAGCGGCGATGACCCGGCGAGCAGGGTGCCAAGCAAGGTGTACCCGATCTCGCCGATGTTTCCGCCCACCAGGATGCCGATCGCCTGCTTGACCGAACGCCACATGCCCCTGCCCTCGACCACAGCGGCGATGATCGTTTCCAAGCGGTCATCGCTTACGACCAGGTCCGCGGCAGCCCGGGCGGCTGGCGTGGCGCGCCGGCCTAGCGCGATGCCGACGTCGGCAAGCCTGATCGCTGCCGCGTCATTGGCACCGTCGCCGGTCATGGCGACAACACCGCCGCCATCCTGGAAGGCTCGCACGACGCGGACCTTCTGCTCGGGGGTGCAGCGCGCGATCACCGTCGCGTCAGCCAGCACCCGGGTGAGCTCCTTGTCGTCGAGCCGGTCCAAGTCAGGACCGGTGACGATGGTGGCGCCGTTCAGCACCTCAAGTTCGGAGGCGATTGCCTTGGCGGTGGCCGGATGATCGCCGGTAATCATCACGACGTGAACCCCGGCGTCACGCAACTCGCGCACCGACACCCCGGCTGTGGCCCGGACTGGATCGCCGAATGCCACGAACCCCGCGAACGACAGCTCGCCAATGCCGTCAAGCTGATAGCCGGGGCTGACTTTGTTCTCGGCCACGGCCAGGACGCGATAGCCCTTACCGGCCAGCCGGTGCAGTTCGCTGGTGAGCTGCTTGCGGTCACGCGGGCTGATTGCGCGGCCGCGCCATCTTGCGCAGAGAGCCAGGATGACCTCCGGCGCGCCCTTCACTGACAGAAGCGGGCCGTTCCTCGTGCTGCCGAGGGTGGCGTGGTAAGCGCGACTCGGTTCGAAGGGGAGCGCGTCGAGCCGCTGCCAGCCCGGGTAGTCAGCCGACCGGGTGAGCAGATTGGCCTCGGCGCCGCCGGTAACAGCCTGATCGGTCGGATGCGCGGCACTACCGCCGCGGCGGGCCCGAGGCGTCGCGCGCAGCGCGGCCGCCAGAACCTGGCTTTGCGAGACGCCCAGAGTGCCCGTATCGCGGGCCGCAGCGCCGTCGGACACGGCGGAGAGAGCCATCCGGCCCTGAGTCAGCGTGCCGGTCTTGTCGAAACACAGCACGTTGACCCGGCCGAGCGCCTCAATGGTGCGCGGGTTGCGCACCAGCGCGCCACGGGTCGCAAGACGCCGAGCGGAGGCGAGCTGGGCCGCAGTGACAAGGAAGGGCAGCCCTTCAGGGACTGACGCTACCGCGAGTGCAACGGCAGCCCCGATGGTGTCCGCAGCGGGACGGCCGCGCAGCATGCCGGCCATCACCAGGGCCCCGGCGGAGCCAGCCGCTAGCGGCAAGGTAATGCCTGTGATTCGGCTGAGCCTTGCCTCTACGCCGGTTACCGGGGCGGCCTGTGCGATGGCTGCCAGGCTCCGCCCCATTTGCGTTGCGCTACCAGTTGCCACGACGACTGCGCGGGCCCGCCCGGCCGCCACCGTCGTGCCCTCGTACAGCATCGATCGGCGGTCTGCTATGGCGTCGGCGACCACCGGGCCGGTCACTTTCTCCACCGGGACCGACTCACCGGTTAGTGACGACTCATCGACCTGGAGCGCCGCGCCTTCCAGGAGCCGGCAGTCCGCCGGTATCACGTCACCGGCACCAAGCATGATGACATCGCCAACCACGAGTCCGGTGGCCGGGATTGCCTGGTCGCGGCCATCGCGCCGCGCGCATGCGGTCACGGCCGATGCCTTCAGCAGCCGCGTCATCGACTTGTCGGTGTATACCCGCTGGATACCGCCGATGAAAGCGGACAGGCCGGTTACCGCGGAGACGATGACCGCGTCGGCGACCGCGCCGATCGAAGCGGACAGCGCGGCGCCGCCGCCGAGGATCGGTGTCAGCGGATTCGCCAGTTCCTCCATGAACGCCCGCGGCAGCGACGACAGCCGCACCGGCGGCTTGCCCGGGTGCCAGCGTGCCGTGGTTTCCTCCGAATCCAGGCCGCAGGCGCGACTGCCTAGACGTTCGAGCACGAGATCGGCGGGCATTGCGTGCCAGGGCGGCGCCGGCTCCGGTTCGGCCGCGGGCCTGCGCGCCAGCTCGGCTACCGACCAGATGCTGCCGGCCAACGCAATCGCACCCGCTGCGTTGACTGCCAGCAGGCTGCGCGCGGATGATCCCCGCTCAGGTCCGCCGAAGGCCAGCGCAGCGCCGAGCGCGGTGCCGGCCTCTGCGAGGGCGACGCTCCGGCGTGACGCCGACCGGGCGGCATGCGCGGCGTCGACCACCAACGCGGCCGCGGCCAGGTCGGTACCCGCAAGGATGTGCGCCCCCCAGGCCGGCCGGCCGTCGAACGCGGTAAGTCCCACGCCAACGTCCGCGGAGGCGAGCGCACGTCGCTGCCGGGAGACCAGCAGTACCGTGGCGCCATCTGCTTGCTGGGCCCGCACCGACGCGAGCAGCCGCCGGCCGCCAGGCACTACCCGAGTGGCGCCGTGCATGACGGTCTGCGCGCTCGCTGCTTCGGCCGGCCCGGCCAGGACGAACGCAGCGCCGGCGCGGCTCGCGGCGGCAAGCACAGCATCGGCCGCTCTGGGCCGTTCCCTGACGACGCCGATGACGGCGAGCAGATGCTTGTCCTGTGCCAGGCCCAGCACCCGCACGGCTCCCCTGGCACTGAGCCGGGCCGCTACTCGCGTGCCTCTCCTGCCTCTCAGCTCGAGTGCATCGAGTGGCCCGAGCTTCAGCGGGCCGTCGCTCACGGTGT
>DATMMA010000294.1:0-10048 GCA_035570295.1 Streptosporangiaceae bacterium
GCGGAGACCGCTCGGGCCGTGGCCGCGGCTGACCCGCTGGCGTCCGGGGGTGCTGTAGCCGGCAGCGAGCTGAAGCCGTGGGACGTCGTCATGACCGGCGACGGCCTTGGCCCGGCGCCGCGCGAAACCCACTATCGTCGCGCCGAAGTCGACGGGGTTGAGGTGTTCTACCGCGAAGCTGGCCCGGCGGATGCGCCCGTGCTGCTCTTGCTGCATGGCTTCCCGACGTCGTCCCGGATGTTCCGCGACCTGATTCCCCGGCTGTCGGACGCCTACCGGGTCATCGCGCCGGATTATCCCGCCTTCGGTCACAGCGGGGTGCCCGACCGCGCGCACTTCAGCTACACCTTCGATCACCTCGCCGATGTGATCGACAAGCTGCTCGGTCAACTGGGAATCGGCCAGTTCGCCATCTACGTCATGGATTTTGGCGGGCCTGTCGGTTTCCGGCTCGCGCTGCGGCATCCGGCGCGGCTGACCGCGATCATCGCGCAGAATGCGCCGCTGTACCCGGAGGAGCCACGCGGATGGTGGGAGACGCTCGGCAGGTACTGGGCAGACGGCTCCGCCGAGCACCGCGACGCCGCTCGCGCCTGTCTGCAACTGGACAGCCTCCGGCGGCAGTACGTCTACGGCGTCACCGATCCGTCGCGGGTGGATCCGGACAACTGGGTCATCGATAAGGCGCTCATCGACCGCCCGGGCGTGGACGAGATCATGCTCGATCTGCTGTACGACATCCGGAATACCGTCCCGACGTTCCAGGCAATGCAGCAGTTCATCAGAGAAAGCAAGCCACCGACACTGGTAGCGACCGGCGCGAACGACGAGATCTTCCCCGAGCCAGTCGTTCGGCAGATCCTGGCTGACCAGCCCGCTGCCGAATATCACGCACTCGACACCGGCCATTTCGCCCTCGAAGACTCCGGAGCGGAGATCGCCGGGCTGATGCGCGACTTCCTGCGGCGAAACCTCCCGCAGCGCTGACCTGCCGGTTGCTCGCTACGCGAACGCTTCCAGCGTCGCGCGCGCCCCGCGCTGGTGCAGCGAGGCAAGGGCCGACCGGTACGCAGCGACGAAACGCTGGTTGTCGACGAGGGAGCCGAACAGGTCACGGTTGGCGATGAACGCGTCAGGATCGTCGCGCTGGCGCCTGGCGAGCCGGGTGAGCGTGTCCGCAAGCCGGTCGACGACTTCGATCGGCTCGCCATGCTCGCCGACGCCTTCCGCATAGCGGGCCCAGCTCGCCACGACGGCCGCCGAGCGCCGGATCTCGCCGCCGGTCGCCAGTTGCTGGCGGATCACCGGCAGCAGCCACTTCGGGATCCGGTCCGAGCTTTGCGCGCACAGCCGGGCGATAGTGTCGCGAACCTGCGGGTTGGCGAACCGGTCGATCAGCTGGTGCTGGTACTCGTCAAGATCTACCCCTGGTACCGGCGGCAGCGTCGGGGCCGCCTCCTGTTTCATGTAGCCGAGCAGGAACGCGCGGAACAACGGGTCCGAAGCGGCCTCGTGTACCAGCCGGTATCCGGTCAGGTAGGCGAAGTAGCACATGGCCTGGTGGCTGCCGTTGAGCAAACGCAGCTTCATGAGCTCGTAGGGCTCCACCATGTCGACGAGTTGCACTCCCGCTTCCTCGTAAGGCGGGCGGCCCGCGGTGAAAGTGTCCTCGAGCACCCACTGCGTGTAGGGCTCGCACACGACCGGCCACTTGTCATCGAGCCCGAACCGGTCCCGGATCTCGGCCCGGTCATCGTCAGTGGTCACCGGCGTAATCCGGTCGACCATCGAGTCCGGGAAGCGCACCTCCTGCTCGATCCAGTCGCCGAGTTCCGGCCGCTTGAGCCGGGCGAAGGCGGTGAACGCGCGCCTGGCGACCTGACCGTTGCCCTGCAGGTTGTCGCAGGACATGACGGTGAAGGGGACAACGCCTTGGTCCCGGCGCCGCGACAACGCCTCGGTAATCAGGCCGAAGATGGTCCGCGGGGGCACGTCAGGTTCGAGGTCGCGTAGCACGGCGGCGTTGGACATGTCGAACGCGCCGGTGACGTCATCGATGTTGTAGCCACCCTCGGTGACCGTCAGCGACACGATCCGGGTCGACTCCGCGGCCAGCTTATTGATCACTGCCTCCGGATCGTCCGGCGCGAACAGGTACTCCACGATGGATCCGATCACCCGCGGTTCGTAGCGTCCGTCGCTGTGCTTGAGAACCAGCGTGTAAAGGCAGTCCTGCGCCTGCAATACCTCCTGCATTCTCCGGTCCGACGGCATCACGCCGACGCCGCAGATGCCCCAGTCCAGCACGCTGCCCCTGGTCCCCGTGCTCCCGATCACCGGGCCCCCGGTCAATCGCCCCCCGGCTATGAGGAGGTCGTGGTACATCGCCTGGTGCGCGCGATGGAATCCGCCCACGCCAAAATGGACAACCCCAGGCGTCACGAGATCCCGGTCATAAGCCGGCGCCGGCAGCCTTTCGCTCCAGTAAGGCAGCGTCCGCGCGTTCAGCAGTTGCGCCGGCCCTGGTGACATCAAGCGCTGATGAGCACGCGGGCCGCGGCGGCAATGTCGGCAGCGGACAGCCCGGCTGCCCCGAGCAGTTCCGCCGTCGTTCCGGAGCCAGGCATTTCGCGAACGGCCAGGTGGGTCACTGCGGCGCCACCAAGCCCGCGCTCGGCGAGTACCTCAAGCACCGCTTCGCCGAGCCCGCCCTCGGGATGGTGGTCCTCGACCAGCACCAGCCGGCCCGTATCGAGAGCAGCATCGCCTACCGTCCCGGCATCGATCGGCTTGATGCAGTACAGGTCGATGACGCGAGCCGAGATGCCCTCGTCGCTGAGCAACTTGGCGGCAGCCAGGCAGTTGTGCAAGGTGACGCCGGCGCCGATGAGGGTGACCTGATCGTTCGCAGACTCCTTCAGCACCTTGCAGCCACCAACCGGGAACTGCTCGCTGGGTGGATAGAGCACCGGGTACGCGCCGCGCGTAGTCCGCATGTACTTGATGCCGGGGCGATCGGCCATCTGCGCGACGAGCGCGGCGGCGCTGGTGGCGTCGCTCGGGTACAGGACCGTCGAGCCGTGCACGGCTCGCATTATGGCAAGGTCTTCCAGCCCCATCTGCGATGGTCCGTCCGCGCCGATCTCGATGCCTGCGTGCGACCCTACGAGGCTGATGTTCGCCGCCGAGATCGCTGCCATCCTGATGAAGTCGTACGCGCGCGTCAGGAACGCGGCGAAGGTAGATGCGTACGGACGGTAACCCCGGACACTCATGCCGACCGCGGCCGCGACCATCTGCTGCTCTGCGATGAACATCTCGAAGTACCGCGCAGGGTGGGCATCCGCGAACTCCACGGCGAAGGTCGAGTTGCTGACCTCGCCGTCCAGTGCAACCACGTCGAGTCGTGCGCCCATGGCCTTCAGCGCGTCGCCGTACGCCTTCCTGGAGGCTACTTTGGCACCGACGTCATAACCGGGCATCACAACCTTGGCGCTGCCTGGCTCCGGGCGGTCCGGGTGTCCTGAGGGCTCCGGTACGGGGCCGCGCACGCGCAGGTGGCGCTCGCCGCCAAGCTCGAGGATCGCCCGCTCCGCCATCTCGGCGGGGAGCGGCTTGCCGTGCCAGTTCTCCTTGTCCTGCACTTCGCTGAAGCCGCGGCCCTTCTCGGTGCGGGCCAGTATCACGACGGGCTGTTCACCACTCGGGCTGGCCGCGTCCGCCATGGCCGCGTCGATGGCGGCCACGTCGTGCCCGTCCACCTGCAGAACGCGCGCGCCGAACGCCTCGGCTCGGCGCGTGTAGGCGGCTAGATCCCAGGACAGCTCAGTCGGTCCGCGCTGCCCGAGCCGGTTCACGTCGATGATGACGATCAGGTTCGACAAGTGGTAGTAGGCGGCCTTGTCGAACGCCTCCCAGATTGAGCCTTCAGCCATCTCGCTGTCGCCGCACAGTACCCAGACGTGGTACGGCAGCTTGTCGAGGTATCTCCCGGCCAGGGCGACGCCGACGCCATACGGCAATCCCTGCCCGAGCGAGCCAGTCGCCACGTCTACCCACGGCAGTATGGGTGTCGGGTGGCCCTCGAGCCGTGACCCGAACCGGCGGTAACCGGTCATCAGCTCTTCGTCCGAGATCACGCCGACCGCTTTGAAGACCGAGTACAGCAACGGCGAGGCGTGTCCCTTGGAAAAGATCAGGTGATCATTGGCTGGCTCGTCCGGCCGGTCCCAGTCGTAGCGAAGATGCCGCCCGATCAGCACTGCCAGCAGGTCCGCGGCCGACATGCTGGACGTCGGATGGCCAGAGCCCGCCGACGTGCTGCTCCGGATCGAATCCACCCTCAGCTGCTGACCAAGCTCCCGCAACTCATCGAGCGAAGCGAGATCGACCGTCGTCGGTGTCACGTAACCCGTCATCGCGCACTCCCTGCAGGTGCCGGGCGATGTAACGCCCCGGCTGTCTCAGCCGCTCTCATGTCGTGGGAGCGAACTAGCCAAAGAGTCCCGTACCCGGACTGCGACGGGCAGAACATCGACAGCAATCAGCGTTGCCCGCCGAAAGCTGAACGGCCGTTCGTTTTACAAGCTTCCGCCCGCCTAAACTAGTAAAATAGCCATATATAGTTTTTATCGCTGTGTCGCAGTTTGCGACAGGGGCGGCCAGCGACAGGGGGGCTAACGATAGGAGGGTCATGCACCGAGTGGTCGCGAAGCACCGAGGGGTTGCCAAGCGCTGGGTGGTCGCCAAGCGCCAGGTGGTTGCCAAGCACCGAGTGGTTGCCAAGCGCTCAGTCATCGCTGGGGTAAGTACCGCCGTCGCATTAACGCTGGCTGGCGGGCTGGCAGCGGCTATCGGTAGCCCGGCCCGCTCTACCCAGGCAAGCACGGTTAGCCAGACTTCTACGATCCGGACTGGCTCGATCGACCGGTTCAACGTCGGTGCCACCCACTCACCGCAGCTCGAGCACATGCTGGCTGGCGGCGCCGCCGTCGCGCCCAAGGCGGCCACGATCCGGCCGGCCGGCCTGGCCACAGCGGCGTCAACCGTGCAAGGCATCGATGTCGCATCCTTCCAGCACTCAGGCGGTGCTGCCATCAACTGGAGCGATGTCGCGGCGGCAGGCTACAAATTCGCGTTCATCAAGGCGTCCGAGGGCTCCTATTACGTCAACCCGTATTACGCGACCGACGTCTCCGGGGCACAGGCTGCGGGCATGTTCGCAGCGCCGTACGCGTTCGCGATCCCGAACTATTCCGGCGGTGCCTTGCAGGCCGACTACATGCTGGACAACGCGGACTACGTGCCGGACGGACACCTGCTGCCGCCCATCCTCGACATCGAGTACGACCCGTATGCGGGTACGAATCCTGGCAAGGACGGAACGACCGGATCCTGTTACGGCCTCACGCAGACCCAGATGGTCGCGTGGATCAGCGCGTTCACGGCCGAGATCCAGCGGAGAACCGGGCAGCATCCGCTGATCTACTCGACGGCCGGCTGGTGGGACACGTGCACAGGGGACAGCGCCGCCTTCACCGCCGACCCGCTGTGGATCGCAAACTTCAACGTCTCGTCGCCAGCCATGCCGGCCGCCTGGCAGAACTGGGCCTACTGGCAGTACACGGACTCGGCGACCGTGCCCGGCATCAGCAGCAAGGCCACGAAACCCGACGCCAGCTGGCTGAGCAGCACTGCGCTGGAACTGGCCGCCCCTGGTAATCAGAGCAACCGGGTCAACGGTCAGGCCAGCCTCCAGGCCAACGCACTCACGGCCGCTACGGCTGTAACTTACAGCGCGACTGGTCTGCCAACCGGCACTCAGATCAACGCCACGACCGGAGCCGTCAGCGGGACGCTGCCAGCCGCGGCAGCCACGTTCCCGGCGGTAATTACAGCATCGGCCCAGGGCGACCCGAGCGCGACACAAAAGTTCAGCTGGTACGTGCACCACGGGGTCACGCTGACCAACCTGGCCAGCAAGACGACAACGATCGGCGCGCCAGTCCGCTATCAGATCCAGGCGCGGGACGGGGTGAGCGGCTGCAACCTGCAGTTCTCGGCGTCCGGGCTGCCGCCTGGCCTGGCCATCAGCAGTTGCGGGATGATCTCCGGGTGGCCGACGCGCAGCGGAAGTTTCTCGGTCACGGTGAGTGCGACGGCGGACGGCTCGGGCGGGACCGTTGCGCGTGGCACGGTCGCGTGGAAGGTGACCAAGGCCAGCGCGCGAGGGCCGGCCGGACATGTCGTGCTGCGCCGGGACGGCAAATGCCTGACCGAGCGGAGCCCGACCGACATCGCGATCGAGACGTGCAACAGCCGGGCCGCAGACGAGCGATGGACGGTTGCCGCGGACGGGTCGGTCCGGATCGGCGGTAAGTGCCTGGCGGCCAAGTCGGCGAGTTCGACGGCGTCCGCCGCACTTGATCTCACGTCGTGCACCGGCACACAGCGCTGGCAAGTTCGCTCCAAAGCGGTGCTGACCTACGGCGGCAACGGCAAGTGTCTGGCCGATACCGGGAGCAAGAACGGCTCGCGCGCTGTCGCGGCTGTCTGCCAGGCCACATCGAATAGCACCGGCAGCGCCATCAGGCCGAGTACTAGCCAGCAATGGACGCTGCCAGCCGGCCAGCTGACCTCCGATATCGCCGGGTACTGCGCCAGTACCCTGCATCCGGCGGGCGGTCCGTCCTACGCTGGCACGCTGCGCCGGTGCACGACGTCGGCGACGCAGAACTGGACGATCGAGCCGGACGGCACGATCCGCGCGGGCGGCAAATGCCTGCGGACCTCCGGCGGTTCAGCGTCACCCGGCTCGCTGCTGCACCTGGAGAGCTGCTCTTCAGGAGCAGCCGATCAGGTCTGGCAGCTGGCTGGCGGTCCGATCGGGGTGCAGCTACTCAACCCGGCTGCCGGGCTCTGTGTGGCGGACCCGGGCGACGCGGCGAGCGCCGGGACGCGCCTGCGGATCGAACCGTGCGTGGCCGGAGACCCCGGTACCTGGTGGCGGGTCAGCTAGCGGGGCCGTCTGAGAAGAGTGACGTCCAGCGCCGGGGCGGGCAGCGGCTCGCCCCGGTAGCCCCCGACCGAGCCGAACTCGCCCGCCCGCCAGGCCGCGGTTGCGGCGCCGATCTCCTCTGGCGTGCGGGCGACGAAGTTCCACCACATGAGCAGTTGCTCGCGGAGCGGCTCCCCGCCCAGCAGGATGAGCGTGCTGCCGGCCGGCGCTGCCAGGGCGAGCTCATGCCGCCCGGCGGGCGAATACAGCAGGTGCCCCGGCGCAAGCCGGACGCCGTTCGCGCTGGCCTGCCCGGTCACCACGAACAAGGCGTGCTCGTAATCGGGCCGCAACGGCAGCAGGCAGCTGGCAGGCCGGCTCGGTGCCGACAGCTCCGCGCCCACAATCGGCGAGAACGTGGTTGCCGGTGACGCCGCGCCAGCCAGCTCGCCGGTCAGGACGGTGATCACGAACCCGCCGAGGCCGGTTGCCGGAAGCTCGCCGTGGTGCTCGAAAGCCGGATCGACCTGGCGGCTCGCGTCCGGCAGCGCGACCCAGAGCTGAACGCCGTGCAACGTCGGGTCGTGCTCGGCCGGCGACTCCTCGGCGTGCGCGATGCCCCGGCCGGACGTCATGAGGTTGAGCTGACCCGGCCGGATCAGCTGCTCGCTGCCCAGGCTGTCCCGGTGCAGCACGTTCCCGGCCAGCAGCCAGGTGACGGTCTGGAGCCCGATGTGCGGGTGCGGCGGCACGTTCATCCCGGTCACACCGTCGACGTCCATCGGGCCGTAGTGATCGATGAAGCACCAGGCGCCAACGCTTCGGCGCAGCCGGAGGGGGAGCATGCGGCGCACCGTGACGTCACCGACGCGGGCGTTACGCGCCTCGGTTATTTCAAGATCATTTCCCTCGGGAACGGGGTGGCCTGCCACCTCCACGTTCGCTTCGACGGTGCTCACCGGCGGACTCCCTTCGGTTGTCTGGTGCAACCGAGTCTGCCAGGCGTCAGAAGCCACGATCGGCGAGACTTACGCGCGCCCCCGCGTGCGTAAGTCTCACCGGCCATGAGGCACTCGATACTGCTCAGCGGAGATGCCAGCTGACAAGGGGAAAGTTCCCCATCCAGGGAGGGCTCCCCACCGTGATTGACGGTCCGGATGGGCTCCCCTAGGGTCCCGATAACAGGTGACGAAACGGGGCAGGACGGGGCCGGGATGCTGCTGATCGTGATGTTTGAGTCGGGTACCTGGCGGGTGAAGCCCGGGGAACGACTCACCTTCGGCCGTGCCGACAGCTGCGCTCTCGTACTGCCGGGCACCGACCGTGGTGTATCCCGCAATGCAGGGAGCTTTGACTGGCGCGTCGGCTTCTGGTGGCTGACGAACGCCAGCGCGTCATCGATGCTCTACGTCGTCGGCGATCTGGGTTTCCGGGCGGACATCCCGCCGGGAATGGCACTTCCGCTGCAGCAGTGGCACGCCAAGGTCCGGATTGAGGGCGTGCTCGACAGTTACACGCTCCGGGTGCGGCTGCCGGATCTCGACGAAGAGCCCGACGATGACGAGGCGGCCGGGTTGGCCGGGGCCGTCGCGGAGGCAGTGTCGGAACGTCGGATCACCAGCACCAGGTTGCGAGCACCCCTCAACGATGCCGACCGGCTTGTGCTCGCGGCACGGTTCGAGGACTACCTGACCTGGAAGCACTCAGGGGCGCCAGTGCCGCGCAGCGCCAGGGAGGCGGCCGAGCGCATCGGCTGGCAGCCGCACGCCGTGGCCAAGCGATGCGAGAACATCCGCAATCGCTACGTCAGGATCGGGGTCCCCGGCCTTCGTGGCCAGCGCGCCCTCGAGGAACTCGCCGCGCTGCTAATCTCGACCGGCGAGCTCACCGGGGATGATTTGCGGCGGCTGCCGGCTGCCCAGCCGGCCGGATCGGCCGAGGCGGTGCAGCGCGCATGACGTGGCGGTGCTCAGCACGGTAATCGATGCGCCTCGGGTCGGCTCGCGGCAAGTTGGGTCTCAAGATGGGGAATTCGTGCTTGTGCGACGAATGAGAGCTGATTGCGGCAATGGTCCGGGAGGGCGATTCCCCGCGAATGTTTACCTATAGGGCATAGCGAGCCCTGTCTTTTCGCCTTAGACTCCCGGCGTCGTGAAAGCTGGCGCTTGAGTCAGGACCGGCGGTTCCTGCCTATCGCCCCGCTCGGAGGGCAAGGATCGCAGTGACATCTATGCGGCAATGCTTTGGCCGGAGGCTTGCTTCCGCCCTGTGCACCGTGGCGGTAGTGCTGCTGGCGGGAGTCGTCGGGCCTGCGCATGCTGCTATGTCGGCTCCGGCGTCGCTGCCAAGCGGTGATTGGTTGGCCGCTCCGCTGCCGGCCACCCAGACCCTTGACTTTGGCGCTAACGCACCGGTGTCGTGCGTGGCGGGGACCGGCTTCTGCCTTGCCGTGGGGCTGAACTGGTCGGACTACGGGTTGAACGACAAGTTGCCGGCCCAGAACGCGGTTCTGACCACCGACGGCGGGACAACGTGGCAGAACGGTGGCCATCTGCCTAACTCCTTCATCCGGATCACCGCGCTGGACTGCGTAACTAACTCGGTGTGCTGGGCGGCTGGGTACGGTCCGCAGGTACAGCCTGAAGTGACCGAGACCACCGATGGCGGCACGACCTGGACCATGAAGACGCCCGCGGCGTGGTCGGGGTTGCGAGACGAGCCGTGGAACTCCATCGACTGCCCGACGACCTCGACGTGCTGGCTGGCCGGGCAGGTTGATGATCCGTTCTCGCCTACGGTGGCGGAGACCACGGACGGGGGCACTAGCTGGTCCATGTTCACGAATCTGCCCGCCATCTCACAGTACGACCCGTCGGGGACATACGTGCTGAACGCGATCTCCTGCACCTCCGTGCTGGACTGCGTAGCTGGCGGCGGGCTGGAGCAAGCCGGGCGGGCCCAAGTGATCTACACGACTGACGGCGGCGCTACTTGGGCGCTCTCACCCGACCCGACTCTGACCGGCCTCGACGAGATCTACGGCCTGTCCTG
>DATMMA010000295.1:0-12294 GCA_035570295.1 Streptosporangiaceae bacterium
GACGTCTTCGTCCGGCTGTGCGACGTCGACGAGAAGGCCGTTTCACGCAACATCGTCGACGGGATCCGCCGCCTCAGCCCGGACACCGTTCCTGCGGCTGACGTGCAGGCAGGGCCTGACGGCGTCCTCACCGTGGACGTCGAGCTCTATCCGACCGCTTATCGCGTGCTGGCCGGGCACCGGCTAAGGCTGCAGGTGAGCGGCGGCGCGTTCCCTCGGTATGCACGCAATTTCGGTACCGGGCAGCCGTTCGGGACGGCCCGATCGGGGCGGCGGTGCCGGTTCGAGATCTTCGCAGACGCCCAGCGCCCGTCCTGTGTGGTTCTGCCGTTCTGGCGGTAGCACAGCCGGCTATGCCTGGCTTAGGCTCGACGGTGGCCCCACCGCGTTCCCGCCTCGGCCTCGTTGCGCGCGCAAAGCCAGGAAAGGAATGGCGTGACCGCCTCCCCGGAGGCGGTCACGCCGTCCCGCATAGTGTCAGACCACCAGCCCGGCACCTGGGAGCGACGAGAGGACCGACCCGATGGCAGCCAGCAGCGGCTTTACCTACGCGTCCGCTGACGGTACGCAGATAACGGCGTACCGCTTCGATCCGGACGGCGCGCCACGCGCCGCGGTTCAGATCACGCACGGCATGGGCGAGCATGCGCAGCGATACGCGCACGTGGCGGACGGGTTCACCAAGGCCGGCTATGTGGTCTATGCCCAGGACCAGCGCGGCCACGGCGCGACCGCTCGCCCAGGGCACCTGGGTGACCTGGGCAAGGCGGGGTGGCCCGGGCTGGTGGACGACATCGGGCAGCTGTCCGCTCAGATCCGCGCCGAGCACCCGGGCCTCCCGCTGATCCTGCTCGGGCACAGCATGGGTTCGTTCGCCGTCCAGCAGTACTTGCTGGATCACAGCGACGACGTTGACGGTGTCGCGCTGACCGGAACCGCCGTCATCGACCTGCTCGAGCCGGCCCTCGACCTGGATCAGCCGCTGGACCTGACGATGTTCAACGCGCCATTCCAGCCTGCCCGCACCGACTATGACTGGCTGTCCCGCGACGAGGCGCAGGTCGATGCGTACGTTGCGGACCCGCTGTGCGGCTTCGGGATCGACAGCCAGTCCGCCAAGGACATGTTCGTCGGCGCTCGGCGGCTCGCCGACCCGGCCCAGGTAGCCGCTATTGGCTCGAGCCTGCCGGTTTACATCGCGGTGGGCGAGGCCGACCCGGTCAACGGCGCGCTCACGGTGCTGCAGCCGCTGGTCGACCGTCTGCGCGAGGCCGGCCTGACCGACGTTACGGTCGTCACCTACCCGGGAGCCCGGCACGAGATCCTGAACGAGACGAATTCCGCGGAGGTCATCAGCTCGCTCATCAAGTGGTCAGACAGGGTGGTGGCCGCCAGCTAGCTAGCGGCTCACCGTTCCCCGATCTGACGCCTGCCCAGCGGCGCGGGCGAGGCAAAGGAGCGTACTTGCTCAACGAGGGCAGTGACATGCTCCGGGGGTGTGGTCTTGACGATGCCGTGCCCCAGGTTGAACACGAATGGCCCGGCGCTCAAAGCGCGGAGGATACGGTCTGTTTCGGCATGGAGTGCCGGGCCGCCGGCGACCAGAAGTTGAGGATCGAGGTTGCCCTGCACGCAGCGGCCCAGGCCGCGCTGTATCTTCTCCACGGCCCAGCTGAGGGGAACCGTCGCGTCCAAACCGACGCAGTCCGCGCCCGTCGCCTCGGCGAAGCCATCGTAGGCGAGTCCGGCGCTGCGCGGGAAAGCGATGACGGGGACATCCGGGTGCTTTGCCTTTAGTGCTGCGATGATAGCGGCGGCTGGTTTCACGCACCAGCGTTCAAAAAGAGCGTGCGGTAGTATCCCGGCCCAGCTTTCGAACAACTGGACTGCTTCCGCGCCCGCCTCGATCTGGCGCTCCAGGAACTGGGTGACAGCGGTCGTGAGGACATCGATCAGGGGCTGGAATCCGTCTGGATCGCGCAAGGCCCACTGCTTGACGATGGCGTGCTCTGATGCGCCGCCGCCCCGCCCTTCGACCATGTAGGTGGCGATGGTCCACGGCGCGCCGGCATAGCCGATCAGCGCCACCTCGGGAGGCAGGGCGCGGGTAAGCTGCCGTACCGTCTCGTAGACCGGGGCCAGCTCATCGTGGAGGCGGGAAACGCTGAGGTAATCGGCTATGTCCGCTGTCGAGCGGACGGGAGGCGTCAGAACCGGCCCGTCACCTGCTCGGTACTCCAGGGTCTGGCCCAGCGCAGCGGCGACCTGCGGAAGATCCGCGAACAGAATGGCGGCATCGAGCGGGAAGCGGCGGATGGGCTGCAGAGTGACCTCGACGGCGTGTTCGGGTGAATTGCAGAGTCCCACCATGCCGCCCGCGGCCTCACGGATCCGGTGGTACTCGGGCAGGTATCGTCCGGCCTGCCGCATCAGCCAAATCGGCGGCCGCTCCGTGCGCTCTCCCGCGAGCGCGCGCAGGAGCAGCTTCTTAGGCCCGACGTTGCCGGACACGGGCTTCAGAGTGATTTCTCCCTGTGTATCGATGTTCACGCTGTCCCGTCCTGTTCAATCATGCTCAATGCCCCGGGTTTCGGGGAACTCGGCTAGTGGGCTCCGATTCCCCGGTAAGCGGACGTCGTCAGCGTAGAGGCGCCCCAGCCCGGGCAATCCGGCAGGCGTCAGGATCGCGCCGCTCCGCACCCCACCGCGCGGCATTTACGCTGTTACGCGGCATGTTTGCGGTGGATTTGTGGCGGGTAGCGGTCAATTTTGTTCTCCGGTGGCGACCAGCTCGACTCGATTCGAGAGGAGCCGTTGTCGTGAGGGAAGTCGATCAAGGCACGATTCCGCAGGTCGTCACGACGATGCGGATCAATGGCAGGTCCGAGCGGCTGCAGGTCGACGCGAGAATCACGCTGCTGGACGCGTTGCGTGACCGGCTCGGCCTGACCGGCACCAAGAAGGGTTGCGACCAGGGCGCATGCGGAGCCTGTACCGTCCTGGTAGACGGCAGGCGCGTGCTGTCCTGCCTGACCCTGGCCGCGAAGTGCGACGGCCGCGAGGTCATGACCATTGAGGGCCTGGCGAGCAACGGACTTCGCCACCCGGTTCAGGATGCGTTCATCCGCCACGATGCGTTCCAGTGCGGCTATTGCACGCCCGGGCAGATCATGTCAGCGGTCGGCTTGCTGGCCGAGGGCCGAGCAGGCAGCGACGAGGACATCCGTGAGTTCATGAGCGGCAACATCTGCCGTTGCGGCGCCTACGCCAACATCGTCAGCGCGATCCGCGAGGTTGCCGGGCGAGGAGGTGCATAATCATGCGCCCGTTCGAGTACATCCAGGCCACCGTCCCCGCGCAGGCGGTCGCGACGGTGACGGCCGACCCGGCTGCTGACTACGTCGCCGGCGGCACTACTCAGGTGGACCTGATGCTGAAGGACGGAGTCCTGTCGCCAGCGCGGCTGGTCGACGTCACCGGGCTCCCGCTGCAGTGGATTGCCGCTGATGCTGCCGTCATCCGGGTCGGCGCGACCACCACCATGGAGGAACTCGCCGCCGACCCCACAGTGTCCGCGCGCTTGCCGTTTGTCCGCGAATCACTGTTGCGCAGCGCTTCGGTCCAGCTGCGTAACATGGCCACCATCGGCGGGAACCTGCTGCAGCGCACTCGCTGCCGGTACTTCCGCGACCCCGCCGTCGAAGCGTGCAACAAGCGGCGGCCGGGCAGCGGCTGCGCGGCCGTGACGGGGCCCGCCCGGATGCACGCGATCATGGGCGCGTCGCCGGACTGCATCGCGCTGCATGCCTCGGACCTGGCCGTGGCGCTGGTGACGCTAGACACGATCGTGCACATCCTCGGCCCCGGCGGGGTGCGCAGTGTGCCGCTGACCGAGTTCTACCTCGAACCCGATGGCAGCCCTGACGTCGAGAATGTCCTGGCCCACGGTGAGCTGATCACCGACATTGAGATTCCGCTGCTGCCCGAGGGCGCGCGGCAGACCTACCTCAAGGTCCGCGACCGTACCTCTTATGAATTCGCGCTCGCCTCGGCAGCGGTCGCCGTCGTGGTCGAGGACAAGATGATCCGCGACGCGCGGATCGGTCTTGGCGGTGTCGGCACCATCCCGTGGCGCGCCTTCGATGCCGAGCACGTGCTGCGAGACGCGCCTGCCAGCAACGAGAGCTTCCGCGCCGCCGCCGAGGCCGCGGTGCGCGACCCGTTCACCGTGCCCGGCACGGCGTTCAAAGTCGAGTTGGCGAAGCGGACGCTGGTGCGGGCCCTGCAGACAGTCACAGGGGTGACGCAATGACGACGACCATGGAGGCCGTCCGGCTGATCGGGCCGGGCGTTGACCGGGTGGACGGCCCGCTCAAGGTGACCGGCACTGCGCCATACCCCGCCGACTTCGGCTTCCCCGACATGGCACACGCGGCTCTCGCGCACGCCACGGTGGCCGCCGGGCGGATCCGCGGGATCGAGTCCGCGGCCGCCGAGGCCGCGCCGGGCGTGCTTGCCGTTATCACCCATCGCAATGCCCCGCACCTGACCCGTGGTCCCGATACCCCGGTCTGGCGGCAGCCGCCGCCGCCGCTGCAGGATGACCGGATTCTGTTCTACGGCCAGTACGTCGGCGTCGTGGTGGCCGAGACGGCCGAGCAGGCGACCGCAGCGGCTCGGCTGATCGAGATCGACTACGAGCCGGCCGAGCCGCTGCTCGACCTCAACGACCCGCGGGCGGAAGTGGTGACCGACCCGTGGGGGATGGACGCTCATCGCGGTGACGTGGCGGCCGGGCTGGCGTCGGCCGACATCACTGTGGACGCGAATTACAGCACGCCGGACGAGACCAACAACCCGATGGGACTGTTCGCTACGGTGGCAGCCTGGGACGGTGACTCGCTCACGGTCCACGACTCCACCCAGTGGCCCCACGGTGTCCGGGCAGCGCTCGCAGTCGCTTTCGGGGTTCCCGAAAGCGGCGTCCGGGTGCTCGCGCCCTTCGTCGGGGGCGGCTTCGGCGCCGCACTGCGGGTCTGGCCGCACGTCCTGTTGACGGTGCTGGCGGCGCGGACCGCAAAGCGGCCGGTGAAGCTGGTACTGACCCGGCCGGAGATGTTCACCGGTGTCGGGCACCGGACCAGGACAGTCCAGCACATCAGGCTCGGAGCGGACCGCAGCGGGCACCTGACCGTGCTTGACCACGAAGCCAAGAACTCGATCGCGATGGAAGACGACAATTACGAGCCGGTCGCGACAGATTCGTCCTGGGCGTATGCCTGCCCCAACGTGGACGTCCGGGACCTCCAGGCGCGGCTCAACATCCCGTATCCGACCTCGATGAGAGCGCCGGGTCAGGCGCAGGGCAACTTCGCGCTGGAGTCCGCGCTGGACGAGCTCTCGTATGCCACCGGCGTGGACCCGCTCGAGTTGCGGCTGCGCAACTACGCCGAGATCCAGCCGCAGCTCGGCTTGCCGTGGTCGAGCAAGGCGCTGCGCGCCTGCTTCGAGCAGGGCGCGGAGCGGTTTGGCTGGCACGCGCGCGACCCTCGGCCGCGCTCCATGCACGACGGGAGCTGGCTGGTCGGTTACGGCATGGCCGGGGTCAGCTTCTTCTGGTTCCAGCCGCCGTGCCAGGCCAGAGCGTCGATCAGGGCCGACGGGACCGCATACGTGCGGAGCTCCGCAACCGACATCGGCACCGGCACCTACACCGTGATGACTCAGCTGTCGGCTGAACTGCTAGGCCTGCGGCTCGATCAGGTCCAGTTCAGCCTTGGAGACACCGACATGCCGGAGGGAGCCCTGGAGGGCGGCTCTGGCCTGACCGCAGCCCTGGGTACTGCTGTCAGGGCGGCATGCCGGGGCGTCATCCAGGCATGCCTCGGTACGGTCAAGGACGATCCGGGCTCGCCGCTGCGCGGATGCCGCCTCGACGAGGTGACGGTCGCCGACGGTCACATCCTGCACAGCTACGACCCAGTTCGAAGTGAGTCCTACGCCGACATCCTGGCCCGCCACGGCCTGGATGAACTAACCGCAGACGGCGACAGCGCGCCACCCGAGCCGCAGGACGTCGGCATGGCACCAGCTGGCGCCTTTGCCGCCAGGTTCGTCGAGGTTCGCGTCGACCCCGACCTGGGCCTGGTGCGCGTCGCGCGTGTCGTGTCGGCGATCGACGCCGGCCGCATCCTCAACGGAAAGACCGCCACCAGCCAGATCACCGGCGGCACGGTCGGCGGCATCGGGATGGCGCTGCTCGAGGAGACCGTCACCGACCCCGGCACCGGCCGCATCACCAACGCGAATTTCGGCGACTACCTCGTCCCGGTCAACGCGGACATCCCGGACCTAGACGTGCTCTTCGTCGGCGAACCTGGCCGGTTCAACCCGATCGGGGTCAAGGGCGTCGGCGAGGTTGGCCTGGTTGGCATGGCGGCCGCCATCGCCAACGCGGTCTTCCACGCCACCGGCAGGCGAATCCGCTCCCTGCCGATCACCGTCGACCAGCTCCTGTAGCTCAGGCCAGGAAGTGGCTGATCTCGTCCCAGCCGGGATCCAGGGTTACCTCGACGCTGAATGGCCCTTCCAGCCACGGCGGCAGTACGGCGCCCAAGCGCTCCGCGGTGTCGGCAACCGGGTCGGCATACAGGTGGAAGACGCGACGCTGGTCGTGGGTCTCGTGCCCGGCGAGCACCGCCTGGCCGGCTGTCTGGGCCAGCAGCACGTCCTCGAACTGCTGGAGACGCGTCAGTGTCGAAGGTTCGGGCAGCCTGTCCGCCCCGCCAGCGATATAGCCCGCCGTGATGGCGATGTGCTGGTCATAGAGCGGGAAATCGATCGGGCGCATCGGAACGGTCGTGCGGGTGATCACCGGTCGCCCGTCGGCCGCCATGTCGCGCAGGGTTACTGACTTCCGCGCGGCGTAGGCGCTTGCGAGATCCGCGACTTCGGCAACCAGGCGAGTCGCAGTCACCGCGTCAGCACCCGAGCTGATCGACATGTCGATGTCGCCGATCCAGCGGTGGACTTCGTCCTCCCCCAGCGTCCGGTCGAGCGCCATGAACACGGCTTGCAGCCGCGCGTCCTCCTCTAGCGCGGCGAGCCCCGGGTGGCACACCGTCACGTGGATACGTGCCAGGTCGAAGTCGCGGTCGAGCTTGAACCGGATGTCCGCCAGGTCGACTGCGCCGTCGCCGAGCTGCAGCTTGCCGGACAGCGCGCCGGGGTCGGCCGGCCGGTAGCAATGGAACTGCCAGCCTGGGTCCGGAACCGGCGCGGCACGCAGCCATCTCTCGGCCGTTGACCGCACTTGGGGATCGCCGTTGGCCGTGACGACGAGCAGCCACTCGCTGGTTGCCTTGCCGAGTTCCCAGCACAGGCGCGGATCGATCAATTCGACAGCCGCGTCAAGGTGCCGCCCCAGATCGTCCAGTTCCGTGCGCCGGGCCCGTTCGACCCGGGACCTGAAAGAAGGCCACCGGCGCCAGAACAGCGCGACCTCCGGCCGGCAGTCCTGCCACTCAGACATGTCGATATCGTGTCATATCGATCCCAGCCCTCTCCTATCCGCCAGCCTTCTCCTACCCAGCCGGGCGGAACTCCGCCAGCGGATAGGTCACGGCCTCGCGCCAGCGCGCCCGATGGCCTGCGGCTTGCAACCGGTAATAGACGACCTGACGCATCGGTGCGCCGGCCGGCCCGTCGTGGCCGCCAATGTTGTGCGCCAGCAGGTAGTGCGCGAGCAGGACACTCCCGGCCGGCCCGGTCACCTGCACCGGCTCGCCAAGCTCGATCGGCGGATAGGGTGCCGGATGAAGCTGGCCCAGCGCGTCCGCCCCGCGGCGGGCCAGGTACTCGCCGAAACGCAAGTGCGTCCCCGGCCATACCCACAAATTGCCCTGGTCGCGCATCCGGTGATCGGTCAGCCAGGCGCCGGCCAGCAGCGAGAACGTGCCCGGCGTGCCGTCTGGCGACGGCGGGCTGATCCCGTCCACGTGCGGCCCGCCAGGACGGTGCGGCCACGGCGGGATCGTCGTGGCGAGCTGCGCGAAGTCCGGCTGCCGCGGCGGCAGCTCCGGCCGGAGCAGGGCGGCCGCCAGCTCAGCGATGCCGGACCGCCGGTAGAAGCGCAGCAGCCCGTGCTCGTGGCCGATTTCGGCAGATCCGGCGAACTGGGGCCAGAGGAAGTACGGTCCGGTATGCCGCGCACCGGGCGGCTGCGCTGTCAGCATCGCGGTAGCGGTCCGCCGCCCGAAGGCGACCTGCCTGTCGTCGAGCACGCCGGGAATGACGAGGTAGCCCTGCTGACGGAACGCGGTGATATCGGCTCTGCTGAGGATGGTCACGCTGCCACCTCAGCAGCCACGTCGGGCCGGCCGCAATCAGGTTTCCGGCCCGCCCGGCGGTGCTGCAAACAGCGGTGCTGCAAACAGCGGTGCGGCAAACAGCGGTGCGGCAAACAGCGCTGCAGCGCTCAGAGCGCGCCCTTGACCGGATCGCCGACCGGGACCTGCTGGAGCACGATGACTTCCGGCGCCGCGGTCACCTTGCCGGCCAGCTTGGGATTCAGCGCTGCAAGATTCACGCCCCTGCTGTGGTTCGCCAGTGCTTCGGGGCTAGCCCACTTCTCGATCATGATCAGCCGGTCCGGCGCCTCGTTCAGGCTGTACAGCTCGCACCCGTCCTCGTCGTGGACTCGCTCGATCGTCTCCTTGAACGCGGCGATGACCGCGTCGCGGTGCTCGGGCAGTGGCACGATCGTTGCAACAACGACAACGGACATGAGCTCTCCCTCAGCTTGCGAAAATCGCGCTCAAGGCGGGCGCGACGTCATGGTAGGTCCGGATACTACGCAATAGGCCCCGGCCGAGGAGCGCGAGGTCGCGCGCCAGATCCGGGTCCTGCTCGCCGGAGGAGTCGAGCAGTACGTCGAGCCGTGCCAGCCGGGCCGCGAACGGGCGGGGGTCAGGGCCGGCGTTGTGCACGCAATCGGACAGCAGCAGCACCCGGGCGTCCAGGGCGGGAACGACCGCGAGCTCACGCGCGGCAACCTGCAACGGGAACGCGATATTCGTTAGTCCTCTGGCCGGGATGCGCAGCATGACGTCGAGTAGCTGCTGAGGCGGGACACGCTGACCGAGATGGCACAGCACCGCCGCATCTGACCAGAACGCGACGACGGCGAGGTCATCGCGGGCCAGTTCGGCGGCGAGAGCGCCCACCATCGCGGCGGCGGTCCGCACCCGCTCGCCGCGCATCGATCCCGACACGTCAGCCAGCAGCACGACGCTGCGCCTGGTGCGCACTTGTTCCCGCACAATGATGTCGTCATCCTCAGGCACCGGGTGCAGGGCGAGCTGGTCGATGGTCAGGTCCAGGTCGATGTCGTCGGAGCCGCCGCGGTACCGGACGCTGGCGAGCTGACCTGCACCGCGCCGGGCGCTGACGTCGCGCCGCGGCCGGGGCACAGCCAGCCGTGCGGCAATCTGGCGGGCGCGCCGCACCGTCTCAGGGTCGGGCTCGCCATCGGCCGGTGCCGTCGCGAGAAGCATGCCCGCCTCGGCACTCAGCGCCGGACTGCCGCTGCCTGGCCGGCCGGGCGCGTGGCGGCCAGGCAGACCAGCGAGCACGAAGCCGCCCGCACCGCCTCTGGCAGGCTCAAAGAGCTGCGGCTGCTCGTCCAGTGCCTTGGGCTTGCGGCGCAGCGGCTGCAGCGTCCGGCGGACCGGCGAGTCAGCCGCGACTGCTCTTCAACCAGGGGCCGCGACGGCAGGCTCCAGGATGAACCGGTCCGCCCAGATCTGCCGCAGCACGGCCTCGGGCGTCGCGTCGACGGTCTCGTCCAGGAAGATCCGGCCGGACAGCGCTACCACCATGGCGTCGTAGACGATCTCCGGGTAGCGGGAATCGTCGCTGGCCGACACGCCGGCAAGCTCCAGCAACTGCCCGGCGACCAGCGTCATGTCGATAGCGCCGCGGACGCTGCTCCCCTGCCGGACGTCGTCCCGCTCACGAGTGGCCCGCGTCACCGCGACTGCGTCAGCGACGAGCCGCTCGTACAGCTCAGCCGGCCTGCCCGGCAGCGGGGCGCGCAGTGCCACGATGCCGCGCTCAGCATCGGCGTCCTGGTAGCTCACCGCGAGCCTGCACAGCCGGTCGTGCACCGAGGTCGACAAGCGGGTCGTGCCGACATTGTCGTACGGGTTCATCGACGCGATGACGCGGAACGTCGGGCTCGCGGCGACTGTGCCCGCCCGCGGCACCGCGATCTGGCGCTCCGCCATGGCAGTGAGCAAGGTGTTGAGGGTATCTTCAGGCGCGCGGTTGAACTCCTCGATGTAGAGGAACCCGCCGGACCTCATCGCCGCCAGCAGCGGGCCGTCGACGAAGTTGGCTGCGCTGTAGTCCTCCCGCAGCACTCTGGCCGGGTTGTGGTGGCCGACGAGCTTGGCGGGAGTCAGGTCTGCGTTGCCTTCGACGAAAACCAGCGGGATGCCCCATTCGGCGGTGATGGCACGCAGCAGCGTGCTCTTGCTGGTGCCAGGCGGGCCCTCCAGGACGATGTCCCGGCCAGCCGCGACGGCCGCCAGCACCAGGTCAAGCTCGCGCTCCCGGCCGACGAGGTGGTGCCGGACCCGGTCCCGCACCTGCGTGATCCGGCCCGCCTCGACCCGTTCGCTCACCTGATCGTGTTGCCCGCGTCGACGGTGAACTCGAGCCCGGTGATGTAGCGCGCCTCGTCTGACGCGAGGAACAGCACCGCGTTGCTGATGTCACGCGCCTCCACGGACTCCACCGGGAGCGTGTTCATGAAGATAGGCCCGAGGTTCTGGTCCCGTTCGAGGAGCGGGTTAAGGCCGCCGAGGCCCTCGACCATCGGCGTCTGCACTCCTGTCGGGTGCACAGTGTTGACGCGGATGCTGTGCGCTGCGAGCTCGTTCGCCATGGTCCTGGCGATGCCTACGACGCCGTGCTTGGCGGCCACGTAGGGGGCGAGGAATGGCAGGCCCTTGATCCCCGCAGTCGAGCTGGTGCAGATGATCGAGCCGCCGCCGGCCGCGATCAGGTGCGGGGCGCAGGCAACCATGGTGTTCCACACCCCGGTGAGGTTGGTGTCCAGAGTGTCCTGCCAGACCGCGGGCGTTACCTCGTCCCAGCTCTGAACTGTGCAGATCCCGGCGTTCGCGCACACGATGTCAAGGCGGCCGAGCTCGGCGACGCCATCGTCCACCGCGGCCTTCAGCGCGGCGGCGTCACGGACGTCGGCCTTGCGAGCCACGATGCGCCGGTCCAGCGCTTCCACAGCCTTGACCGTGTCGGCCAGGTCAGCCTCCGTGGACATCCCGTAGCCAACCGAGTCGTAGTCATGGCAGATGTCGACGGCGATGATGTCCGCGCCTTCCTCGGCCAGCCGGATGGCGTGACTGCGTCCCTGGCCGCGGCCCGCTCCGGTGATGAAAGCAACCTTGCCTTCCACTCGTCCAGCCATGCTGCGTGCTCCTAACTAGTTACTTGACGATGCATCCCGCGTCGATGGGCAGCGTCACGCCGGTGATGTACCGGGCCTCGTCTGAGGCGAGGAACAGCAGCGCGTTGCTGATGTCGATCGGCTCCACCCATTTGACGGGCAGCGCGTTGAGCATGAGGAACGATTCGGCCGCGTCCTCGACCGTCGGGTTCTCCAGGGTCCGGGCGGAACAGCGCATAGGTCGGCGCATTCTGGATCATCGGGGTGTTGACGGTCGTCGGGTGCAGCGAGTTGACCCGGATGCTGAACGGCGCAAGCTCCAGGGCCAGGGTCCGCATCAGGCCGACGAGACCGTGCTTGGCGGACACGTAGTGGCCGATGTTCTGCATCGCCATCAGCCCGGCGGCCGAGCTGGTGATCACGATCGAGCCACCGCGGCCGCCCGCCTTGAGATGCGGGATCGCCGCCTTGGCGGCGTGCCAGACACCGGTCAGGTTGGTATCGATCATGTCCTGCCAGGTCTGCTCCGGCAGCTCGTCGGCCCGGCCGACCGAGGAGATGCCGGCGTTCGCGGCGACGATGTCCAGCCGGCCCAGTTCCGCGACGCCCTCGTTCACCGCAGCTTTCAGTGCCTCGAAGTCCCTGACGTCGGCCTGAGTCGCCACGATCCGGCGGTCGAGAGCCTCGACATCCTTGACCGTCTGCTCCAGGTCCTCTGGTGTCGCCATCGGGTACGGCACGGAGTCGATCTGCTGGCACAAGTCGACCGCGATGATGTCGGCCCCTTCCTGAGCGAGCCGGACGGCGTGACTGCGGCCCTGGCC
>DATMMA010000296.1:0-10316 GCA_035570295.1 Streptosporangiaceae bacterium
TGCGGATGCAGTGCAAGTTCAGGGCGAGCCGGTTACGGCTGCTGTCGTCGCGCACGCTGGGTGCTCTCGGCTAACCACCATGCACCGATTTCGGCCCTGATGTGACCAAAACGCGAAGACAAACCGTAAAGAAATCGCAACGGCGGCGAAAGCAGGCACTGGACTGAATCGGGTATAAGATATAAATCAGGCGGACCCTCTTGCCGTCACCGCACGGTCAGTGTCGGCCGCGAGTCACCCAGCCGGGTGTCGGCGTACGTTGCTGGAAACAGATGCGTCAGCCCGCTGGAGTCCGGCGCCAGAGCGAACTCCGGTTGCAGCGCCGGGGATTGACCAGCCCGGCTGATTTCCGCCCGAAATCAAGCAGGCGGACGGCCGAAACCGAGTTGAGTCTCGGCGACGACGAAGCCGACTGAGCGGTAGATCCGGATGGCCACGTCAAGCGGGTCAGCGAGCATGACAAGGGTGGTAGCCGCGCGGTCGCGGAGGCCATGCTGACCCGCGTGCCAGACCAGCGTTCCGGCCAGTCCCCGGCGCCTTGCCTGCGGGTGGGTCTCTACGTTCTGGTAACGAGCGAGGCCAGACCCGTCACTGACCAGGCCCAGCTGTGCCACCAGCTCCCCGTCCAGGAACGCGCCGAACCATGTTCCGTGGCCCGCCTCCGTCAGGGCACGCTCAGCCTGGATCCGCGCCTGCAGGAAAGTCGGCTCGGCGCCTGGCTCGCCCTCGTTGACCGTGGCCCGAAGTTCCGCCGCCTGGCGCCAGTCGCTGTCGCCTGCCAGAGCCCTGATCTCCGCGGTCCGGTTGAGGTGCGGCGGTTCAAGCACTTCCACTGCGGTGAGGACCGCTGTCTGTTCCAGGTGCATGCCGTAGCTCAGCATCTCGGTTGTGCTGACGTCGCTAGTCCCGGTGACGTCCATGCCCATCGCGACATGCCTGGCTTGCGGGAATTCAGCTGAGAACGTCTCGAGCCAGGATCCAGTCTCGCCTGGCCGCGGCGGCGACTCCAGCAACAGGAAGTTGCCCCACCAGTAGCTGGGATTGCCCGGTGTACGGATGACCAGGTAATCACCGCGGTCGTCGACCTGGCTGCCCTCGAGGCTGCGGATCATCAGGTCGGTGCGATAGCCGAGCGAGCGCACTTGCACGCCGAGAGCTTATCGAGGCGAATGTCCGGTGGCCGCACGGCTGAGCCGTGATCAAGATCGGCTAAGCCGGAAATGCTCGTTCCCGCGGCTAGTACGCTCGGCAGCATAAGCCGAGGCTGGAGTTTCATCGTCGCAGGGAGCAACTGGCATGAGTCTCTTCCAACGGGCCCACGACATCGTCGCCGCGAAGGCGAACAAGGCGCTAGACACGGCCGAGAACCCGAACGAGATGCTCGACTACTCCTACGAGCAGATGCTGGACCACATCACCAAGGTCCGCCGGGCGCTGGTTGACATCACCGCTTCAAAGAAGCAGCTCGAGTTGCAGGAGCAGCAGCTGCAGCACTCCATTGACCACCTGAACGAGCAGGCTAAGGCGGCGCTGGCCCAGGGCCGGGAGGACCTGGCGCGCGAGGCGCTATCCCGCAGGGCCACGGCGCAGCAGCAGATCGACGAGATGGAGCCGCAGCACCAGCAGCTGAATGACGAAGAGCAGAAGATGGAGCAGACACTCAGTACGCTCCAGCAGCGCGTCAACGACTTCCGCAGCAAGAAGGAAGTCATGAAGGCCCAGTACACCGCGGCGTCGGCGATGACATCGGTGAACGAGGAGGCGGCGGGCATCTCCAGGAGCTTCGGCGACTCCGGAGCGGCCCTAGAGCGGGCCCAGGACAAGATCGCGAATATGCAGGCCAGGGCCGCTGCTACCGACGAGCTGCTTCAGTCCGGAGTGCTTGAGGACGTGGGCGGCGACACCGATGACATCCAGCGGGAGCTGGACCAGGCCGGCGCCAGTGCTAACGTCGACGCCGAGCTAGCGGCGCTCAAGGCACAGATCGCAAGCGGCCCTGCCGCTCCGGAACTGCCCGCCGGCAGCTAATCCGGGCGTGAGTTTCCCTGTGCCAGATTCCACTGGGGCGACGACCGGGATAGCATCGCTGCTGTGGGCTTCACTTGACTGTGATCTGAGCTAAAGCGGCGCCGGATCCGCCTGGCCCAGTCGTGGCTAGCACGGTGCTGGCTACCACGGGCCGGAGCGGGCGCTTTGCTTGCCGCGCTAGCGGTGGAATTTGTCGACGAGCTTTTCGACGGTACCAAGAGCGCGGCGCTGCCGCTCATCAGGCACGACCTATCGCTGAGCTACCTTCAGCTCGGCTTCCTCTCCGCAGTGCCGCTGGTCGCTGGAAGCATTCTTGAGCTGCCGGTTGGTGTGATCGCCGGAACTGGCGCGCGGCGCCGACGATTCATCCTGGCCGGCGGCCTGATCTTCATCGCCGCAGTACTCGCTGCCGGGCTCGCCCCGGTCTTCGCGGTGCTGCTGGTCGCCCTGACGATCTTCTTCCCGGCCTCGGGGGCGTTCGTCAGCCTGAGCCAGTCGGCGCTCATTGATTCAGCCACCGACCGCCAGGCGCAGCGAATGGCCCGCTGGACACTTGCGGGATCGGCGGGTGCCGTCGCAGGGCCGCTGCTCGTCGCGGCGATGCTGGCTGCCGGCCGCAGCTGGCGACTGGCCTTCATGACTTGCGCGGCCTGCTCGGTCGTGGCGTGGCTTGCGGTTGCGGCAACCGGCCGGGCCGACCGTGTAGGCGGGTCAGTGGCGGCTGGCCCTGACCCCGGTGCCGCTTCCGCTCCCCACCGGACGGGTGATGGCGCTCCAGCCGATGACGACTCCCACTGGCCGGGCTGGCGGCTCGCCATCAGCATCATCCGCCGCTCCGGCGCCTTGCGCTGGCTCCTCCTGCTCGAGGTGTCAGACCTGCTGCTGGATGTATTCACCACGTTCCTGGCCCTGTACCTGGTTGAATCCGCGCACGCTGGTCCGTTCGGTGCGGCACTCGGCGTTGGCGTCCGTCTCGGCGCTGGCCTGGTCGGCGACGTCATCCTGATCCAGTTGCTGGAGCGGCTCGACGGCGGGCGGGTGCTGCGGGCCAGCGTGTGGCTGACGCTGGGGCTGCTCCCGGCGTTCCTGCTGATCCCGGGGCTCGGCGCCAAGCTTATTCTGCTCGCGCTGCTGACCCTGGCGACCACACCGTGGTATCCCGTGCTCGAGGCCGAGTTGTTCGGCAGCTTGCCGGGCCGGAGCGGACTAGTGGTGTCGCTGTCCAGTGCCGCCGGCCTGGCGGGCGGGCTCGGTCCGCTGGCCGTGGGCCTGCTCGCCCAGCAGTTCGGGCTGAGCTGGGCGATGGCCGCGCTCGTCGTGGCACCCGTGATCATGCTCATGCTCGTTGTCCCCGCTGGCGGCGGCCTGGGCTCGACTAGACTCGGCTGCCGTGACTAGCTCGGGTTCTGGGGTCAGAGTGCGCTTCGCGCCGTCGCCCACTGGCATCTTCCACGTAGGCAGCGCCCGGTCTGTCCTGTTTAACTGGGCTTTCGCGCTGCACAACGGCGGTGCGCTAGTGCTCCGGATCGAAGACACCGACGCCGCCAGGAACCGGCCGGAGTGGACCGAAGGCATCATCAGCGCGATGGCCTGGCTGGGCATCGACAAGACCCAGTACGAGGGGCCGGTCTTCCAGTCGGACAATCTCGCTAAGCACACCGAAGCCGCGCAGCGCCTGTATGCCCAGGGTCGCGCTTACTACTGCGACTGCACCCGCGAGGATGTCATCGCCAGGACCGGCGACCAGCACCGCGGCTACGACGGCTTCTGCCGGGACCGCGGTCTAGGGCCGGGCGAGGGGCGGGCGCTCCGGTTCCGCGCGCCTGACGAGGGCGCGACGGTGGTCGATGACCTAGTCCGCGGCAGGACAGTGTTCGAGAACTCGGCGATCGAAGACTTCGTGCTGGCCCGGGCCGACGGCTCGATCTTGTTCCTGCTGGCCAATGTCGTCGATGACATGGGCCAGGGGATTACTCATGTGCTCCGCAGCGAGGAGCACCTGTCGAATACCCCGAAGCAGCAACTGCTGTGGGAGGCGCTTGGCCATCAGCCGCCGGCCTGGGGGCATCTGTCGATCATCGTGAACGAGAAGCGGCAGAAGTTGTCCAAGCGGCGGGACAAGGTCGCGCTGGAGGGCTTCCGGGACGAGGGATACCTGCCGGCGGCTATGCGCAACTACCTGATGCTGCTCGGCTGGGCACCCAGGGGCGATCGGGAGATCGTGCCGTGGGAAGAGATGGTGGCTGAGTTCCGGCTGGAGGATGTGAATCCGTCCCCGGCGTTCTTCGACGTGAAGAAACTTCGCGCGTTCAATGGCGAGTACATCCGGGCGCTGACGCCGGCGGAGTTCATCGCAGCGTGCCAGCCGTGGCTGACGCCCGCGGCGGCGCCGTGGCCCGCCGAGCGATTCGACCCGGCCGTCTTTGCCGAGCTTGCGCCGCTGGCACAGACCAGGGTGACGGTACTCCCTGAAGTCGTCGCGATGGTGGATTTCGCCTTCCTGCCCGATCCCGCCTATGACGAGGCAGCCTGGGCTAAGGCCATGCGAGAGCCCGCCGCGGAGTTGCTGGCCGAGGTAGCGGCAGCGTACGAGAACGTGCCGTGGCAGAAGGACGCGCTCAAGGAACGACTCGAGGCTGTCGGTGCGACGTACGGGCTATCGCTCGGCAAAGCGCAGGCTCCGGTCCGGGTAGCTGTGACCGGACGGACAGTCGGGCTGCCGCTGTTCGAGTCGCTGGAGGTGCTGGGCCGGACGGAAACGCTGCGGCGCATCGAAGCTGCCCGCGAGCGAGTGACCGGGCTCGCCTAAGCCGGCATGCGAGCTGGCCGTCAGGCGATACGGCCGGGCTGGCTGCTGGCCGCCGTCGGCCTGGCCGGGCTGGTGGCGGCCGTTGCCGCCAGGCCGTCCGACGCCACCGCGGCCGCGGCACAGGACTGGTCACCGTTCGTGCTGGTCGCCGGGCTGCTGCTGGTCGGGCTTGTCGCCGATGACGACGGCCTCTTCGCCGCCGCCGGATCGCGCCTGGCGACGGCCACTCGCAGCGGCTCGCTGCTGTTCGCGGGATCTGTGCTGCTGGTCAGCATCGTGACCGCGACGCTGAACCTGGACACGTCGGTCGCGTTCCTGACCCCCGTCCTCGTCCACGCCGCGCGCAGCCGGGGGGAGGGCGAGCCGGCCTTCCTCTACGGCTGCCTGCTGCTGTCCAACGCCGCGTCGCTGCTGTTGCCCGGATCCAACCTGACCAACCTGATCGTGCTCGGCCACTTGCACCTGACCGGCGGGCAGTTCGCGGCGCGGATGTGGTTGCCGTGGCTAGGTGCCGTCGTAGTAACGGCCGCTGTTGTCGCTTTCGGCGAGCGGCGCTCGCTCGGCCCGGCAACAACAGAGCCGGGCCAGGTATCCCAGCCTGTGCTGGGCATCGGGCTGGCGGCAATCGTCGCGGCGACCGTGCTCGTCATCGTCATCCCGTCGTCTGCATTGCCGGTGTTCGTCGTCGGCGTGCTCGCCGCTGGCATCCGGGCGATACGCGGCGGTCCGGTGACCATCGGCCGGATCTGGCAGGTACTCGGGGTGCCGGTGCTGGCGGGGCTGTTCGGCGCTGCGGTGGCGCTTGGCACGCTAGGGCGAGCCTGGTCCGGACCGGCCGACCTGCTCTCGCACCTGTCCGGGTGGGCGACGGCAGCGTTCGCTGCGATCGCGACGGCCGTGGTGAACAACCTGCCTGCCGCTAGCATGCTCGCGGCCAGGACGCCCGCTCATCCGTTGCAGCTGCTGATTGGCCTGAACCTCGGGCCGAACTTGTGCGTAACCGGGTCGCTGGCGTGGCTGCTGTGGATCCGGGCAGCCCGGGACGCAGGCGCTCGCCCGTCACTGGCCCGCGCCAGCCGGCTCGGCGTCCTCGCCGTTCCGCTGTCGATCGCCGTAGCGGTCGCCGCACTCGCTGTAACTGGCGGCGCCTGACGAGATCTGGGCGTCGTGCAGCCCGTCACTCGCCCGTCCACTACGGTCCGAACATCGGCTAAAAGTCACATTTGCTATTGCGGGAACGCGCGCTTGCCCGACATGCCTGCCGCACCAGACCGACTCTGGCGTCATGCAACGGTCCGAGCCCGGCCCGGGGTCTTAGCAGGCGAAGGGGGTGGCCATGGATGCTACGGCTGACGCCGAGTTCAGCGACTTCATGCACGGCCGCTGGTCTCAGCTCGTGCGGCTCGGTTACGGCCTGACGGGCGACCTGCAGCTAGCCGAGGACCTCGCGCAGACGGCATTCGCCAGGGCCTACGCATCGTGGGCCCGGGTCCGGCGGGCCGACAACCCGGATGCCTACCTCAGGCGAGTCGTCGTGAACGCGAACCGGAGTCGCTTCAGGAAGGTCCGCGTCGGCGAGGTCCTGACCGAGACGGTGCCGGACCTTGTCGCGGCAACCGACGGGACGGACCAGCGACACACCAGGGATGCGCTGGTCGGCGCTCTTATGGAACTGCCCTACGGTCAGCGCGCCGCGGTTGTGCTCCGGTACTGGCTCGACCTGACCGAGACCGAGACCGCGCTAGTGCTCGGGTGCTCGGTCGGCAACGTGAAGAGTCAGGCCTCCCGTGGCCTGACAAAACTGCGAACCAGCCCGGTGCTGCTGGAAGGGGGACCGGCATGAGCGTCCAGGACGAGCACGAACTCCGGGCCAGGCTCGGCGCCTTGCTGGACGGCATCGAGCCGAGGCCAGCGCCAGTGACACGGGTGGTGCGACGAGGCAGGGGAATTCGGATGCGCAGGTGGATCTCGGTGGCGGCGGGAATTGCCGTGATTGTCGCCGGAGCAGCTCTAATTCCTGGCTTCCTGCAGACGCACCGGGTAGCCCCGATTTCGCAGCTGCACTACAAAGTGACGGTGACGCCGCTGGGCACTAACGCGAAGGGTGGCGTCGTCGGCGCGGGAACGATTGGCACGAAGCGCTGGCGAGTCGTGGTCAACCGGTCGCAAGGAGGCGGATGCACGTCGCAGCTGTATCTGTTGACCTGCGGGTCTGCCTACATCGGCAGTGTCGGCCCGCGAGAAGTGAGCCTAGATTCGGCCTCGGCCGGCGGCACACAATACGAACTAGGCCCCGTGGGTGCCGACGTGACCCGCGTTGTCATCCAGCTCAGCAACGGCACAGTCCTGAGCCTGAGGCCGGTGTCGGCAGGCGGGAAGCGCTGGGTAGCCGTGGCCGCGCCGCTGCGCGCGATCACCCGGGCGGTGAGTTATGTCGGCCAGTCCGAGTACCAGTACGCGATTCCCTTCGACACCAACGGCGCGGCAGGGTTCATTACCTGGCTACGTCCTGGCCAGGCTGGCCTGCCCGTGGCCAGCAGGTCCGTCGGCAGTGGCGAGTTGGATGGCGTTTCCTGGCACGCCGTCGTACACACCGGTCCGTGGGGTTACTGCGCCGTGTTTTCGGACGGCTCCACCTGCGTCCCGGCCAGCAGCGCATCACAGCTGCTGGCTGGCCGGGTCGTCGCTCCGTTTACGTGCAGTCGGCTGTACAAAAGCAGCAGCAGAAAGGCGATGGAAGCCTCGTCCGGCATTGCGGCCGTGGCGCCAGACGTCAAGGACGTGGTGCTGCAGTTTGCTGACGGTGGTCGGCTGCGGATCGCAGCGGTCTCTGTCGGCGGGATCAGAATGCTGGGCTACGCGATCCCGCCACGCCCGAAGGTCGTCCGGACGCTCGCATACGGGGTACACGGTCAGTTGCTGCAATCCGGCTCGGCGGCAGGCTGGGGGTGCTAGGCCGAAAGGCGGTGTGCTTGGCTAGGCCAGTGACTCAACTCCCCTTTTGTGACCGCGTCCGCGCTGGCGAGACCGTGTTCGGCGGCTGGGCCGTGGCGCCTACGTCCGTCAGCGCCGGGATTCTCGCCCGCGGCCTCGACTACGTCGTGGTTGACCTGCAGCACGGCACCGCGACCGAGCACGACCTGCCGGCCCTGACCACCGCGATCCGGCAGGCCGGCGCGACGCCGCTCGGCCGGGTCAGGCACGCGCACCCGGCGGACATCGGCAGGGCGCTGGACCTCGGCTGCGAGGGCGTCATCGTGCCGAACGTGGAATCGGCTGAGCAGGCCGCCGCGGTGGCGGGCGCGTGCCGCTTCCCGCCTGACGGTTACCGTTCCGGCGGCGGTGTCATCGCCAGCCAGTCGGTTCCGCTGTGCATCGTGATGGTCGAGTCGCGGCAAGCGATGGCCGAGCTTCCTGCGACGCTGCGGCTGCCCGGCGTGGACGGTATCTATGTCGGCCCGCGCGATCTGTCCTACTCGCTAGGCTGCCCGCTGGACCCCGCGGACCCGGTGTTTCGCCCGGCGCTCGAGAAGATCTGGGCGGACTGTGCGGCAGCAGGGAAGCCGGGCGGCGTGCACGCCACCGATGGCGCAACTGCGCGCCTCTACCGGGACAACGGCTGCCGCCTCGTCACGGTCGTCTCCGACGCCCTGGCCATCTCGCGGACCGTAGTGTCCGAACTGGCTGCTGCTCGGGCGTAGCCGGCGCACCGGGCCAGTCGTCCCCTCGCACTCTTCATGGGTCTGGTGCCCACATATCAGACATAACAGCCACAGAAATGGCTTAGACCCATGAAGTGTGGTGGCAAACCCATGAATCTGGTCGCGGCCGTATGCAGGGTGCCCTGACCAGCGCCGCAACGTTACTAGGCCGCGCGAAGTTGCGGCTCTATGCTGCCGAGTGAACGTTCCGGCGCTCCGGCTCGCCGAGCCGGGCGGGCGCCCGGTCAGCCCGCGGAGGCGGCACATGGGACTTATGGACAGGGTCCGTGCGCAAGCGACCCAGATCGCACAGCAAGCTCAGGAGGCAGCGCAGGAAGGCAAGTCCAGGCTTGATCAGGCCCAGGCCTCCCGGCGCGGCGACATCTTGCTGCGCCAACTGGGCGCGCTCGTGTTCGCCGAGCGAACCGGACGCGGTACGGCCGACAGCCAGGCCCGGATCGACCAACTGATCAGCGACATCTCAGCGTACGAGAGCCAGAATGGCCTGAACCTGGCAGATCCGCCGCAGCCGGGTTTCGGCCAGTCTTTGTTCGGTCAGTCGGTATTCGGCCAGTCCTCGTCTGGCCAGCCGCCGTCCGGCCAGGGGACGCCAGAGCAGTCAGACTCCGGCCAGTCCGCTTCCGGGCAGCCGGCGCCAAGCCAGCAAGCCGGGTTCCCTGCCAGCCCGCAGCCCGGCGCGGGACAGTCCAGCCCCGGTCAGCCCGGCCCCGGACAGGCCGACACGGCCCAGGCCCCTGGGTCAGGCGACGCCGGCGCGATGCCCTCCGTGGACACGACAACCAGCTTCTTCCCCGCTCCTGATGACGAGGGCGCAGGAGGCTCGTCGCAGGCCTGATCCGATTAGCGGCAGGTGCTCAGCCGCCTGACTCGGGCGGATCGGGGTCGCGCGGCAGCCCGAGTATCCGCTCGCCGATGATGTTGAGCTGAACGTCAGTAGTGCCGCCGCCGATCGTGAGCGCACGCGTGATCAGCACCTGGCGAGCCCAGTGCGCCCCATCGGGCACGCCGTCGGCTGTCAGCGGCGCGCCCCCGTGTCGGCTGCCCAGCGCCCCTGCCGCGCCCGACAGCTCCCAGCACAATTCCGCGACCTGCTGCGCGTGCCGCATGCTCAGCAGCTTGCGGACGCTGCCAGTAGCTCCCGGCTCGGTCCCGGATAGCTGCTTCAGCGCCGCGCGGAGGCCCAGCAAATCGATCGCGTGGCCGGCCGCGGTGAGCTCGCCCACCTCGGCCAGCCGCTCTGCCCCAGCCGCAACTCGCGCCACTTGCAGCAACTCGGGCACGCCGCAACCAAAGGTCCACGACCGCGACAGTGACACCCGCTCGTTGGCCAGGGTCGTACGGGCGATCCGCCAGCCCTTGTTCACCTCGCCGACCAGGCAGTCGTCCGGAACGAAGACCCCGTCCAGGAAGACCTGATTGAAGAACGAGTCGCCGCCGATCTCTCGCAGCGGCCTGACCTCGACTCCGGGTGATCGCATGTCCACCAGGAAGTAGCTAATGCCGTCATGGCGCGGCTGCGCGGGGTCAGTGCGCGCGATGCAGATGGCCCAGGCCGCCTGCCTGGCCAGCGAGGTCCAGATCTTCTGTCCGGTGATCTTCCAGCCGCCATCGACCCGCTCCGCTCTGGTGGTCAGTCCGGCGAGGTCGGAGCCCGCACCAGGTTCGCTGAACAGCTGGCACCACAGGTAGTCCGCGCGCAGGGTGGCCGGCAAGAACCGCTGCTGCTGTTCCGGCGTGCCGTACTGAATCAGCGCGGG